>NZ_JAMYRC010000069.1:0-18363 GCF_040321205.1 Mesorhizobium sp. M0496 | reverse complement strand
TCCGCACGCTTGAGCCTGGCCATGATTTTCTTAGGCCCCCACAGCGGATGCGCCTCTTTCATAGCCACGATCCGCTCCACCACATCCGCGGCCGTCGCTCGGCCGTGATTGAGCGGCGCACGCGGCAGATCATGCAGGCCCACCGGTCCAAGCTCCCGGTAGCGTTCAAGCCATTTGTAGCCGGTCTTGCGAGAGATATCGAAGGCCGCACACAACTGCGTCATCGTCTCCTCGCCAGAAAGGCATTCCACAACAAACCGAAGCCGCTCATCCATGAGTACAGTCTCTCGCCAAACCATCGCCGGTCCTCCCGGCGAGGGAGAAAACTGTCACCCATCTAATCAGTCCATTCTGTTACCTATCTATCCGGTTCGGACACCGGACATTTCTCCCCGTATAGTGACGGGGAGAAAGAGCTGTAACTACTTCCGCTTGATGGTGACGTGCGTGGCGAGCGGCGTCGCAACCTGCTCGCTGCAGACATAGCCGAGCTTGACCATGTCCAGGCCGCCAAAAAGGTTCTCGCCCGTACCGAGCAGCACCGGCGCGATCGCCAGATGCATCTCGTCGATCAGCTTCTCCTGGAGGTATTGCCGGATGGTGGACACGCCGCCGCCCACCCGCACGTCCTTGCCATCAGCCGCTGCTTTTGCCTGTTCAAGCGCCGAATGGATGCCGTCGGTGACGAAATAGAAGGTCGTGCCGCCCTCCATGACGATCGGTTCGCGCTTGTGATGGGTCAACACGAAAACCGGTACATGATAGGGCGGGTTGTCGCCCCACCAGCCCTTCCAGCTGTCATCGGGCCATTCGCCGCGGATCGGCCCGAACATGTTGCGGCCGAGGATCCAGGCGCCGACATTTTCGAAACTGCGCGCCGCGAACGCCTCGTTGATATCGGTGGTGCCGCCATCTTGTCCGAGCACCATCTCACGGAAAGTGCGGGTGTCGACAAACCACTTGTGCAAGGATTCCCCACCGACGCCGAGCGGATTTTGCAGATCCTGATCGGGACCGGCGCCATAGCCGTCGAGCGACAGGGTGAAAGCGTTGACGCGAAGTTTGGGCATGCGAGCCTCCTCGATAACCAGTTGTGTTTTGCAATCAGTTTCTTGTAGCAAAGTGATTGCGAATTGCAAGCGGTATTTCTAGGGCGACGATCGGACTGTCGGCTCTGAAGACAAGCCAGCGGCTTCGCTGGCGAGAACCGGTCGTTGCTGCCGCGCTAGTTACATGAGCGGAGAAGAAGCATACGTTCGACAGCAAGACGTAGTGGCGGCAGGCTGTCGGTCACCACAGCCCATGTTACCTATCCCACGAACTTGTTTCCATGGAATCTCGGGGGCAAAGGCTGCCAAATCCTCCGGAATGTGCCGGGCAGCTTCGGAAATGATTTCGATCCCGCGCTCGGTGCCATGTCGAAGCAGCCAGCCGCTATTGAAGTCATCGAGAGTCTTGCCTGCGGTGGCAGCAGCGATGCCGTCCAAGGCTTCTATGATTTCGGCTAGAATCGGTTCGATCCGGCGCACTGCCATCAGAATATTCGCACGGCAGATCGTTCGATATCGGCCTTCAACATGGGATTGAGGCTGTCGCGGGTGGTGATATCGATCCCTGCTGACATCTTCTCTTCAAGAAATTGCTTGATGCCGACCAGATCGATCAGCGAAAAGCGCCTTGCAGGACCATAATCGATGAAGAGGTCGAGATCGCTGTCAGGCCCTGCGTCGCCCCGCAAAGTCGATCCGAAGAGATAAAGCGAAGTCGCGCCCATGCCTTTGATGGCATCTGCATTTCTCTGCAACCGCTCTATGACCTCATTCCTGCTCATGAATTCATTCTAGCGGATTGCGTTAAAATTCCAAACGACCTAGCGGCCTATCCCTTCAGCAGCTCCGCCACTTCGGGCGCGAAATAGGTCAAAATGCCGTCGCAGCCGGCGCGCTTGAAGGCGAGCAGGCTTTCCAGCATCGCCTTATCGCCATCGATCCAGCCATTGGCGCCCGCCGCCTTGATCATCGAATATTCGCCGGACACCTGGTAGGCGAAGGTCGGCATCTGGAATTCGTCCTTCAGCCGCCGGATGATGTCGAGATAGGGCAGGCCGGGCTTGACCATCAGCATGTCGGCGCCTTCCGCGATGTCCTGTTCGGCCTCGCGCACCGCTTCGTCGGAATTGGCGTGGTCGATATAGTAGGTCTTCTTGTCGCCCTTGAGCAGGCCGGCGGTGCCCACCGCCTCGCGATAGGGGCCGTAGAAGGCCGACGCGAATTTGGTCGCGTAGGACATGATCGCCACGTCCTGAAAACCGTTGGCGTCGAGCGCGTCGCGGATGGCGCCGATGCGGCCGTCCATCATGTCGGACGGCGCAATGATGTCGGCGCCAGCCGCCGCCTGGATGACGGCCGCGGCGGTCACCTGTTCCACGGTCTCGTCGTTGACGATGATGCCATCGCGCAGGATGCCGTCATGACCATGGCTGGTGAACGGGTCGAGCGCGGCGTCGGTGATGATGCCGATCTCCGGCACCGCGTCCTTGATCGCACGGGTGGCGCGGTTGATGACATTGTCGGGGTCGAGAATGTGCGAGCCGGTCTGGTCGCGCAGCGAGATGTCGACATTGGGGAAGGTGGCAAGTGCGGGAATGCCGAGTTTTGCCGCGCGCTCGGCCTCCTTGACGGCGAGATCGATCGACAGGCGGAAGACCCCCGGCATGGCGGCGATCGGCTCGCGCACTTGTCTGCCGTCGACGACGAAGATCGGCCAGATCAAATCGTCGACCGAGAGCCTGTTCTCCTGCACGAGACGGCGCGACCAGTCTGCCTTGCGCATGCGGCGCAAGCGGCGGCTGCCGGTGATGTCGTCGACGCTGCGTGCGCCGGCTGGCTTTGCGGGAGTGAATTTGTTCATCGCCAAAACTCTCGTTCGGCGGCTTTTTACCACGAGCCCCCGCCGCTGACCAATGCGACACGTTTGTGCCAGCGATCCGGCCGGGGCCTACTTCGGTTGGCCATTGCCCGATAGGATCTGCGCCGCGCCCTTGATAGCAACGCGGAAAGCCTCGTCGAAATTGACGCCACGCACCTGCCAGCGATAGGTCTTGTCACCCGCCTTGAGCTGCCAATGGGCGATCCAGCCCAGTTCCTTGTCGCTCCACTCGAGGCTGCCGGCCAAAGCTTGGTGGCTGCCAATACTTGTTGCAACGCTGCCCAGCAGTTCGGGTGAAATGGCACGCACCTCCTCGAAAATGAGTCCGGCCTTGGCGAGCGTGGCCTTGTCGGGGACGACAATCGATATGGCCATGGGGCCGGCAGCCGATTGAAAAGACTCAACCATGTCCGGTTTTTCGTCTCCATCACCGGCAAGGACGAAGTGTCGGCGTGAGTCGTCCACTGCCAAGATGATCGACAGCGTTGGCCGCTCGGTCAGCCAGGGCCTGCTGCCGAGCGAAGCCAGTACCGGGTCGATGTCAGCCGGCCTGTACTGGCAATAAAGATTGTGAGGCCGATCGTACGTGCCCTGGTCGTCATGGTTGGGGATGCCTTCCATGCGGTCGCGATAGCTGAAGCCGGCGACGAGGCTGCCGGCCTTGTCGCGCAGTGCCGCCATCTCCGGTTTTGCCGGCAGGCGCTGATCGCCGGAAACCCGGACCAGAACCGCGTCGAGACAGCGCTTGAAGCCGGACTGGCGGTTTTTCTCGTACTTGCCGTTGACGATGGTCTGGGATCTGTAGAGGTCTTCCAAAGTCGTTGCCACGGCAGGGTCAGCAGCCAGGCAGATGCCGATCAGCCCAATTGCCACCAGCGCAAGGCGCGAGAATCGGGTCATAGGCAATCGTCCCGTTCGAAGACCCACCAGAGCCGTGCTGCAATGAACTCTATCGAGTTTTCCTGCATTGCAGCTCGATTTTTAGCACTGGTTCCTGGTCCGGGCCAGAGCTTGCACTGGTGTGCTCGCCATTGACGCACCCATGCGCCACGCTTTAGCACTTCAATCCCGGCGGCGCGGGGGAGGGATTCTTTCACGATGGATTTTGGCGGAGGCGACGAGATCCGCTTCGAACATCTGGGCCGGGCCGGCGTCGTCACCTTGACGCGGCCGCAGGCGCTCAATGCCTTGACGCACCGCATGATCGGGGCGCTCGACGCTGCTCTTTCCGCCTGGGAGGCCAACCACGGCGTCGATGTCATCGTCGTCAAGGCCGAGGGCAGGGCCTTTTCGGCCGGCGGCGACATTCTGCATGTCTATGAGACCGGCCGGGCGGGGAAGCCGCCGGTCGAGTTCTTCGCCGACGAATACCGGCTCAACGCCCGCATCAACAGCTCTAGGAAACCCTATGTCGCCCTGATCGACGGCATCGTCATGGGCGGTGGCGTCGGCATTTCCTTCCACGGCTCGCACCGGGTGATGACCGAAAATGCCCAGTTCGCCATGCCGGAGGTCGGCATCGGCTTTTTCCCGGATGTCGGCGCCAGCCACCTGCTACCCCATCTCGGCGGCTCGTTCGGCATGTATCTGGCGCTGACCGGCAATCGCATCCGCTATGGCGATGCGCTGTGGTCAGGCCTGGCCACCCACACCATCAAGGCCGAGGACCAGGGCGGCTTCCTCGACCGGCTGACACTGACCGGCGATCCGGAATCGGTGCTGCGCGGCTTCTTCGTTCAGGCAAGGCGAGAGACCGACAGGCCGACGCTGGAGGCGATATCCAGCCATTTTTCACAACCGTCCCTGAAACGCGTCATCGACAGCCTGGAGCGCGCGGCGGACGCCGACGAGTTCGCGGCAAAGACGCTGGCGACGATCCGGACCCGTTCGCCGACCAGCCTGCGCGTCGCCTGGCGCCAGATCAGCGCCGGGCTGACACTGTCTATGGACGCTTGCATGAAGATGGAGTTCCGCGTCCTCAACCGGATGCTTCTCGGCCATGATTTCTACGAAGGCATCCGCGCCGCCATCATCGACAAGGGCTCAAAACCGCAATGGCGTCCGGCGAGCCTCGATGCGGTCAGCGAGGCGGATGTCGACGCTTACTTCGCTCCGCTTGGGGAACGGGAGCTCTTGATATGAGCGAGGTGACCTCGAGACGCGTCGTGCTGCAGCCCTCCGGGGTGGAGGTGATCTTCGCTTGGTTCCAGCGCGTCATATCAGGCTACTGCCTGCTGTTCGGCATTCTCTACTGGATCAAGCTGATCGGCTTTTATCCGGGCTCGCTGTGGCGTTTCGACCTAATGCCCGTGCACTGGCAGGTTGCGGCGGTGGTGCTCGCCGTGTTCTTTCCCTTCGCCGCTGCCGGCCTGTGGATGCTGGCGTCCTGGGGGCCGGTGATCTGGTTCATCTGCGCGGTGACCGAGACCGTGATGTATGCCGGCTTTCCCGAGCTTTTCGGCCACCGAATGCTCATCGTCATCTCGCATGCGGCGGTGGCGGTGCTCTACATCGTCTTCCGCGTCGTCATCTACCTGCAGAAGCGCCCGGTCCGCCACTAAGCCATTGAGGATATTGGCGACCTGGCGGCGGCTTGATTTCGGCCCTGCAATCGTTGCCGAAATCTTTAGGTTAATTATCCTTGCTCGGGTGACCGTTCGTTAAGCCTCTTTCGAAACCTGTTACCGGTAAGCTCTTGTTAGCCCTAGCGTTTAAGTCGAATTTTATGAGTATTCGATAGTGTCGCGATCAAGGTGAAAAACAAAAAATCACCAGGGCGACAAACGAGAGGCAAAGACAATGATCAATTCGCGTCCGGCGGCGAAGACCGCCAACGTATCCGACGATCGCCGCGAGGCTATCCGTTCCCTGTACATGGAATCGCTGCAGCTTGTTGAGCGGCTGCACCGCCGCCTGCTTGATGTCATCAAGGACGAATTCGACCGTAATGGCCGTTCCGACATCAATGCCATCCAGGCGCTGCTGCTGTTCAACATCGGCAATTCCGAGCTGACCGCCGGCGAGCTGCGCTCGCGTGGCTACTATCTCGGCTCGAACGTCTCCTACAATCTGAAGAAGCTGGTCGATCTCGGCTTCATCAACCACCAGCGCTCGCGCATCGACCGCCGTTCGGTCCGCGTCTCGCTGACGCCGAAGGGCAACGAGGTGGCGGAGGTCGTCGCCGGCCTTTACGAGCGTCATGTCGGCTCGATCGAGCAGGTCGGCGGCATCAACACCGACGAGTTCAAGCAGATGAACCGCGCCCTGCAGCGGCTCGACCGCTTCTGGAACGACACCATCGCCTACCGGATGTAAGACATCCGCCGCATCAGATCCGGCCAGCGCCACAGAAGCGCGGCCGCACTATCGACCTTCAGTCAGGGCCGGTGCCGAAAAGCATCGGTCCGTTTCTTTTCGGAATGCCTGCCGGTCGGATTTGAGAGCAAGGCCACGTTGCCGCCATATTCCAATGGAACCGAGAGTGGCAGTGATGCTGTGGTGAAGACCCTGCGTTCACCGGCAACCCGTATCGCGCCTCGTGCGTCGTCACACCAAGATGATACGGACCATGGTTGGCTAATTGTTAAGATTGCCAATTTTAGAGTGCGGGCGAGATCGCCCGGTGATCAACGCAGCAAGTGATCGAACTGCTACAAATGTCTGGAACGTCCATGAAAACCAGCCGCCGCTTTTTCCTTTCCGGTGCCTCCGCGCTTGCAGCCGCTGTTGTCGCCGGCGGCGCCAATGCGCAGGATGTGATCGGTGATATCCTGAAATCGTCGGCGCGCGGCAATTGGGATGACCAGTTCGACGCCCGCGCCAGCGAAGGCGGCAAGGTGGCATCGACGCTGCCGATCTTCAGTCCGCAGACCGTCGCCTTCACGGAACAGGCGGTGTCGCAATATCAGAACATCGCCGGGCAGGGCGGCTGGGTAGAGGTTCCCGCGACCAAGAAACTGCAGCTCGGCGTCGATGATCCCGATGTCGTGCCGTTGCGCAAGCGGTTGATGGTCTCCGGCGACCTGTCACAGAGCGCCGGCGTTTCGACGGCTTTCGATTCCTATGTTGACTCGGCGGTCAAGCGCTTCCAGTTGCGTCACGGCCTGCCGGCTGACGGCGCGATGGGCAAATACACCTACGCGGCGATGAATATCTCGGCGCAGATCCGGCTTGGCCAGTTGCAGACCAATCTGCAGAGGCTGCGCGAGAAGGCCGGCACGCTGGGCAGCCGCTACGTGCTCGTCGACATTCCGGCGGCGCAGATCGAAGCGGTCGAAAACGACCGCGTCGTGCTTCGCCATACCGCCATCGTCGGCAAGATCGATCGCCAGACGCCGATCGTTAATTCCAAGATCAACGAGATCATCGTCAATCCGTACTGGAACGCGCCGGTCTCGATCGTACGCAAGGACATCATTCCGCTGATGCGGAAGAATCCCGATTATCTGAAGGACAGCCATATCCGCCTGTTCGCGCCGGATGGCAGCGAAGTGGATCCGCTCAATGTCGACTGGTCGACCGACGACGCCGCCAAGTATCGCTTCCGCCAGGATCCGGGCGCGGGCAATGCGATGGCGTCGGTCAAGATCAATTTCCCGAGCCCCGACGGGGTCTACATGCATGACACCCCGCAGCAGAGCCTGTTCGGCAAGATGATGCGCTTTGATTCCTCGGGCTGCGTGCGCGTGCAGAATGTGCGCGACCTCGTCACCTGGATCCTGCGCGACACACCGGGCTGGGACCGTCAGCATTTCGAGGCGGCGATCAAGACCGGCGAAAACACGCCGATCCAGATTACCAACCCGGTGCCGGTCCACTTCCTCTATCTCTCGGCCTGGTCGACGGCCCCAGGCGTCGTACAGTTCCGCGACGACGTCTACGCGCTCGACGGTGCCAATGAGCTTCAGATCACGTCATCGCTTTAAGCAACTGATCTTTTTATAGAAAAGGCCGCCGTTCAGGGCGGCCTTTTTCGTTGCTCGGGTGCGGCTGCGTTTTTCGCGGGGAGGCGCGGCTGGACGGATCGGCCGGCTTTGCGCATGGTCGGCGGGAAAGTCTGGAACCGGACCATGGAAGTTGCCGTCTTCATTCTGGTTGCGCTCGCCTTCGTCGCGCTTTCCGGCGCGTTGGTGCGCCTGGTTCGGGTGCCGTTGCCGGTGCTGCAGATTGCGATCGGTGCCGCACTCGCCTGGCCGGTGCGCGGCATCCATGTCGAGATCGATCCGGAACTGTTCCTGCTGGTGTTCATTCCGCCGCTGCTGTTCGGCGATGCCTATGGCGCGCCGAAGCGTGAATTGATGGCGCTGCGCGGACCTATCCTGGATCTTGCCATCGGGCTGGTGTTCTTCACCATCGTCGGCTTCGGCTACGCCTTGCACTGGCTGGTGCCGAGCATCCCGCGGGTCGTTGCTTTCGCGCTCGCCGCGGTGCTGTCGCCGACCGATGCGGTGGCCGTGTCTTCGATCGTCGACAAGAATGTCGTTCCGGCGCGGCTTATGCACATTCTGGAAGGCGAGTCGCTGCTCAATGATGCGTCGGGCCTCGTCATGTTCCGCTTTGCCGTGGCAGCAGTGCTAACCGGCAGCTTTTCCTTTGCCGCGGCATCACTGAGTTTCCTCTATGCCGTGGCTGTCGGCATCCTGATCGGCGTGGCGGCGTTGTTCGTCGCCGCCAAGCTGCTGCAATTGCTCAACCGCATCGGCGGCGTGCCGGCCGAGGCGCAGGTGCTGGTGATGATCCTGCTGCCCTTCATCGCTTATCTCGGCGCCGAGCACGTCGGAGCGTCCGGCATCCTGGCGGCAGTCACGGCCGGCCTGCTCACCGGTGGCTCTGGCGTGTTCCGCTTCCTTGGCGTCTCGGCGCGCATGCAGACGATGTCGCTGTGGACGACGCTTTCCTTCGTTTTCAACGGCGCTCTCTTCATCGTGCTCGGGCTGCAGCTTCCCGACATCATCCGCCACGTGCCGCCGGAACTCATGAGCCTGCATCCGATCATCCAGCCGATCGCGACAGTCATCGCGCTGACGCTGTGCCTGATCGTCTTGCGCTTCCTGTGGATCTGGGTCGGCGACATCGCGGCCGGCATCGCGGCGCGCCTGGGCAAGCGCAAGGTGGAGCCGTTCGGGATGCGCGTGCGGCTCGCCGGTTCGGTGGCCGGCGTGCGCGGCGCGATCACGCTGGCCGGCATCCTGTCACTGCCGCTCGCCCTGCCGGACGGCTCGCCGTTTCCGGCGCGCGATCTGGTCATCTTCCTCGCCGCCGGCGTCATCATCTGCTCGCTGGTCTTCGCCAGTCTCGCTCTGCCGACGATCGCCAGGGGGCTGGTCGAACCGGGCGAGGATGCCGGTGCCGCCGAGGAACGCCTGGCGCGTGTCGGCGCCGCCAAGGCGGCAATCGCGCGCATCGAGAGCATTGCGGCGGCGGAGGATGAGGGCGGCGAGGTGCCTGGTGCCAGGCTTGCCGCCGCCGAGAACATCGTCGCAGGGTACCGGCGGCGCATCGCCGCCTCCGATGAAGCCGATGAGGCCCGCGCCGAGGCTCGCGAATCCGGAAGGCTGGAGCTGGAACTGCGGCTCGCCGGCATCGAGGCCGAGCGCGCAGCCGTGCGCGACATGTTTCGCAGCGGCGAGATCAACGACCATACGTCGCAAGCGTTGTTTACCGAGATCACGCTCACCGAGGCCTTGCTGAAAGGCCGCAAGGCGCGGAAATAGCCTCCTGTTGCCTCGCTGGCGCAAACCGGCCAGCAAATTTCGCGCCGCAAACATGGCGGGGCGAAAACAACTGTGTTAATGGCCCGGCGAACCTTCGCAGCCCCCGAACCCCGAGGATTTCAGGCCATGGCAACAGCAGCGGCAGTGTCGAACAAATTCGAATCTTTCTTCGAAACCACGCTGGCCGATGCCGATCCGGAGATTTTCGGCGCCATCCGCAACGAACTCGGTCGCCAGCGCCACGAGATCGAGCTGATCGCCTCGGAAAACATTGTTTCCCGAGCGGTGCTTGAGGCGCAGGGCTCGATCATGACCAACAAATATGCCGAGGGCTATCCGGGCAAGCGCTATTATGGTGGCTGCCAGTTCGTCGACGTGGCCGAGGAACTGGCGATCGAGCGGGCCAAGAAGCTGTTCGGCTGCAACTTCGCCAACGTCCAGCCGAATTCCGGCAGTCAGATGAACCAGGCCGTCTTCCTGGCGCTCTTGCAGCCCGGTGACACTTTCATGGGCCTCGACCTCAATTCGGGCGGCCATCTGACCCACGGTTCGCCCGTCAACATGAGCGGCAAATGGTTCAAGGTCGTGTCCTATGGCGTGCGCAAGGACGACCATCTGCTCGACATGGACGCCATCGAGAAGACTGCCCACGAGACCAAGCCGAAGCTGATCCTGGCTGGCGGCACTGCCTATTCGCGCGTCTGGGACTGGAAGCGTTTTCGCGAGATCGCCGATGCGGTCGGCGCCTATCTGATGGTCGACATGGCGCACATCGCAGGCCTGGTCGCCGGCGGCGTGCATCCGTCGCCGCTGCCGCACGCCCATGTCGTGACGACCACGACGCACAAGTCGCTGCGCGGCCCGCGCGGCGGCATGATCCTGTGCAATGACGAGGACATCGCCAAGAAGATGAACTCGGCGGTGTTCCCCGGCCTGCAGGGCGGCCCGCTGATGCATGTCATCGCCGCCAAGGCGGTCGCCTTCGGCGAAGCGCTCAAGCCGAGCTTCAAGGTCTATGCCGAGAGCGTCGCCGCCAACGCCAAGGCGCTCGCCTCCAGTCTCAAGGAGACCGGTCTCGATATCGTCTCCGGCGGCACCGACAACCATCTGATGCTGGTCGACCTCCGGCCCAAGAATGCCACCGGCAAGCGCGCCGAGGCGGCACTCGGCCGTGCCAACATCACCTGCAACAAGAACGGCATTCCGTTCGACCCGGAAAAGCCTTTCGTCACCTCGGGCGTGCGTCTCGGCACCCCGGCCGGCACCACGCGCGGCTTCGGCCAGGCTGAGTTCCGCGAGATCGGCAAGCTGATTGCCGAAGTGCTGGATGGTCTCAAGGTCGCCAATTCCGACGAGGGCAATGCGGCTGTCGAGGCGGCGGTCAAGGCCAAGGTCGTGGCGCTGACCGATCGTTTCCCGCTCTATCCCTATCTCGGTTGACCTGACGCGAGGCGTCATCTCTTATCGGCCAGCGGCGCGCCCGCCCATGGTTGGGTGGCGCGCCGAACAGGAGATCTGATGATGTGCAATTTCCGCCTCGCCACCCTTGGGGTCCATGGTTGGCTGGTCGCTTTCCTGACAATGCCCGGCAGTGCCTTCGCGCAGACCCAGCCCGCTCCAAACATACCTGCTACCGGCACCTTCGGCAGATGGGCCACCATCGTCGACGTCCTGGACACGGGCCAGGATGCGCGCAAGACCTGCGTCGCCTCGACCGCTTTCGTCGACAGCGGCGGCTATCCGGGTACGTTGACGCTTTCGATCTCGAATGGCGATGCTTTGCCGCCGGATGCTTACCCGGCGGTGACGATCGCCATCGGCAACAAGGATCTTCCGACCGGCAAGAAGATCGCGGCAAAATTCGGCGACGCCGCCGGTCAGGTTGCCGCAACCGTCTATTCCGACGATTCCGTCGCCGGCCGTCTCGCCTGGATGGTCGAGAACAAGCCCAAGACCAGCCTGGCGTTACTGCGCACAATGCGCCGTGCGACCACACTCGACGTGGTCTTCGGCAAACAGCCGGTCGCGACCATCTCGATGGACGGTTTCTCCAAGGCCTACCGCAGCCTTGGCGTCTCCTGCGGCTTCGCGACAGCCGACGTCGCACCTTGAAGCTGCTGTCTGGCAGGCATTGCGCAGGCATCAGAGGGAAGCATCGAATGGATATCGTCTGGAAAGGCGTGGTCGGCGGATTGATGACGGCGCTGATCGTCTGGGCGTCCAAGCGTGGAAACGTCTTGCCGGGGATCCTGCCGCTGGCGCCGACCTTTGCCGTCATCGCGTTGCTCGCCGTAGGCGCCAGGGGCGAACCGGGCGGCTTTCGCGATGCCTGCCTCGCCGGCGTCAAGACCATTCCTGCCTATCTCGCTTTCCTTGGCGCCTGCTGGCTGTTCATCGATCGTGTCGACTACCGGCTGGCTGTCGCCGGCGGCATCGCCATCTGGCTGGTTGCTGCGCTGGCAATCTTCCTCGCGCCTCGCTATCTCTGATGCGGCAGGCCGTCGAAGAGACGGAACTGCTTCAATCCGGACCGGAAAGGCTCTAAGCCTTTCGCTTCACCAGATTCGCCAACCAAAGGCTTCTCCATGCGCTGTCCCTATTGCCAGTCAGAAGATACGCAGGTGAAGGATTCTCGCCCCGCCGAGGATGGCGCGGCGATCCGCCGACGGCGCGTCTGCCCCGATTGCGGCGGCCGCTTCACCACCTTCGAGCGCGTGCAGTTGCGCGACTTGGTGGTGGTCAAGAAATCGGGCCGCAAAGTGCCGTTCGACCGCGACAAGCTGCTGCGCTCGGTGGAGATCGCCGTGCGCAAGCGCAATGTCGATCCCGAGCGCATCGACCGCGCGGTGACCGGCATCGTGCGCCAGCTCGAAAGCTCCGGCGAGACGGAAGTTGCTTCGGGGGAAGTCGGCCGGCTGGTCATGGAAGCGCTGAAGTCGCTCGACGATGTCGCCTACGTCCGCTTCGCCTCGGTCTATCGCAATTTTCGCGAGGCCAAGGATTTCCACGAATTGCTGGGCGAACTCAAGGGAGACGAAGTCAAGGGCGAAGAGGACGTCAGCTGAGCATGACTGCAAGCGAACAGGCCGCCCTTGATCGCCGCTTCATGGCGGCGGCACTCAGACTGTCGCGAAAAAATGCCGGGCGCACCGCGACCAACCCGTCTGTCGGCACGCTGATCGTACGCGATGACGGCAATGGCCCGATGATCGTCGGCACCGGCGTCACCGCTGTCGGCGGCCGCCCGCATGCCGAGACCGAGGCCCTGGCCGAGGCCGGCGAGCTCGCGCGCGGTGCTACCGCTTACGTCACCCTCGAGCCCTGCGCCCACCATGGCCGCACGCCGCCTTGCGCCAATGCGCTGGTCAATGCCGGTGTCGCGCGCGTCGTCGGCGCCGCCAGCGATCCTGATCCGCGGGTGTCCGGCAAGGGCTACGCAATCCTGCGTGCCGCCGGTGTCGAGGTGGTCGAGAAGGTATTGGCGGCGGAAGCCGCCGAGCAGATGGCCGGTTATCTGATTCGATCGTTGAGAAAACGCCCCGAAGTGATTCTCAAGCTTGCGCTTTCCAGCGACGGCAAGATCGGCAGGGAAGGCGAGGGGCAGGTGTCGATCACCGGCGATATCGCGCGTCGCGAAGTCTATCTGATGCGGGCCGAGGCGGACGGCATACTGGTCGGTATCGGTACAGCCCTTGAGGATGATCCGGCCCTGACGGTGCGCTTGCCGGGGCTGGAGAACCGCTCGCCGGTGCGCATCGTGCTCGACCGCCAGATCAGGTTGCCGGAGGCCTCGAAACTGGTGTCGGGCGTGGACCGGGTACCGCTCTATGTCGCCGCTTGCCTGGAGGCCGATCCGCTGCGGCGGGCAGCACTCGAACGCGCAGGCGTGCGCTTCATCGGCACTGAAACACATGAGGGCGGCATCGCTCTGCCGGAACTGCTCGAGGATCTGGCCGCGCTCGGCATGGCAAGCGTGCTGGTCGAGGGCGGCGCCAAGGTGGCGAGCGCGTTCCTCGCCGATGGGCTGGTCGACCGCATCGTCTTGTTCCAGGGGCCGGAAGCGATCGGCGATGACGGCATTGCATCGCCGATCGACGCTGACCATATCCCGGCAGGTTTTCGCAAGTTGCGTGAGATGCGTTTCGGCGAGGACAGCTACGCCGAGTGGATAAGAGACCTTTAGGATCAACACCGATGTTTACCGGAATTGTCACCGATGTCGGCACTGTCGCTTCCGTCAAGCCGCTGAGGGAAGGGGTGGGGTTGCGTATAGACACCGCCTATGACCCTGAGACTATCGCCATCGGCGCCTCGATCTCCTGCGGCGGCGTCTGCCTGACGGTCACAGGCTTGCCCGACAGCGGCTCGAACGCGCGCTGGTTCGAGGTCGAGGCCTGGGAAGAGGCGCTCAGGCTGACGACGGCGATGGGTTGGAAATCGGGTACGCGGATCAATCTGGAACGGGCGCTGAAGATCGGCGACGAACTCGGTGGCCACATCGTTTCGGGCCATGTCGACGGTATGGCCGAGATCATCGAGCGCAAGGATGAGGGCGACGCTGTGCGCTTCACGCTGGAGGCGCCTCGCGACCTGGCGAAGTTCATTGCGCCCAAGGGCTCGGTCGCGCTCGACGGCACCTCGCTCACCGTCAACAAGGTGGAAGGCACGCGCTTCGACGTGCTTTTGATCCACCATTCGCTGACCGTGACCACCTGGGGCGAGCGCAAGGTCGGTGACCGGGTAAACCTCGAGATCGACACCATGGCACGCTACGCGGCGCGGCTGGTGGAAGCAGCGAAAGAGGGGCTTTGATGACTAAGGACAGAGTGAATTCCCCGCCGGACGAAAAGCTGATGCGTGAGGCGCAGGCCGACATGAACGCCGAGGAGCACGAGTGGCTCGATCTGTCTCCCAACGACAGCAGATTCTTCATTGAGGCCTTGATCAATCCGCGATCGGCGAACGATCGACTGCGCGATACGGTGCGTCGCTACCGTGAGCCTACAGGCGTCTGAGCACTGGAAACCCGATAGGTTCTGCGGACCTTCGGCGTCGCGGGCAATCTTCTGCTTGCGATCAATCCGGCTTCGGCCTAAGTCACCGGCGATCCCCGGAGACTTTTATGGCTGGCACATCCCAACACGGCAAAGCGTTTATCCGTCCGAAGAAGAAGGCACGCGTTCTGATCATCGAGGCGCGCTTCCACGACGGCCTTGCCGACGCGCTGCTCGATGGCGCGACGAGCGCGCTCGATGAAGCGGGCGCGACTTACGACGTCGTCACCGTTCCAGGTTCGCTCGAGATTCCCGCGGTGATTACCTTCGCGCTGGACGGCGCGACGGAAGGCGGCACGAATTATGACGGCTTTGTTGCGCTCGGCTCCATCATTCGCGGCGACACCTATCATTTCGACATTGTCGCCAATGAATCCAGCCGCGCGCTCATGGACCTGAGCGTGCAGGACTCGGTCTGCATCGGCAACGGCATCCTCACCACCGAGAACGACGCACAGGCGTGGACGCGGGCCAAGCGCTCGGAGGGCGACAAGGGTGGTTTCGCGGCGCGTGCGGCGCTGACCATGATCGCCCTCAAAGAACAATTGGGAGCGCGATCGTGAGCGAACCCGCTTCGCCCGGCCAGCCCGCAGTGCGCCACGCCAACAAGCGCGGTGCTGCCCGGCTGGCCGCCGTACAGGCGCTCTACCAGATGGATGTGGCCGGTAGCGGCGTCTTCGAGATCACCGCCGAATACGAGGCGTTTCGCCTTGGCAAGGAAGTCGACGGTGCGCTCTACCGCGAGGCCGATGCGCAATGGTTTCGCGCCATCCTGGCGGGTGTCGTCGAGAACCAGAAGACCATCGATCCCATCATCCGCCAGGCGCTGACCGAGGACTGGCCGCTGTCACGGCTCGATTCGACGCTGCGCGCCATCCTGCGCGCCGGCGTCTACGAGCTGATGAAGCGCGAGGATGTTCCCGTCGCCGTCATCGTCTCCGAATATGTCGACATCGCCAAGGCCTTCTACGAGGAAGACGAGCCGAAGCTGGTCAATGCCGTGCTCGACCGTGTGTCACGCCGGGTGCGTGGCGAGGGGCGCGGCAAGGACGCATCATGACGGCAATTGCCGTTGAGGCAGGCAATGAGGCGCGTCGCACCGCTTTGATCCTCGCCGCCTCGCAGGCGATCATCGGCTCGGCGGCCCCCATCGCCATCTCCATGGGGGCGCTGGCCGGGCAATATCTGCTTGGCCCCGACAAATCATTGGCGACGGCGCCGATCACCGGCTTCAACATTGGCGTGGCACTCGGCGCGCTGCCCGCAGCGGCCATCGTCCGCGGCATGGGCCAGCGCGGCGGCTTCATGACCGGCACGATCGTCACGGCGCTTGGCGGCCTCGTCGCCACGCTTGCGCTTTATCGGGGCAGCTTCTGGCTGTTTGCTTTTGGCTTGCTCACGATCGGTGTCGGTGGTGCCTTCGTCCAGCAGTTCCGCTTCGCCGCCGCCGACAATGCGCCGCCGGAATTCAAGGCGCGCGCCATCTCCTTCGTGCTGGCCGGCGGCATCGTCACCGCCATTCTCGGACCGCAAATCGTCATCTTCACCCGCGAATTGTTGGCGCCTGTAATGTTTGCCGGTTCGTTCATCTCCATCCTGCCGCTGGCCGCGGTCGGCGCCATCATCCTGTCGTTCCTGCGGCTGCCGGCGAAAGCATCCGGCAAGGTGGAGATCACCGACAGCGACGCCAGGCCATTGGCCGAAATCGTCACGCAGCCGCGTTTCGTCGCCGCGCTTTTCTGCGCGGTCGGCAGCTACGCGCTGATGAGCTTCGTCATGACCGGCGCACCGCTGGCCATGGTCGGCTGCGGACTGTCGGAGACCGATGCGACGCTCGGCATCTCCTGGCACGTCATGGCGATGTTCGCGCCGAGTTTCTTCACCGGCTCGCTAATCCATCGCTTCGGTGCCGAGCGCATCGTGGCGACCGGCCTGATCCTGCTCATCGGCTGCGCCATTGTCGCTCTGTCGGGCCTGGCGCTGTGGCAGTTCTGGACGTCGCTGATCCTGCTCGGCCTTGGCTGGAATTTCGGCTTCATCGGCGCCACGGCGATGGTGGCCGCAACCTACCGGTCGTCGGAAAAGGGCAAGGTGCAAGGCTTCCACGACTTCGTCCTGTTCGGCTCCGTCGCCTGCGCCTCGCTGATGTCGGGCATGGTCTACAACGCCTGGGGCTGGGAGATGCTGAACTGGATGATCTTTCCGGTCACCGTTCTGTGCTTCGTGGCACTCGGCACGCTCAAGCTGACAGGCTTGCGCAGAGCCAGCGCTTGACCGCAAATTGCCGAGCGACCTGACACGATGCTGTCAGGATGACTTCGGTCTAAGGCCCGGCTTCCGAACAAAATTATTGCGCTGATCTCCATTCTTATGAAACCGTATGCCCCGACGAAGCGTTTGAGCCATGCTCATATGCGGCCACCGCATTTCGGTTCATAGCAAGGGGTTTTCACGATGTTTTCAGTCAAGGTTCTGGCCGGCGCGGCGTTGGCGCTCGGCGTAACAGTGGCTTCCGCCAGTGCCCAGGTGGTTGTCTCTTCGAAGATCGACACCGAGGGCGGCGTGCTGGGCAACATCATCCAGCTGGTTCTCAACGCCAATAACATCAAGACCACGGATCGCATCCAACTCGGCGGCACGCCTGTAGTGCGCAAGGCGATCACCGCCGGTGAGATCGATATCTATCCCGAATACACCGGCAACGCCGCCTTCTTCTTCGAGAAGGCCGACGACCCAGTCTGGAAAGATGCCGCCAAAGCTTATGAGACGGCCAAGAAGCTCGACTACGACGCCAACAAGATCGTCTGGCTGTCGCCGTCGCCCGCCAACAACACCTGGGCGATCGCGTTGCGCAAGGAGGTTGCCGAGACCAACAAGCTCGCCACGCTTTCCGACTTCGGCAAATATGTCGCGGGTGGCGGCCAGGTGGTGCTGGCGGCGTCCGCCGAGTTCGTCAATTCGGCGGCAGCACTTCCGGCGTTCCAGACCACCTATGGCTTCACATTGAAGCCGGACCAGTTGATCACCCTCTCGGGCGGCGACACCGCAGCGACCATCGCCGCCGCCGCCAACCAGACCAATGGCGCCAACGCGGCCATGGTGTACGGCACCGATGGCGGCATCGCGCCGTCCGGGCTTGTCGTGCTCGACGATGACAAGGGCGTACAGCCGGTCTACCAGCCGGCGCCGATCATCCGAGAAGCGGTGTTGAAGGAACATCCCGAGATCGAGACGCTGCTGAAGCCTGTCTTCGCCAAGCTCGACCTCGTCAAGTTGCAGGAGCTGAACGGCCGCGTGCAGGTCGGCGGCGAGCCGGTCAAGGGCGTCGCCGAGGACTTCCTGAAGAAGAACGGGTTTTTGAAGTAGTCCAGCGCCTAGCTCATAGTGACACCGGTGCAAGGCACCTCCCTCTGGAAGCTGCTGATCTCCCCCCTTGCGGGGGAGATGGCCGGCAGGACAGAGGGGGGTGCTGTCCCGCCGACCTCTCGACCCGTCAAAGGTGAGTGCCTCGACAGGGTTGCTTCTGAACAGGCCGACACTCGAAAGTTGGCGATCCTTCACACCCCCCTCTGGCCTGCCGGCCATCTCCCCCGCCAGGGGGGAGATCGGATGTCGCGTCGGTTTTCGCCAATCGCTCTTCAAGAGGGGCAGTCATGAACCCGCGCTTC
>NZ_JAMYRC010000068.1:0-21325 GCF_040321205.1 Mesorhizobium sp. M0496 | reverse complement strand
GATAGTTCATATTCCCTTCATTCAAGACAAGCAGTACGTCGATGCCGCGCTCGGCCATCTGCTGGCGCAGCCGGGTCGTGCGTGCACGATACTCTTCTTGACTAAATGCAGACATGAGCCTCTCCCTTCACTAAAGGGCCGTTGCCGTTGGTATTATTTGTACGCCACAACCACGAGGCGCGAGCTATCGGATGTAAACGGTCCACCTTCCTGCCCATAAGCCTCCACAGTCTCGAACCCCGCGGTTTTTAACATGCGAACAAAGTCAGAAAACCCATACTGTCTGAATGAAAGGTTCGTTCGTCTCACGCGTCCATCGCGGGCGAAAATCCTTTCGATATTCAGACGATCGTTTAGCACGTCGTTGCTGATTATATCGATCCTTAGATCGTCGTTACGCTGCACTACGTAGATAGGCGACTTGTAACTCAGAAAATCGAAGCGATTGGCATGATCGATTAGAAGACGCCCGCCCTTTCGAAGTGAAGAAGCGGCTTCACGAAGGACTCTCTCATTGTCCGCGTCATCGAAATAGCCAAACGTCGTGTACCACAGAAAAGCCGCGTCAAATCGATCTCGCCAAGGAAGTGAGCGCATGTCGCCCAGAACATACTCAACGTTTACTCCGCGTTCAGCCGCGTCAGTTTCGGCTTTTTTTAGCAAGATCGGCGAGATATCAAGTCCGGTTACCCACGCTCCTTTTTCGGCCAACCGATTGGTAATCCGCCCATAACCGCATCCAAGTTCAAGAACTGAGCTGCCTTGTCTAAGAGCAAGAATATCCCAAAGCTCTCCTGCATCTCGGTCATTTTTCTCCGGCGGATTTACCACATCCCCAAAATGTAAGTAATCCTCGCTAAAGTATTCATTAAGTTCAGATATGGAAGCTGCAATACTAATCTTATCGATCATGTGATTTCCATCGACTGTTATGTCTCTTCGTGCAAGTTTGCATAGAGCGAATAATATTGAAAGAAAACATTTGTGAAATTTGTCATACCGTTGCTAAATATTTCAGCAACAGTCGTTAATCTGACTACGTTCGAGATTGGATCGTGGGCCGGTATGGGGTCTCCCACGGCGCTGCTCTCGAAGCTCGTCAACATCGGCTTTACCTGCGCTTCAACCTGATTCTGTCAATGACCACGGAATTGGGACCCTGTTTTTTCGCGCAAAAGGGGGTGAGACTCAATCTCGCTGCATGTGAAGGCTGAAATCGCAATTTTTCCGAGGGGAATCAGCACAATGGAACGGAGATCTGGGTCGACGAAACTGGCGCCGGCGGGCTTCGTCGTCGAGCATGCGGAGATCGACACGGATTGCGTATTTCTTGACGTGCGCGCAACGGCGCTTTCGGCAAGTGCCCGTGCTGCGGGACCAGTTCACTCCGGACCCAGAGCCGATATCTGCGGCAAGCCGCCGATTTGCCGATCGCCGGTCGGCGGGTTTTCCTGCGGGTGACGGTTCGCCGTTTCTGGTGCGACGCCGTTCTTTGCCGCCGCCGCATTTTTGCCGAGCGGTTTGGCGCCGATATTCTGGCTCCGCTATCGCGAAGGACCGGACGTTTTGAGACGATCGTTCATCACTTGGGGCTCACGCTTGGCGGCAGGCCGGCTGCGGCCTTTGCCGATCGCCTCATGATGCCGGTGAGCTACGATACCCTGTTGCGTGTGGTGCGCCGCAGGACGGAACAGCCACGTGATGAGCTCGCCATCATCGGCATTGAGACGCAGCTCCCCCCGCCGCGCTTTGGCGCGAGCCGCGTCAAGCATGCGCGTTCGCAAAATGCCGAGCTCAAACTCGCTGATACTGCCCTTCATGCCCAACAACAATCGATCGTTAGGCCGAAAAGGATCGTACACTCCGTCGAGATCTATGACGCGCGCTTCAACCAGGCCGCACAGTTCCAGGAGATGGTGCCAATCCCGGCCATTGCGAGAAAGACGCGATGCGTCGAAGCAGAGCACTGCGCCAATTTTGCCCGTGCACAGGCCGCTCACCAGTCGTTCGAAGCCAGGGCGGTCTACAGCACCGCTGGCGGTACGACCAAGGTCATCGTCGATCACATCGACATCACGGAAACCCCAGCGTCGCGCGACATCGACAAGTTCATATTGTCGCCGCTGGCTCTCCAGGTTGTTCTGGACCTGACCCGGGGTCGACTGTCGAACGTAGACCACAGCTTTGCGCTTCAGCACCGGGCTGGAAGGAGATTATTGCCCGTCATCGCTCGTCTCCTTCGTCGCGACGCCGGCCGCGGCCATCAGGAGGGTCGCCAGCCTGGCGACAACGACGCTTCGTTCCCCGTCGCTCAGGCCTCGCATCTGCGGCGTATCGAACGGCATGCTCAGCTGCTGGGTCAGCACTGGTAATGTCGGCGGTAGTGGTAAAGCCTTCATGGCGCGCCTCCTGGATGGCCGTGAGTCCACCCCTCGAAGTCTGCCTGAAACCGCGCTCGGTAAGCAGTCTATGAAGCTCTACAAGCCCAATCACCGCAACACGCGGTTCGCCCATCTCCATGTCGGCGCAAAACGCCCGATCCAGCATCCACTCCGCCACCTGGATGATCTCACCCGGCCTGATCTCTACCCGGATGATCGCGCCATTGGCCCAGTCCTCGCGACCTTCATGCTGAAAACGACCGCCGTAATATGGATGCCAGCGATAATGAAACTCCACCATCTGCCCGACATGGGCAGAATGACACTGCGATGGCTCTGGGAAGGCGCAACTGGACCTTCGCCGGTTCCCAGCGCGGCCGACCGCGCCGCCGTTATGCTTACCCTCATCACCACGGCACGCCTCAACGACGTCGACCCGAAAGCTTGGCTCGCCGATGTCCTGGCCCGCATTGCCGATCTTCCCACCTCGCGTCTGCACGAATTACTGCCCTGGCACTGGAAGCGCCTGCGCGAAGCCGATAAGCCCGCCAATCAGCAGCCGCCTGACCTCACGCAAACGTCATCATAGAGCCCGCCCCGCGCACGCGCATGTGCCAATCATGCGGCCTTCGTCGTATGCGTACTGTCCATCTGCCTTGGACACGATATAAAGATAAAGCTTTCGACACTGGTGCTGACGTTGCCAACGATTAGAACAGAGCTCATCAGGCAACCTCGCGATTGCGTCTGCAATCTCGAGTTTTGGCCGCGATAGCGATGCGCGGGTGCGTCGATCGCCGATCTATTACGTTTCGGCTTTCGCGATTTACGACGCGGCTTTATTCTCAACGGTTGTACGAACTAGGGGCGTCCGATCTTGTCCGCGCGATTCAGATGGCCTCTTTCCGACGATGCGTTTGTACCATGTCGAAAAATGGGAAGCTGAATCGAAACCGCAAGATAGAGCTACGTTAATGACAGATAGGCTAGAGTAGATGAGAAGCTCGCGCCCTCGCTCTATACGGAGTTGCATGTAGTACCGCTGAGGCGTTAGGCCAGCGTGCATTTTGAATCGACGCTCTAGCTGACGCACAGAAAGCCCTACCCGTAGGGCAATGTGCGGAACTGGTATCGGCTCCTCAACATGACGCTGCATTAGATCGATCGCGCGTCGTATTTTGTCTGGAAGATGCGCTAAATGTACAAGGCGTCCACCGAACTGATCCTCGTTCTCATTTCGGATATGCTCATGGTGGAACTGATCGGCAACGCTCCGAGCACGATCTCTGCCGAACCGTACCGAAATCAGATGCAACATCATATCCATCGCCGCAGTCCCACCCGAACAGGTCAAGCGGTCGCGGTCGATTTCATAAATCCGGTTCGTGCAGTTAAGATCGGGGAACTCTTCTTTAAGGGCAGAACGGCTCTCCCAGTGTATCGTGCAACGATACCCTGACAGCAGACCCGCCCGAGCCAGCAGCCGCGTGCCGGTTGATAGCGATCCAATCGCGAGTCTACGACGCCCGGCCTCCCTAAGAACTTGGAGATAGCGCCTTTCATCGTTCAACTCAGTATGCAAACCACCGCAGACGAAGAGGTAGTCTGCACCGCAGAGCGCCGCTTCATACTCAAGCGTCGGCAGCGGAATGCCCATAGAAGCCTCTATATCGACGCCGGTCGGGCTCGCGAGTCGCCACAGGAAAGCTGGCCGCTGTATCAATCGGTTAAGGCAGCGCAGCGGCTCAATTGCCGAGGCCAGGCTCATTAGAGATAGACCGGGCAACAGGAGGAAGACGATGACTTGAGGGGTCTCCTCCGCATCAAACACGGTGTCTTGGGCTATGGGCAAATCTCACTCCCTTCTTAGGCGAAGCGATGTGGCATTCGCACTCTAGGCACCTAGTGGTTCCAGCCTGACATAAGAGTCCGGACTGGGATTCCTTTTTTGTCTGCCCGCGTGCGAGTCATGCGCCTCCAGGCAAAGCACAGCGCCCACATGCAGCGGAAGCGGACGCGACGGGCTCCGAAGCCTCATCACCTATTTTCGTATCGATCTTCACGTCACGGCCAATCCTGTTTTTTTCACACTAACGAGGCTCAGATTTCGCCGTTCCTCGCCAGGGCTACGGCCGAAGGCTTTGCGATACGCGCTGCCAAGATGAGAGGCGGAGACGAAGCCACAGCGCAGCGCGATCGAGGCAATGGATTCGGTGCTCTCCTTGAGAAGCCGATGGGCCTCGTTCAGGCGCACGGCGAGGTAAAAGCGCTGCGGGGTTATGTTGAAGTGCTGGTGCCACAAACGCTCAAGCTGTCGCTGCGACAGGTTGCAATGCTGGGCGATGTCTTCAATGGGGACGAGATATTCGAGGTTCTGCTCCATGCAAGCGATCGCCGCTGTGAGACGAGCGTCGTTGACACCGTAGCGCCATTGAATAGCAATACGCTGATGCTCTTGAGGTCGACGGATGCGGCTGTGCAGGAACTGCTCAGCAATGTCAGCAGCAAGCTGCCCACTGCAATCACTGGATATCTGGTCAAGCATCAGGTCGATCGCGGCAGTGCCCCCAGCGCATGTCCAACGGTTGCGATCACGCACAAAGAGCTCACGGCAGACCTCGATTAACGGGAACTCCTCCGCGAATTGGCGCAATAACTCCCAATGCAATGTACACCGATAGCCAGCTAGCAGCCCTGCGCGGGCGAGCACGAAGGTGCCCGTGCTGAGCGCGCCGAGCGGCTTACCAACGACGGCCAGCCGTCGGAGGAAGCGATCGACTCGGACATCATGCAGCTTCTCGATTTGCATGCTTGCAATGACGAACAGCCGGTCAATCGCGGGTGCGTCGTCGATCGAGACGGTCTGTAGCTCAAGACCGCTGCTCGAGCTAATGGGAGTCCCGTCGGATGACAGCACATACCACTCGTAGAGGGATTGTCCAGAAAGCCTGTTGGCTGCACGCAGAGGTTCGCTTGCCGAGGCCAGCGCCATCATCGAGAACTCCGGAAAAACCAGCAACCCAATACGTATGGGTACGGATCCAGTCCCGGGGATGCCGGTCACCGTGCTGCTCGTTTTTGACAAAAATTTCGTCATTCACATCCTATCGCAGGCCAACTCGCGAATACTGGGTGTTCGGTTCGCCCGTTAATCAACCCCACTTGCGCAACAGCACGATACGCTGTTCGGGCAACTTCACCCAGTCGGTCGGCGCGATAGCGTGGCTGTCCGAGCATTCCGATTGGCTTACTCGGGTCGATTCGAGAGCTCGGCAAGGAGCGCCTGCACAGGATGGGCAAGACGAACACCATCGATGATCTCAACCTGGGACCGGCAGGAGAAGCCATCCGCGAGGAGCCGACCCGAGGAGCCGGCGGCTTTCACGTGACCTGCCCAACTCAGTGCATATATGTGCTCGGACAAGGCGCGATGCTCGACCTCGTGACCGAACGTGCCCGCCATGCCGCAACAGCCGGATGGCAGAACGGTGAGTGCGATCCCGCAAGCGTCAAAGACGTGGCGCCACGCTGCCACCGCCGCCTGCGCGTTGGTCCGCTCAGTGCAGTGCGGCAAGAAGAGGTAGTTGGGCGCTCCCGCGATGCGGGGGAGCCAATCTAGCCGGGCCGCCAGCCATTCCTGGATGAGTTGCACGGACGGCAGCTTCCGCCCGGGGAGTACTGCGGGGTACTCGGATCGGTAGGTCAGCGTCATAGAGGGGTCGAGCCCGACGAGGTCGACGCCGGCGGCGGCGAGCTGCCCAAGCGCACTCGCATTTTCGGCCGCCAGGCGCTCAAACGAACTGAGGAAGCCGTGAACGTGGAGCGGCTTGCCGTTCGGCCTATAGGGCGCGAGCCACGGCCTCATCCCGATTGCGCGGAGGAGGTCGAGCGTGTCGAGCAGCACTCCCGTTTCGTAGTAGGTCGTGAATGCGTCCGGAACGACGACGACGCTCTGCATACGTTCGTGCGGAGCCAGGGCACCTAATGCATCCGGCGTTGCGATGGCGACATTCCTTGCCTTCAGCTCCCGCCCGAGATCGAACCCGGACAGCCTCGGCGTATGGACAAGGCCGAGGGGCCGCATCAGGCCTAGGGCCGTCGCCAGGTTGACGAGCGACGGCATCCGGGCGAGGAGCGGCAGCATCGCCTCGAGCCGCCCGATCACGTGGTGGCGCAGAGGCCGCAGATAACGTCCATGGTAGAGTTCGAGGAACTTCGCCCGGAACGTGGGCACGTCCACCTTGATCGGGCACTGGCCCGTGCAGGCTTTGCAAGCTAGGCAGCCTGCCATGGCCTCGTGGACTTCATGCGAGAAGTCGTCGCCCCGACGGAGCGTTGCAAGAAGCCGGGCTGGAAAAGTCAGCCAGGCGGGCCGGGCCCGCAGCCGTTGCGCTTCCGCCAGCGGGTCAATGTCCTTCGCGGCGAGCCGCCGCAGCCATTCGCGCATGAGCTGGGCACGGCCCTTCGGGGAATGCCGGCGCTCGCGCGTGCCTTTCCAGGAGGGGCACATAGCGTCGTCCGGGTTCCAGTTGAAGCAGGCGCCGTTGCCGTTGCAGTGCAACGCCTCGTCATAGCCGGCCCTTACGCCGGCCGGAATGGTGCGGTCGTGCTGGCCCTTGGTCGGCACGCCATCGACCCTCAGGAGCACGCCGCCGTCCGGGACGGCAATCTTGCCGGGATTGAATTGGTTGCGCGGATCGAAGGCCGCCTTCACGGCCTGAAGGACCGGGTAGAGCGGACCGAAGAAGCGGGGCGAGAACTCAGAGCGCATGCCTTTGCCGTGCTCGCCCCAGAGGAGCCCGCCGT
Organism: Mesorhizobium sp. M0496; assembly: GCF_040321205.1. Classification (NCBI taxonomy): domain Bacteria; kingdom Pseudomonadati; phylum Pseudomonadota; class Alphaproteobacteria; order Hyphomicrobiales; family Phyllobacteriaceae; genus Mesorhizobium; species Mesorhizobium sp. M0496. The sequence continues at coordinate 14,138 of NZ_JAMYRC010000068.1, read as the reverse complement.
AGCGATGCGTCAGTGCCACGACCTCATCCGTGACTTCCCGGATCAGCGCCTCGGCGCCCGCCGCCTTCATGTCGATGGCCGGACGGACATGGAGCACTCCGGCGTCGACGTGCCCGAACATCCCGTAGTCGAGTCCGCATCGGTCAAGCACCCCCCGGAACTCAGCAATGAAGTCAGCTAGGTTCTCCGGCGGCACGGCCGTGTCCTCCACGAAGGGGATCGGGCGCTTGTCGCCCTTCATGTTGCCAAGAAGTCCGACAGCCTTCTTCCGCATCTCCCAGATGCGAGAGACCTCGGTGATCCCCCTGGCGATCGTGAAGCCGCGCCGTCCGGCAAGCGGTCCGTCCGTGTCAAGCGCAGCCGCCAGGCGGCCCAGGGCCTCCTCAACCTGCGCGTTGCTTTGCCCGACGAACTCGATCAGGTTGACGCCCCGCGCCGGTTCCCCGTCGTCCTCAGGAAAGTATGTAGAGACGCCCGCCCAAATCAGGTCACCCTGGGCGAGCGACAACACTCTTGAATCAACGGTTTCGATGGAAGCCGCCCCGAAGGCGACGAGGGCCTGCGTGTCCCGGAGCGCGGCATCGAAGCTGTCGTAGCGCAGGATCACCACTGCGCTCTGGCTCGGCAGCGGCAGGACGCCGAGTGTCGCCTCGGCGAGAAAGCCGAGCGTCCCCTCCGATCCGCACAGGATAGCATTGAGATCGAAGCGGCCGTCTGGGCGCCGGATATGAGCCAGGTCGTAACCTGTGAGGCAGCGATTGAGTTTCGGGAAGTGCGCGGTGATGAGCGACGCGTTCCCGCGCTCGAGATCGTCGACGGCGCGATGGATGGCTCCCGCTTGATCGGGGCGACTCCTAGCGGCCGAGAGCGCCTCTTCGTCCAGGGGCACCGAGTTCCAAACCGTCCCGTCGGACAGGACGGTCGTCAGTTCCAGGACGTGATCGCGGGTCTTGCCGTAAAGGCAGGATCCCTGCCCGCAGGCGTCTGTCGAGATCATGCCGCCGATGGTGGCCCGGTTCGATGTCGACAGCTCGGGGGCGAAGAACAGTCCGTACGGCTTCAAGGCCGCGTTGAGTTGGTCCTTCACGACACCCGCCTCCATCCGAGCCGTACGGCGCACCGGGTCTATCGCGAGGATCCGGTTCATATGGCGCGACAGATCGACGACAAGCCCGTCCGTCAGCGATTGGCCGTTGGTGCCGGTCCCGCCGCCGCGCGGCGCGACGCGAATGGCCGAGAACCGATTCTCCGCGAGCAGCTTCGAAATCCGGACAAGGTCATCGCGCTTGCGCGGGAACGCGATCGCCTGCGGCGCCATCTGATAGATCGAGTTGTCGGTCGCCATGACCGTCCTGTCGCTGGTCCCCATCGACAGGTCGCCCGCAAAGCCCCGCGCCCGAAGTTCGGCACAGAAGGCTTGGTAGAGTGGAAGCGTGATGGAGTCGGACGGGAGTTTAGGGATCATGGCGCTCAAGGAGCCCGGGCGCGGCCTTGGGTGGAGCAGGGCTGCGCAGGTTCAGGACGGAACGGGTGACATGCTATGCGCGCGGATTCCGCGGTCGATGTTCTCGATCATGTAACAAAAGACGATGTTCTCGGCGCTCATCTGCTGGCCATGCTCCATACCGGCGATCAGCAACGGAGCCTTGGTTTTCTGCCCCGGATAGACCTGATGCAGCCGGACCGACTCCTCCGGCATGTGGAGTGTGTTCTCCGCCCCATGGACGATCAGTGCCGGCGGGAAACGTCCTGAATCCTTAACGAGCTCAGCCTCCGGGTCAAATGCCAGACACTCCTTATACGACCTCGCACTCACGGTGCTGCAACCTGGCCAGCGATCAACCCCGTCGACATCCGTATAGCTGCCGAGCTGCTCATCGACGTACGCTTGCGTCGCCGAATCGAGGGGATAGTAACCAAGCCTCGTCTCTAGGGTCCCCGTGTCGAACGACGGTACCGGTTCGTCATCGGGCAACTCCAGCAGCGCCGCGTGTGCCGCCGTCTTGTCGGCGCGAAGGTTTTGCAAGGAAGTCATGCGGGTGTAGTTCATCGGTACGTAGTACGGAACCTGGTCGCCGCCCGCGCGGGCCAGTTCCGCAATAGCGGCCAAGCTGGCGACCGAACCCATCGCCCATGAGGCAACGACAGGCATGCGGCCAAAATGCTCCTTGCTCCAGGAGATCGCAGCGAGCACCTCGGCCTTCTGGTCCTCGAGGCTGACGTTCGTCATTGTGAGGTCGCCGCGCTTGACGGTGTTGCGCACGTCCTTATTCTTGAAGAAACCGGCGACGTCATAGGTCATCACGCGATAGCCGCGCCCGGCCAGAGCCTTGCCCACCAACTGGCCGTACATGCTGGTGCCGCCGGTGAAGCCCGAGTTGAAGACCACCGGAGGGAGCTTCTGCTGCTCGTCGCTCGGATTAGCAGGGCGGAAGACCCGTCCACGCAGGCGATGGGTGCCGTCGTGGTAGGCCACAGGGAAGGCGATATCTTCTTCAATCAGGTTAGTCATGTTTTTCCTTTCAGCGGGAGGGGGAAAAATTTCGGCGGATGCGCCGCGAAGCAGTGCATCCGCTGTGATGCCCGTGCGTGCGGCGGTGGCGCGGGCAAGCCTCGCGCCGAAGTCGAACGCATGCTCAGGAGTGAAGAGATTGGCGTAGGCCCGGCCCTCCCGGTCGGCGCCGATATGGGGGGCGTCGCTGGCCTCCAGCAGCAGCCTGTGCGCACCCACCCGCTCGACGATCTGGACAGCGAAAGGCAGGGCAGCGGCCGGATCGATCGCCGTGCGGTATCCGGGGCCCTTGAAGTACACGTTGCCACGCTCACCGGCCTCGCGCAGCAAAGCGACGAATGCACGGTCGTCAACGCCCCGCTCGGGATGGCACGTGCCAAGGTGGTCGATCAGGACAGGAACTCGTTCGGGCAGTTGTCTGAGCACCTTCAGGTTGACTGCGGCTTCCTGCGCATACACATGCACATGCTGGTCAGCGCGCAACCGCGCGAAAAGCTGCGGCCAGTCGGCACCGGTATAGGCATCATGCCTGATCGCCTCGGGAGTCGCATCATGAAGCACTATACGAACACCCTGCACCTGCGGATGCGCCAAGCGTTCAGCATTGGCATAGTGGGGATCGGCCAAAATCGTTCCGACCAGCCGGACGCATCCGTAGCGCAAAGGATCGCGCTCCTTTAAACCTGCCAGCTCGTTAAAGGACGCGAACACATTCTCCGAGTCCGGCAGGATACTCAAGTGAACATTATTGAGCAGTGTTGGGTTCACCCCGGCATCGATCAAGGTATCAAGATATGTACTGAGTGGATGCGGAGCAGGCAGTGTGTAGGGGGCTCCACCTGTCACGCGTGCCAAGTCTCTAGCTGTGTAGAAGTGCACATGAGCATCAATCCGTGGCGTTGTCAGCATCATCTCAGTCGCTCGATGGAACGGAACGAAGATATCCGACCCCGTCCCCTTTCGCGTCGCGACAGTTCGACGGATCATATCAAATAGTCGCCATCGGCCGGTATGCAGATCGGCGGGCGAATGCTTCGCCCTGGAAGAAGGTGGGAGCCTAAGGTACTTATCGCTGAGTCAGTCGTTGCTTAGCATACCGGTCCGCCGCCGACATCGCCTGCGCGCCGCCCGCTAAAGCGCAGCAAACATCCGGATCCATGGAGCCGTGCGATCGGCAGCCACCCGAAGCCCTCTGCGGGCGGCGCCTTGACGATCTCGGACGCGTTCCCTGCCGGTGTGGTATGACCCCCGCGAGGAATCGCTCGAATGTCCACATACCAACAAGGATACGCTAGACGAACCGCTCGTGGGAGACTAATTGCCCGCGCCGGGGCGCGCCTGCCGTACAGTTGCATGTCTGGGATCCGAAATTTGGCTATCCAACGGCGGACTGTTTAATATGACAAGTCTATTCCATGCTCGAGCAGCATTTCATCAGCTTCACGCAGATTCAGGTTGAAGCGTAGGTAACCCCAGACCGTTGACCGATCTGCGGCCCAAAACGATGACGTTTGAAACGGATATATGATGTCTGCATGGCCCGAGAAAATTGCGTTCAATCCGACACGCAAGCAACCGCAAGCTAATTAACGTGAAAACACCGGTTTCATAGGAGAGCGACAAGGAAATTTCTTAGGACGAGCGCCACCGCGTATGCGCATTCCTCTGCGGCAGCCTTGTCTTGCAGTTTTCTCCTGTTCGAGCAAAAGGTTTGCACGTTGACAGGACGGTCTCAGACAAACCGGTCCGCAAAGAGCTTGGAGGACTTCCGTACTGACTCCTGAAAGCTTGGGAAAAGTGTCCGGTGCTGGAGAACCCAGTCGCGAAGGCAATTTCGGCGATCGCAAGCGGGCTCTGTTCGATCAGCCGCCGCGCATGATCCAGCCGGATCCGGCGATAGGATTGCAGAAAGCCGGCGTTCAGATGCTGTGAAAAGAGGCGATCCAGATGGCGGGAGCTGATCGAGAGAAAATGCGCCATTGCCTCGCGATCGAGGGGATTTTCGATCGTCGCCTCCATTTTTTCAAGCGCGGCCAGCAGGATGGGATTGTGGGTACCAAATCGCTCGGCGGCTGAGCCGCGTTGCGGGTCGGAGGGGTCGGCAATCGCGGTGTGAAGGTACCAATCGCTGACGCGCCTCGCGAAATGCGCGCCCATGCGTTCTGCGATCAGCGCATGCATCATGTCGAGCGGAGCCACGCCGCCGCCGCAGGTGATGCGATCGCCATCGATGACGTAGCGGGCCTGCCGGGGCGTCAAATCCGGATAGGCCTCGCGCAGTACGGGGGCATGCTCCCAATGAATGGTGAAGTCTCTGTTATCGAGCAGACCGGCGGCGGCCAGAACATAGGCACCGCTCGAGATCGCGCCGAGACGGACGCCGAGACGCGACAACCGCCGTAACGCGCTGAACAGCCTGTCCGCTTCCACCCAGTTGCCGGGATCGCCCCCCGCACAGACGAATACTGTATGGAATTCCGTTCCCGCGAACGAAAGATCATCGCAGGCAATCTCGATGCCGCCGGAGCTCCGCACCGGTCGGCCGCCCTGCGAAAGCTGCCCGATAGCATAGAGGCTGCGCCCCGCTAGCAGATTGGCGGCCCGTAGGGGTTCGGTCGCCGATGCGTAGGACATGAGCGCGAAATTCGGCAGCAGCAGAAAACCGAACCGCTGGGTCTGTCTGTCCGATTCAATCGTCATGTCTGATCTATATAATAAATCGTCCCATATTTGGAACTGAAAATGCTGACGACCGTCATAGGTTGCCCCGACTCTCCAAGCTTGGACATGAGCAGCGATGCGATACTCCGCTCTTTCGATTTTTCTCAATGGCCTTCGCGGCAACATCGGCTGGGGCCCAGCCTGGCGCGCGCCGGAGCCCAAATCCCACTACGACGTGATCATCGTCGGCGGGGGTGGGCATGGCTTAGCGACGGCCTATTATCTCGCCAAGGAATTTGGCGTCACCGATGTCGCAGTATTGGAGAAGGGCTATATCGGCTCCGGCAATGTCGGGCGAAACACGACAATCATCCGCTCCAACTACCTGCTGCCGGGCAACAATCCCTTCTACGAACTGTCGATGAAGCTCTGGGAAGGGCTGGAGCAGGACTTCAATTTCAACGCCATGGTCTCTCAGCGCGGCGTGGTTAATCTCTATCATTCCGACGCGCAGCGCGACGCCTATACACGGCGCGGCAACGCGATGATGCTGCATGGCGTCGATGCGGAACTGCTCGACCGCGACGCGGTCCGCGCCAAGCTGCCATTCCTCGATTTCAACAATGCACGCTTCCCGATCAAGGGCGGCCTGCTGCAGAGGCGCGGTGGCACGGTGCGGCATGACGCGGTGGCCTGGGGCTATGCCCGCGGCGCTGACATGCGCGGCGTCGACATCATCCAGCATTGCGAAGTGACCGGCATTCGCCGCGAAAACGGCAAGGTCGCCGGCGTCGAGACCACGCGCGGCTTCCTAAGCTGCGGCAAGCTGGCGCTCGCGGCCGCCGGCAATTCCTCGCGCGTTGCCGAGATGGCCGATATCAAGCTGCCGCTGGAAAGCCATGTGCTGCAGGCCTTCGTCTCCGAGGGCCTGAAACCGTTCATCGATTGCGTGGTGACCTTCGGCGCGGGCCATTTCTACGTCTCGCAGTCCGACAAGGGCGGGCTCGTCTTCGGCGGCGACATCGACGGCTACAATTCCTATGCCCAGCGCGGCAATCTCGCCACCGTCGAGCATGTTGCGGAGGCCGGTAAGGCGATGATCCCAGGCATTTCCCGCGTGCGCGTGCTGCGTTCCTGGGGCGGCGTCATGGACATGTCGATGGACGGCTCGCCGATCATCGACCGCACCCACATCGACGATCTCTACCTCAATGCCGGCTGGTGCTACGGCGGCTTCAAGGCGACGCCCGCATCGGGCCTCTGCTTTGCGCATCTTATCGCACGCGGCACGCCACACGAGACCGCTCGCGCCTTCCGGCTCGACCGTTTCGCGCGCGGCCACATCCTCGACGAAAAGGGCCAGGGCGCCCAGCCCAACCTTCACTGATTTCCAGGGTACCTGAACATGACAAGCCTGATCCCGTGTCCACATTGCGGCTCGCGACCGAAAGAAGAATTCACTGTGAAGGGGGCGGCACTCGCCCGGCCCGCACCCGATGCCGGCACGGATGCGTGGATTGACTATGTCTATCTGCGCGACAATCCGCGCGGCGCCTATGACGAACATTGGCATCATACGTCGGGCTGCCGGCGCTGGCTGGTGGTGAGCCGCGATACGGCGACGCATGAAATCTCGGGCTCCCGCGACGTTGTGCTCGACCTATCGGCGGAGGCGCTCTGATGACCTCCTATCGACTCCCAAACGGTGGCCTGATCGATCGCCAGTCACGCCTCGGCTTCAGCTTCGACGGCCAGTCGCTCACAGGCCATGCCGGCGATACGCTGGCTTCCGCCCTGCTCGCCAATGGCCGCCAACTGGTGGGCCGCAGCTTCAAATACCATCGGCCGCGCGGCATCCTGACCGCCGGCGCCGCCGAACCGAATGCGTTAATGACCATCGGCAGCGGAGGGCGCACCGAGGCCAATACCCGCGCCACGATCCAGGACCTTTACGAAGGTCTCGAAGCGCGCAGCCAGAACCGCTGGCCTTCGCTCCATTTCGATATCGGTTCGCTGAACAGCCTGCTCTCGCCATTCCTCGCCGCGGGCTTCTACTACAAGACCTTCATGTGGCCGGCGAAGCTCTGGGAAGGTCTCTACGAGCCTTTTATCCGCCGCGCAGCCGGTCTCGGCAAGGCGACCTACGAGGCCGATCCCGACCGATACGAGAAGAGCTGGGCGCATTGCGACCTGCTGGTGATCGGCGCCGGCCCCGCCGGGCTGGCCGCCGCGCTGACCGCCGGCCGTGCAGGGGCACGTGTCATCATCCTCGACGAACACAGCCTTGTGGGCGGATCGTTGCTGTCGGAGACCGCCACCATCGGTGGCGAAAGCGCGCCGGCTTTTGCCAAGCGGCTGGCCGACGAGCTGGAAACGCTGCCGAATGTGCGCGTCCTGACCCGCACCACCGCCTTCGGCTGGTATGACGGCAATGTTTTTGGCGCTGTGGAGCGCGCCCAGAAGCATGTGCGCAGCCCCGATCCGAACAAGCCGGTCGAGCGCATGTGGCGCATCGTCGCCAAGAAGGCGCTGCTCGCCAGCGGCGCCGAGGAGCGGCCGCTGGTGTTCGGCGGCAACGATATTCCCGGCGTTATGATGGCGGGTGCAATGCGCAGCTATCTCAACCGCTTTGCCGTGGCCCCCGGTCAGCGCACCGCCATCTTCACCACCAATGACAGCGGTTATGCACTCGCCCGCGATCTCGAGGCGGCGGGTGTCCAGCTTACCGCAATCATCGACAGCCGCGCCGATGCCCAGTTCGCGTATACCGGCAAGGCTCGCCTTATCAATGGCGCCGTCGTGTCTGACGCCAAGGGCGGCAAGGCGCTCTCCAGCGTCAACGTCACGACCGCAAACGGCGCCACCGAAACCATCGCTGTGGATGCGCTTGCCATGTCCGGCGGCTTCAGCCCGATCATCCACCTGGCATGCCATCGCGGCGGCAAGCCGCGATGGTCGGATGCGCATGGTGCCTTCATGGCCCCATCTGAGATCAGGGGCCTCGCGCTCGCGGGCGCCGTCACGGGCACGACCGGATTGTCAGCAAGCCTTGCAGAGGGCGCCGCGCTAGGCGCTACCATCGCCCAAGACCTCGGGTTCGGCGCCCAACCATTCGACGCCGGTCCAGTCGATGGCGACATCATCGCTCCACCGACCCGCCCGCTCTGGAATATTCCTGGCGTGAAGGGCAAGGCCTTCGTCGATTTCCAGAACGATGTCGGGCGCAAGGATCTCGGCCTTGCCGTCCAGGAAGGCTATGGCGATGTCGAACTTGCCAAGCGCTATACGACATCGGGCATGGCAACCGACCAGGGCAAGCTCTCCAATGTCAACGCGATTGGCCTGCTGGCCGAAGCGCGTGGCGTCTCTCCCGCCGAAGTCGGCACGACGACCTTCCGGCCCTTCTACACGCCGATCAGCTTCGGCGCGCTGACCGGCCCGCATCACGGCCATCATTTCCAGCCGGTGCGCAAGTCGCCTCTGCATGACTGGGCCAAAAAGCACGGCGCGGTCTTCGTCGAGACTGGCCTCTGGTATCGCTCATCCTGGTTCCCGCGCGCGGGTGAAACCAGCTGGCGACAAAGCGTCGACCGCGAGGTCCTGAACGTTCGAAAGAATGTCGGCATCTGCGACGTGTCCATGCTCGGCAAGATCGAGATCCGCGGCAAGGATGCGGCGGAGTTCCTCAATCGGGTCTATTCAAACGCCTTCCTGAAACTGCCGGTCGGCAAGGCGCGCTATGGCCTGATCTTGCGCGAGGACGGTTTCATCTATGATGACGGCACGACGAGCCGCCTGGCTGACGATCGCTTCTTCATGACGACGACCACTGCCTATGCCGCCGGCGTCATGACGCACCTCGAATTCTGCGCTCAGGTGCTGTGGCCGGAACTCGACGTACGGCTCGCCTTGGTCACGGACCAGTGGGGACAGATGTCAGTGGTCGGGCCGAGGGCGCGCGCGACGCTGCAGGCGATCGTCCATGATGAGATTTCCGACGCTGCCTTCCCCTTTCTTGCGGCAAAGGAAGTTTCGCTGTTCGGCGGCCGGCTGCATGGCCGCCTGTTCCGTATCTCTTTCTCGGGCGAACTGGCGTATGAGCTTGCCGTCCCGGCCGGCTATGGCGAGAGCGTCGCCGACGCCGTTCTCCAGGCAGGCAAGGAACATGGAATCCAGCCCTATGGCGTCGAGGCGCTCAGCGTACTGCGCATCGAGAAGGGCCATGTGACGCATAACGAGATCAACGGCACGGTGATCCCGTCGGATCTCGGCTTCGCAAAGATGGTATCGACAGCCAAGCCGGATTTCATCGGCAAGGCGATGCTCGGCCGCGAGGGACTGGTGGCCGAGGATCGCCCGAGCCTTGTCGGCGTCGTCCCGCTCGATCCCACGACCACATTCCGCACCGGCTCGCACATCCTCGCCAAGGACGCCGCGCCGACGCTCGAGAACGACCAGGGCTATGTCTCGTCGAGTGCCTTTTCACCGCATGTCGGCTCGACCATCGGGTTGGCGCTGGTGAAGCGTGGCCATGCCAGGCATGGCGAAGAGGTGGTGGTGTGGAACGGCCTGAGCAAGGAATTCACCGCCGCACGTCTCTGCAATTCGATCTTCTTTGATCCAGCAAACGAGAAGCTCCATGTCTGATTTCGAACTCATCCACCGTCCGGCGATCAGCACCAAACCAGTGGGGAGCTCCGACGCCTTTGCCATGAAGGCGATGCCCGAGGGCACCCTGATCCAGGTACTGGGCAAGTCCGGCGGCGAGGATCTCAGGCTCGCGCTGCAAGGCCTGTTCGGCGCCCAGGCCAACATGATCCGCACGTTCGGCCCCGGCCAATGGCTGGTCGTCAGGGATGAGCCGACGTCTCACGTCGACCTGCAGGTAGCGTTTGAAAAGCTCGCTTCACACGCCTTTGCGGTCGATCAAACCCATGGACGTATCCGCATCGAAGTCTCGGGCCGCGCGGTCATGTCGGTGCTGGCAAAGGGCACGGCCGTCGATTTGGAAGGTATGGCCATCGGTAAGTCCGCGATGACGATAATGGGACATATCTCCGTGCACGTGACCCGCTGCGCAGCGGATCAATTCGAGCTGGTCGTGCTGCGTGGCTTTGGTCAGAGCCTTTGGGACGAAATCGCTGACCTGAGCATCGATCTCCGCTGAGACTTTGCCGCGGATAGTTGACGGTGGCCGAAGCACGGAACTGGCCGCGATCCTTTTTGGGACATCGCGGCGGCTACGCGCAATGACAGAACCGGGAGGCCAACATGGCAATGACAATGGATGCTAGGAGAGTTGGCATATTTGTCGAGCATGCTACCACTCATCTCCTGTGCAACGACGCGTCCAACGCTGCAGCTAAGGCCGAAAAGTTCAGTGGCCCACCATGTCGAGGGTCGGCACAACGACCAAATCCGATTGTGGCGTGGTCATCGAGGCCGAGCCGCCCTACGATAATGGCCGCATTCGACGGGCAGGCGAAACCGACCTGCTCCTGACGTTCGCGACCCAGGCAAGCGCAAGGTCGTGCTGTGCTGGATTCGCGACGGCCGACGCGTTAAGGCCATTCTGCAACGAGAGTGCCATACCCGATCTTCAAACATCAGCGCGGTGCTCTGCTACTGGCAGTTAGGCATTATCTCGTTACGTAGCCTCAGATCGATTTGGCGAATTTTCGTTTTACTCGGGCCAATCGACATTAGTTTCTTTCGTTGAGTAACTGGTAATCGAGATTGGTGCGGTGCGCATCCGTAGGCCTCGCGGTACGCTTTTGAAAAATGCGATGCAGAAACGAATCCGCAAGACATTGCGATTTCAAACACCGGCAGGCGCGAGTTGATGAGCAACAAGTGCGCACGTTCCAAACGAAGATCCAAATAATACCGGCTTGGAGAACATCCTAGTTCCCGGCTAAACAGCCGCTCGATTTGTCGGCGGGATAGGCCGGCTGACACCACAAGTTCTTCTAATAGCAATGGTTCCGTGAGGTTTGACTCCATCTGCTCGATTACCTTGATTACCCCCGGATGGTTCAGTTGCACTCGAGAATGAAGAGGTAGACGTTGGCGCTCACCCGCCGAACGGGTCCGACACGCGATTGCTTTTTCGCAAATGCGGTTGACGATTGCCGTCCCATGATGGCGGTCAACCAAATTCAGAAACATGTCGAAGGGGGCGTCGCCGCCGGCGCAAGTGTATAGGTCACCGTCCCGCTCGAAAGCAGTTTGAGTGGCTACCACACCGAGGAACCGCTCAGAGAATGCAGGAAATTGCTCCCAGTGAACCGCGCAACGCCGCCCTTCAGCAAGTCCCGCCCGAGCAAGCGCAATCGTGCCGCCAGCTATCCCTACGAGGCTGCCGCGCCGGTTCCGACACTCTCGTAGCCAGGCATCAAGCTGTTTGTGCGGGCTAGGAGCATTGCGGCCGCCGACAACCACAACAGCCGATGCTGACATTGATCGACGAGCTCTTTCACGTTCGAATAATAACGAAGAATCGGCGCAGACCAACAACCCGCAACTCGAAGCCGCAGGTTGCCCATCATCCGAAATGACCTGCCAGCTATACACGTCCCGACCCAACACCTCATTAGCGAGCCTCAGCGCTTCTACCGCCGACGAGAAAGCTTGGAGCGAAAAGGCCGGCAAGAGGTAAAAGCAATAATTTCGGCATGTGGATTGTGATTCTGCCATCCCCGGAGTTCCTTTCTCTTACCCTGATCTCTCATGCTTCCAGCGGCTATGCCAAAACTGCGCTACTAACTTCCTTCGTTTGGAGACCGGCATCAGCAGCACAACACGAAGTGCTCTGCCTATCGAACCCCATTCCACAGCATTTTAGCGAAAGCCTGCCAGCTGCCGGTCGGAATGCTCGATCGCCCCGGATTCCAGACCGAGCTAGGCTCCGCTCTCTCATCGAAGCGCACTGCACTCCAGCAGTGCCAACGATTTCTTCCACTTCGGCCTTGGTTGTCACCAAGGGAGCAGCAAAGCCCGTCACCATGCTCCATTGGCGCGAGCGATAAGACCGTGTCCACGCACTGCCGTGGAAATTCGTGCCCAACCATGAGTGTGGGATTGAATCGCCCGTTCTTGTCGCGATCGGTTACGAACTTGATTGCACCCAAGAGGCAGAGTCCGCTCACGTTTCAATTCAAATAGGCAATACCGTCTCAACCAGAGTAACCCACCAACCGATCCCATAGGGCAAGGCCTCATCGTCGAAATCAAACGCCGGGTTATGACATTGGGGCGTTGGTCCGTTACCAACCAAGATATAGGCTCCCGGCCGCTCGGCCAGCATATAAGCGAAGTCCTCCGCCCCCATGGAGATTTTGATGGACTCATCGACGTTAGTTGCGCCCACGAGGTTTTGAGCCGCCGTTAGAGCCAGTTTGGTTTGTTCAGCATGGTTGAAAGTGGCAGGAACCGAACGCGTGTACTTGAAGTCGATATCTCCACCGAATCCGCGGGCAATCCCTTGGGCGACGGCCTGAATTTCTCGCTCGGCGAAATCTTGAAGCGTGGGTGCCAGCGTCCGAACAGTTCCGGAAATCTCAACTTTATCGGGAATAATATTGTAGGCTTGCGAAGCGCTCAATTTAGTGACGGATATAACCAGGGAGTCCAGTGGATCCGTCTTGCGGGAAACCAGAGCCTGCAGACCTAGAATGATTTGGGCTGCGATGACAACAGGATCAATGGTTTGACTGGGGTGGGCAGCATGACCGCCCCTGCCGTTAACGCTCATATCGAAGTCATCTTGCGAGGCCATGATCGCGCCATCGCGGATGCCGAACTTGCCGATGCCAAGCCCAGGCTGGATGTGCATACCATAAACTTGGGATATATTGAAACGATCCATGATCCCTTCTTGAACCATCTTAAAGCCGCCCGTTGGGAATTCTGGCTCTTCTGCCGGCTGGAAGATCAAGGCGACAGTGCCTTTGAAATTGCGGGTAGCCGCGAGGTATTTCGCGGCACCCAGCAACATCGCCATATGACCGTCATGGCCGCATGCATGCATTATTCCGGGAGTTGTCGACGACCAAGGCTTGTTTGAGGCTTCGACGATCGGCAGGGCATCCATGTCCGCCCTCAATCCAATCGTCGGCCCCGCTCCGCCCTCACCCTGAATCAATGCAACGATGCCCGTCTCGGCAATCCCCGTTTCGATGTGATTGATACCGAACGAGGCAAGTTGCTCGGCAACGAACTTCGCCGTATTTGGCAGCCGAAAATCGAGTTCGGGATTTGCATGGAGATGGCGGCGGCATTCGGTTGCTTCGCGCTGCAAATTCCGGAAAGTTTCAACGTCTCTCATGCTGCGTCAGTCCTAATGGAATGCATCCCGCGGTCCTCGTTCGATGTCCTGTCTCCCGCCGCGTCGACAATCCTCGGAGCGAAAGATAGGGCTCCATTGAGTTGAACCCGAAATGAGGACGTTGGTCCTTCATTTTGTTCGGTGGAGGATCAGAACTCTATTGTTGCAGCGCCGATTGTAGGATGACGCATTGGAGGAAGCGACCGGCTCCAAACTACGCCGACCTCTGAAATATAGGCTGCATAGAGGAGCACGATTTGAAATGAGATGTCTGAGGGGACCGGTGATTGCCCTGCCCCAAATGGGCCGAGGCATCCCACCGCTATACCCAGCAACCGCAGATCGTTGATTACGCGGTCGGGCTACGCTTCGACCTGACCACGTGAATTTGAGCAAATACATACTGCTCGAGCAAGGAATCGACGTGTCTATGAAAACGGTCCGACTATTGGACCGCCAACTTCGAACTCCAGATCCCATGCAACCTGGGGCGACGGCAGGCGCGCCCCGAGGCTTTCGATTCCTGGAAAAGTGCGGCCTGCGTCGCCCGAAAACTAAAGACGCCTCAAGGCTTCTCAAGCAGGGGACTTAACGTGACAACAACCTGCTAGGCTCTCTGGAATGCGGCACAGCGCATCA
>NZ_JAMYRC010000067.1:0-22975 GCF_040321205.1 Mesorhizobium sp. M0496 | reverse complement strand
CGCCCCTCAATGACCGACAGCGCCATCTCCTCTCGACGCAGCGGCGTGAGACGGGCATTCTTGTGGATGTTCATTCGGACCCTCCCGTGAGTGCTGCAGCTTGGTAACTCCAGTCTCCTCGGTCCGGTCCGAATGGACAACCCTCTGAAAGCTCACAGCTAGACGGGCACCGGCGGGCTGAACGACTGGACGTCACCGGCGACGACAAGGCTCTGCAAGGAGCCTGGTGCGGCGCCGCCAATCAAGCCGAGCACCGAGCGGGCAAGCTCGGAGCCGGCCAGCCGGAAATTCTCGTTGACGACCAGCAATTCCCTGCGGAACAGGTGCAGCAGGTCCGACGACTGCTTCGATACGACATCGACATCGCGGCCGAGCTTGAGACCGGCATCCTCGATGCCGGCGACGATGGCCAGCGTCGCCGCGGCGGCGCTGCTGACGAAGCCGTCCGGCCTGACATCCCGGCACATCACCTGAGCCGTCCTCATCCTGATTTGCTCGATCGTATGGTCGATCGAAACGGTGTTGAACGGGATTTCGCTGGCGCCCACCTCGCTCAGCGCATCGGCAAAGCCGTTCAGCGTATGGCTGTAGTAGGTCAGCCCGGGCGGCGGCGACAGAAGCGCCAGCCTGCGCCGGCCCATGCTCGCCAACCGGCGCACGGCTTCCATCGCGAACGCATGGTTGTCGAAGTCATGGTAGGGGTGCACGAGACCCATATCGGTACGGCCATGCGTGGCAAAAGGCATGCCGTGCTCAAGCATGTAGCGGGCGCGCGGATCGTTGGGCTGGGTGCGCGAGATGATGACGCCGTCGGCCGAGCCGGTCTCGACCAGATAGCGGATCGGCTCCATCGGATCCTGCGAGCGGGAATAGGGCGTGACGATTAGGTGATAGGGCGTTTCGGCGAGCACTTCCGAAACGCCATAGATGATGTCCGAGACGAAGCTCATGATCTCGCGATCGGTGTTCAGCACCAGGCTGATGACATTGGTCCTGCCGGTGCGCAGGCGTACGCCGGCTCGGTTCGGCCGGTAGCCGATCTGCTTGGCGACGAGCTGGACACGGCGCCTGGTTTCTGCGCCGATTTCCGGGGCATCCTTCAAGGCACGCGACACAGTGGTGACGCCGAGCCCGGTCATGAAGGCAAGCGTCTTCAGCGTCGGCCGGCCTTGCGCCGACGCTTCCTCATTCTTGTCCGTACGCCGTCTGTCCATTCGTCCCGCCCGTCAGGCGCATAGCAGCCGCAGCCCGGGCCGGCAATCGCCGCCATTGCGATACGATATGCGCTCCAACCCCGGTGAAGCCTCAATATACTGAAACGTTACAGATTGCCAATGTCGAGATGCCGGCTGCTCGTGATGAGGGGCCGGCTCTTTGCAAAACTCATTGGGATTCCAGAGGAAATTGCCCTCGCCATCACTTTTTGCCGGCTTTCGTGCGCCATTTCGATGTTTTGCAGTGCAGCGACCGATATTGCGCTGCACATGGAGCGGCCGCCCATGCGAATTTGTTCGTGGCTCGAAAAAATGTTGGGCCCTCGTTATCTATGGGGTTGCGCAGTTCGCGCAATTCCCGTATCGAAAATCTGTAACGTTTCAGATTCTGGGAGGAACCGAAATGCGCTATAAACTTTTGACCGCTGCGCTGGCAGCGACAGCCGCACTGCAGTTCGCCGGTCCGGCCGCCGCAACCGACCTGGAGGTCACCCATTGGTGGACTTCAGGCGGTGAGGCCGCGGCTGTCGCCGAGTTCGCCAAGGCTTTCGACGCCACCGGCAATCACTGGGTCGACGGCGCCATCGCCGGCTCCGGCGGCACGGCGCGGCCGATCATGATCAGCCGTATAACCGGTGGCGATCCGATGGGGGCCACCCAGTTCAATCATGGCCGGCAGGCTGAAGAACTGGTTCAGGCCGGCCTGATGCGCGACCTCACCGATGTAGCAACCAAGGGCAAGTGGACGGAAGTCGTGCGGCCGAAGAGCCTGCTCGACAGCTGCACCATCGACGGCAAGATTTATTGCGTGCCGGTCAATATCCATTCCTGGCAGTGGCTGTGGCTGTCGAATGAGGCCTTCGAGAAGGCCGGCGTGCCATTGCCGAAGGACTGGAATGAATTCGTTGCGGCAGCGCCCGCGCTGGAGAAGGCGGGCATCATCCCGCTCGCCGTCGGCGGACAGGCCTGGCAATCCTCCGGCGCCTTCGACGTGCTTCTGGCAGCGGTCGGCGGCACGGACACCTTCCTCAAGGTCTACAAGGATAAGGACGCGACATTTGCCGCCGGGCCCGAAGTCGCCAAGGTCTTCAAGGCCGCGGACGACGCCCGCAAGATGGCGAAGAACACCAATGTGCAGGACTGGAACCAGGCGACCAACCTCGTCATCACCGGCAAGGCCGGCGGTCAGATCATGGGCGACTGGGCACAAGGTGAGTTCCAGGTTGCCGGCAAGACCGCAGGCAAGGACTATACGTGCCTGCCAGGCCTGGGGCTGAACGAAGTCATCGCCACAGGCGGCGACGCCTTCTACTTCCCGCTGCTGAAGGATGCCGACAAATCCAAGGCGCAGGAGGTGCTGGCCGAAACTCTGCTCGATCCCAAGACGCAGGTTGCCTTCAATCTCAAGAAGGGCTCGCTGCCGGTGCGCGGCGACGTCGATCTCAATGCAGCGAACGACTGCATGAAGAAAGGCCTCGCCATCCTCGCCAAGGGCGCCGTCATACCATGGACGGACCAGCTGCTTTCACAGGACACCCAGAAGCAGAAGGAAGATCTCTTCGCCGAATTCTTCGCCAAGCCGGAACTGACCGTTGAAGAGGCGCAGAAGCGGTTCGCCGACCTCATCGCTTCGGCGGACTGACGTTGGAGGCTACTCACCTCGCTCCCGACCCTGGCAGGGTCGGGAGCGCACCGCCCTTACCCAGCCGGCTTGACGAGATGAGCAAGAGCGAACGCCCCAACCCGCTGTTCCGCAACCTCAATGCGAAGGTCGCCTCGATCCCGATGATCCTCACCGCAGGGGTGGTTTTCGTCGGCGGCACGCTTTGGACGGTGCTCTATTCCTTCACCAATTCGAAGCTCTTGCCGCGGCTGAATTTCGTCGGGCTCGACCAGTATTACCGGTTGTGGGCGACGCCGCGCTGGCTGATCTCGATCGAGAATCTGTTGATCTACGGCGCGATTTCGTTGGTGTTCTCACTGGTCGTCGGCTTCCTCCTTGCCGCGCTGCTCGACCAGAAGATCCGCTTCGAGGACACATTCCGGACCATCTTCCTCTATCCCTTTGCGCTCTCGTTCATCGTCACCGGCCTTGTCTGGCAGTGGCTGCTCAACCCGGACTTCGGCATCCAGCATGTGGTGCGGGGACTGGGCTGGGAGAGCTTCAGCTTCGACCCGCTCTACAATTCCAGTATCGTCATCTACGGCATATCGATCGCGGCACTGTGGCAAGGCACCGGGCTCATCATGTGCCTGATGCTGGCCGGCCTGCGTGGCATCGACGAGGACATCTGGAAGGCCGCGCGGGTGGATGGGATACCAATGTGGAAGACCTATCTGTTCATCGTCATCCCAATGATGCGGCCGGTCTTCATCACCACGCTCGTCATCATCGCTTCCGGCATCGTCAAGGTCTATGACCTCGTCGTGGCCCAGACCAGCGGCGGCCCGGGCATCGCCTCCGAGGTGCCGGCCAAGTACGTGTATGACTACATGTTCTTCGCCCAGAACCTCGGCCAGGGTTTTGCCGCCTCGACCATGATGCTGCTCTCGGTGGTGATCGTCATCGTGCCATGGGCCTATCTCGAATTCGGGCGGCGCAAATGAGCATGGCAAACACCACCGCTCAAACAAGCGTTGCCACCGGCACGCGCCAGGACATCATCGGCCCCTACGGCCCGAAGCCGCGCCGCATGATTTCGCGCCGCAACATCTTCCTCTACGGCACATTGTTTGTCATGGCGGCCTACTATCTGTTGCCGCTCTATGTGATGGTCGTCACTTCGCTCAAGGGGATGCCGGAGATCCGGCTCGGCAACATCTTTTCGCCGCCGCTCGAGATCACCTTCGAGCCGTGGGTCAAGGCGTGGTCGACGGCCTGCACTGGCCTCAATTGCGACGGGCTTTCGCGCGGCTTCTGGAATTCGGTGCGCATCACCGTGCCGTCGGTGCTGCTGTCGATCGCCATCGCCTCGGTGAACGGTTACGCGCTGGCCAACTGGCGCTTCAAGGGCGCCGACACGTTTTTCGTCATCCTGATCGTCGGCGCCTTCATTCCCTACCAGGTGATGATTTATCCGATCGTCATCATCCTGCGCGAGATCGGCCTTTACGGCAGTCTCAGCGGGCTGGTGATCGTCCATTCCATTTTCGGCATGCCGATCCTGACGCTGCTTTTCCGCAATTATTTTGCCTCGATGCCGGAAGAGCTGTTCAGGGCGGCGCGGGTCGACGGCGCGGGCTTCTGGGGCATCTTCCTGCGCATCATGCTGCCGATGTCGCTGCCGATCTTCGTCGTCGCCATCATCCTGCAGGTGACCGGGATCTGGAACGACTTCCTGTTCGGCGTCGTCTACACCCGCCCCGATACCTATCCGATGACGGTGCAGCTCAACAACATCGTCAACTCGGTACAAGGCGTGAAGGAGTACAATGTCAACATGGCCGCCACTATCCTCACCGGGCTTGTGCCGCTGATCGTCTACTTCATTTCCGGCAAGCTTTTCGTGCGCGGCATCGCCGCCGGCGCGGTGAAGGGGTGACGGCGATGACGGCAGCCAACGGCATCAGCGTTTCGATCCAGGACCTGTCACTGAATTTCGGTGTGGTGACTGTCTTGGAGACCCTCAATCTCGATGTCGCCGAGGGCGAGTTCATCGTGCTGCTCGGCCCGTCCGGCTGCGGCAAGTCAACTTTGCTCAACTGCATTGCCGGCCTGCTCGATATCTCCGAAGGCCGCATCTTCATCAAGGGCAAGAACGTCACCTGGGAAGAGCCCAAGGACCGAGGCATCGGCATGGTGTTCCAGTCCTATGCGCTGTATCCGCAAATGACGGTGGAGAAGAACCTGTCCTTCGGCCTGCGTGTCGCCGGCACGCCAAAAGACGAGATCGCCAAGCGCATCGCGCGGGCGGCCGAGATCCTGCAGATCGAGCCGCTGCTGCAACGCAAACCGGCGGCGCTCTCCGGCGGCCAGCGCCAGCGCGTGGCGATCGGACGGGCGCTGGTGCGCGATGTCGACGTGTTCCTGTTCGACGAGCCGCTGTCCAATCTCGATGCCAAGCTGCGCGCCGAGCTGCGCGTCGAGATCAAGCTGCTGCATCGCAAGCTGCAGAACACCATGATCTACGTCACCCACGACCAGATCGAGGCGATGACGCTGGCCGATCGAATCGCGGTGATGAAGGGCGGCGTCATCCAGCAGCTCGATGCGCCGCAGACTATCTACAACAGGCCGGTCAACCGATTCGTCGCCGGCTTCCTCGGCTCGCCGGCGATGAACTTCATCGACGGCCGGCTCGAAAACGCAGACGGCGGTTGGCGGTTCGTGGCCGACTCTCTCGAGATTCCGCTCGGCACTTATGACTTTGCCGGTCCTCCAACGGCCGGCCCAGCCGTATTCGGTATCAGGCCCGAGCATGTCAGCCTGAACAGCGGCACGGGCTGGCCGTTCTCGACCGCCGCCAATGTCGAGGTGGTCGAACCGATGGGCTCCGACACGCTGGTCTGGCTGAAGCTTGCCCAGCAGAATTTCAGCGTCCGGGTGACCTCGGAACGCACGCCCAACAACGATGAGGCGGTGACGGTCGGCTTCGATCCGATGCGCGCTTCGCTTTTCGACACCGCAACCGGCACCCGCATCTAGCTCGCGAGAACCATTCTTCCAGCGACAATCCCAAGCAAAACGGACAGAGACGATGAACTGGTCATTCCAACTCTATAGCGCCCGCAATTTCCTGCCCTGGGAAGGTGTGCTCGCCACGCTCGGCAAGCTCGGCTACACGCAAGTCGAGGGCTTCGGAGGCGTCTATGATGATCCCAAGGCCTTTCGCGCTGAACTCGACAAGAACGGCCTCGCCATGCCGACCGGGCATTTCTCGATCGATGCGCTCGAAAACGATTTTGATGGCGTGCGCACGATTGCCGACGCGCTTGGCATCAAACTGCTGATCTGCCCTTTTCTGATGCCCGATCAGCGGCCATCCGACGCGGCCGGCTGGCGCGGTTTTGGCGAGCGGCTGGCCAAGGTCGGCGACGCCGCGAAAAAGGCCGGCTACGGCTTTGCCTGGCACAACCATGATTTCGAGTTCAAGAAACTCGCCGACGGATCGGTGCCGCAGGATCTCATCCTCACGGCGGCGCCCGACATCAGCTGGGAGATGGACGTCGCTTGGGTCGTGCGCGGCGGCGATGATCCGCTGCCCTGGATCGAGAAGCATGGCAAGCGCATCAGCGCCGTCCATGTCAAGGACATGGCCAAGCCGGGCGAGGGGCTGGATGAGGATGGCTGGTCGGATGTCGGCCATGGCATCATCGACTGGGCCGGCCTGATCAAGGTGCTGCGCGCCAAGACTGCCGCCCAATATTACGTCATGGAACAGGACAACCCCAACGACATCGAGCGCTTCGCCCGCCGCTCCATCGCAGCCGTCAAGACCTACTAGGAGCAATCAGCATGGCAAAGAAACTTGGCATCGGCGTCATCGGCTGCGGCAACATCTCGAAGGCGTATTTTTCACTGGCGCCGCTGTTTCGCGGTATCGAGATGCGGGCCTGCGCCGACATCAACATGGAGGCTGCCAAGGCGCGGGCAAAGGAGTTCAAGCTGCGCGCCGAGACCGTCGACGGGTTGCTCAAGGCCGACGACATCGACATTATCGTCAACCTGACCATTCCGGCGGTGCACTACGAGGTGTCGAAGCAGATCCTCGACGCCGGCAAGCACGTCTATTCGGAAAAGCCTTTCGTGCTGTCGGTCAAGGAAGGGCTCGACCTGAAGAAACGCGCCGAGGCGAAAGGCCTGCGCATCGGCTCGGCTCCCGACACGTTCCTGGGCGGTGCGCATCAGCTGGTCCGCGACCTGATCGATACCGGCAAGCTAGGCAAGATCACCAGCGGCACCTGCCACGTCATGGGCCACGGCATGGAGCACTGGCACCCCAATCCCGACTTTTTCTTCCAGCCAGGCGCAGGTCCGGTGCTCGACATCGGACCCTACTACATCACCAATCTGATCCAGCTGATCGGACCGGTAAAACAGGTCGCTGCCTTTGCGACGACGCCGGCCAAGGAACGCACGATCAGTTCAAAGCCGCGCGCTGGCGAAAAAATTCCGGTCAACACGCCGACAACCATCCACGGTCTGCTGGAGTTCGAGAACGGTGCCGTGGTGACGCTCAACACCAGCTGGGACGTCTGGACCCATGGCCACGCGCCGATGGAGCTCTATGGCGAGGCGGGTACGGTGTTCGTGCCTGATCCGAATTTCTTCGGTGGCCACGTGCGGTTCACAGACTCGGCCAAGCCGGTCAAGAAGCTGCCGAAATGGCCGCATCCGTTCGGTGTTCCCAATGAGATGCATTCGCAAGGGATGATGGCCAATTACCGCACATCAGGCCTCGCCGACATGGCGGTGGCGATCGCGGAAGGCCGGCCGCACCGCTGCTCGATGGAACTGGCACTGCATGCCGTCGACGTCATGACCGGCCTGTTGCGCTCCGGCGAAACCGGCAAGTTCGTCGCCATGCAGACGACCTGCGAGCGGCCGGCCGCGCTTGGCGTCAAGCAAGCCAAGGAGCTTTTGGCGAAGAAGAAGTAAGCAGCACACCTCAACCCTCTCCCCGTTCCGACGGAGAGAGGGTAAGGGTGAGGGGCGAAGCCTACTCGCCGCGTCGTCGCGATGGCAGTGGGGCTAGCTTGCTTCCATTGAGGATTCCCCATGCCCTACACACCCGCCGAAAACCGCTATGAAAAAATGATCTACAATCGCTGCGGCCGCTCCGGCCTGAAACTGCCGGCGATCTCGCTGGGGTTGTGGCACAATTTCGGCAACGATACGCCGCACAAGACGAAGCAGGCGATCGCGCGCAAGGCCTTCGATCTCGGCATCACGCATTTCGACCTCGCCAACAATTACGGTCCGCCGCCCGGCTCGGCGGAGACCGCTTTCGGCGAGATACTGCGCACCGACTTCGCCGGCTACCGCGACGAGCTGATCATCTCGACCAAGGCCGGCTACGAGATGTGGGCCGGGCCTTACGGCGAATGGGGCGGGCGCAAATACATGCTTGCCAGCCTCGACCAGAGCCTGAAGCGGATGGGGCTCGACTATGTCGATATCTTCTATTCGCACCGTTTCGATCCCGACACGCCGCTGGAGGAAACCATGGGCGCGCTCGACCATGCCGTGCGCTCCGGCAAGGCGCTCTATGCCGGCATCTCTTCCTACAATTCGCAGCGCACGCGCGAGGCCGCCGATATCTTGAAGCAGCTTGGCACGCCATGCGTCATCCACCAGCCGAGTTATTCGATGCTGAACCGCTGGGTGGAGGACGATGGCCTGCTCGATACGCTCGAAGGGCTCGGCGTCGGCTCCATCGTGTTCTCGCCGCTGGCGCAAGGCATGCTGACCAACAAGTATCTCGGCGGTATCCCCGACGGCAGCCGCGCCTCCCAAGGCAAGTCGCTGAGGACTGCCTTCATCAACGACAAGACCATCGCCAACATCAAGGCGCTCGACGCCATCGCCGGCAAGCGCGGGCAGACGCTGGCGCAGATGGCGCTGGCCTGGGTGCTGCGCAGGGGCAAGGTGACATCGGCGCTGATCGGCGCCAGCCGGCCGGAGCAGGTCGAGGACTGCGTTGGCGCGCTCAAGGTGCTCGACTTCAGCGATGCCGAGCTCGCCGAGATCGATACCTATGCGCGCGAGTCCGACATCAATCTGTGGGCGGCCTCGGCCGAGCGCAAAGGTCCGCCGAGGAAATAAGCCTGCTCGATAAGCCGGCAAAACAAGAACGGCGGGAGTCCCGCCATTCTCTCGTGTGAAGGCAAGTGCCCTGGTTCAGGGCGTCTTCGGCTTCTGAGCCGTGCCCAGTCCCGCCTTGGGTTTTGCAGGCGCCGGAGCAGAAGTTTTCATCTTCGCCTCGATCCAGCCGGTGTAATTGGCCAACCGCGTGTAGATGCCATAGGCGTCCTTGTGGCCGCAGGCCGCACTGCCGTCCGCCGGGCCTTCGCCCCAACTGACGACGCCGACCTGGATCGGGCCGCCGGTGCCGGTCATGAACAGCGGGCCGCCGCTGTCGCCGTTGCAGGCATCGCGCACGCCGCTGGTGGTGCCGGCGCAGATCATATTGCCGGTCAGCGGGTCGGTCATATCGGCGGCGATCGCATTGGCGGCCGCGTCGATGCCTTTTTCCGAATAGCGCATACGGTGGGACAGATCGCCAAGTGCTGCCTTCAGATCATGCGCATAAATGGCCTTGATGCCGCTATTGCAGGCCTGGTTCGGCTGCAGGTCAAGGTCGGCGACCATCAGCGTGGTCGGGAAGGTGCCATCCTGCATCTTGCCCCATCCGGTGACTGTCGTCTTGCCGGTATCTGGTGTCGCGTCATGGGTGACCTTGATTGTCGGCGCATCGGCCGGTTCGGCAAGCCGGAGCAGGCCGAGGTCGTTATCGAGCGTCTGCTCGCTGTAGCCTTCGTTGACGATAACCTCCACGACCTTGTGGCGTTTACCCTCGCTGAGGTCAGTGGCGCCGGTCAGCACGGTGACGCTCTCCGGCGAAATCGGCTTGCCCTCATCGTTGAGACAATGTGCTGCCGTCAGCACCCATTGCGGCGCGATCAGGCTGCCGCCGCAAAACTGGGCATTGGCCTGCGAAGCCGGGTTCTCGTCCAGCCTGTCGGCGGTGAGCAGCGCGACCTGGAACGGATAGGCGCCCTTTTCGGCCTGGTTGCCACCATAGACGCGGTCGGCGCCGTCGGGGTTTTCCGCCGTGGCCTTCGCTCTTGCATCGGCCACCCGCTTCATCGGCGAAACCGCCGCTTCGGGCCTGGCGGCACCTTCGTCCGCCTGGGCAGTGTTGGCGGCCGCAAGGGCGGCAGCGATGCCGAGCAAAGACGCGGCGGCGATCGGCCTGAACCGATGGATGATGTGCACCTGAAATCCTCCTGAGACACGTTCCCGAACGAGCCAGCCCCGGCGCATGATCAACGAAACAGTCGCCGGCAAGCAGGCGTTGCTTCGCGGATCGCGTTCCTGTGCGGAACCCACTCAAAACCCTATAGCCCCCCACGGGCTACGTGGAAGCGATTTGTCATTCCAATGTTGTATAAATTTAGGCAATATATCTGCGCGGATGTCTTTGGCGGGGGCCTTTGACAGACCGTATGGGGTGATGATCAGGTTCAGGCGCCGGTAACCAAACTCATTTTTCGGCTTCACCACGATCTCGACAATATTTCTGTATTTTGATCCAGTCCTTGCTGACTTTTGGGAGAGTCTCACCATGACAAAACTGACAAACGAACTTGTTGCGTCCGCATTGCTTTCCACCGCAATGTGGGCGGTCCCGGTTTTCGCTGCCGATCCTGGCTCTGCCAGTGCCGGCAATGGCGAAAGCATGCGGGACGTGACTTCAGGCGACTACAAGCCCGGGCGGGCGAAACCAATCGCGCCGCCGAAGCTGACTGACGAAGACAGCCGCGCCGCGCCGCTTGCTGACGAGGCAACGGCTGTCAAATCTTATGGCATCGTCGGACGGTCCGCCGATGGCAAGGAGATCAAGATCGAGCCGAGCGAAGCGCTGAGGGACCTTATCATCAAGGAACTGAATGCTCCGGCCAATGGAACAGATGGAGCCCAGCGGAAGACAGAGGATCCGGATCTCGGTGAAGGCGAAGCCGGCCGTCAGGTTTTCGGCACCGATGATCGCGAGCAGGTCAAGAACACCAAGACCTATCCGTTCTCGGCAATAGGCTATCTCGAAGCCAAGTCGCCGAAAACGGGCAGCTTTGGCAGCTGTTCGGCAACGCTGATCGGCCCGCGCACGGTGCTCACCGCGGCGCACTGCCTCTATAGCCATGAGGACAAGGACTGGCTCTCCGAGTATCTGTTCGTGCCAGGCCTCAATGGCAGCACCGCCGATGACGCACCGTTCGGCGCCTTCACCTTTGAAAGCGCCTATGTTCTGCAAGGCTTTATCGACAACTACCAGGGCTATTATGGTTCGGTCCTTCTATGGGATCTCGGCATCGTCACGCTGAAGCAGGACGTCGGCACCAACCTTGGCTGGCTGGGCTACGCCAACTATGACGATCTCGGCGACTTCACCGCCAATCTCGTCGGCTATCCCGGCGACAAGCCGATGGGCACGATGTGGAAGGCGAACTGCGAAGTGCATGCCGAAAACATCGCCCCGGAATATTTCCAGTATGACTGCGATACGTTCCCAGGGTCGAGCGGCAGCTCGGTCTATGCTTACGACAACAACTCCAAGCAGCGCATCATCACCGGCGTCAACGTGGCGGAAAGCCCCGACGCGAACACCGCCGTGCGCCTGAACGCTGCCAACGTCCAGTGGATCAACAGCTTGTATAAATAGGCGCTGCTTATTCGCGGTGAAGATAAAGGCGGCGGGTCGATCCCGCCGCCTTTTTTCGTGGCGATGCTTCGAATGCGGCTTCTCTTGCACGAGGCCGGCTCGCCGACTACGCTTGATCAGCCAAGGGGTTGGCATCCATGGGGGCTCAAGGATGGCGCGGGCAAGGGCAGTGTCGGGGATCGCGGCGGCATCGATGCTGGCCGCGTTGATGCTTTTGCAGGCCTTCGCCGATCCGGCCGCCGCACCCACTGATGGGGCCTGGGCGGAACGGGTGCAGATCCTCTACCAGGCAGACACGCGCTCGGTGCTGCGCAGGACGGTCCGGGTTTGGGATTTCCATCCGGAGAAGGGCCTCGACTTCGTCTGGGAGCCAGCCGCAGGCCAGTCGCCTGACCGGACGATTGCCGAAGACGGCACCATCAACGGCAAGGGCAGGCTGGTCTGGCGGGTGCGCGGCTCGGCACGCTATGATCCCAAAACCATCTATTCCAGCTATTTCGGTGACATCGGGGAAGGCCGCCCCGACGGGCAAGGCCGGCTCGAGCTGCGTTCGGGCGAGGTTTTTGACGGGCATTGGCTTGCCGGAGAACTCAGCGGAAAGGGCATCCATGTCGACGCCGACGGCAACCGCTATGAGGGGCAGTTCGTCGCCGGCGTGCCGAATGGCGAGGGGCGGCTGCTGTCAAAGACCGGGGAGATTTTTGCCGGCTCATTTGTCGACGGGTTGAAGAACGGCAAGGGCCGCATGCGGCTGGCTGGGGGCACGGTCTACACATCGCAATGGGCGATGGGCAAGGAGGTTGGCGGCTCGCGCCCCGACGTGCTGGCCGATGCCAGGGTCGGTGGGCTCCTCAAGGTGCAGACCGGCGGCGGAGATGCCGACAAGGTCGAGATCGGCGTCGCGGTCGATCAGCGTATGACTCAGCAGTCCGACATGCAGTACCAGCATCTGGTGCGTGACGAAGACATCGCGATCTATCCGCAATCCGACCAGTACAATGACAGCTGGAGCGGCATCGGCCAGATCGCCACCGGCAATGTCTATCAAGGCATGGACTGGGAGGACGCGCCGGCCTTTGCGGAAGTCGATCTCAAGACGACCGACCAGTCCAAGGTCAAGCTCGACAGTCTGGAAATGAAGGTCGCCGCCAGCGATGCCTATCGCAAGCCGATGTTGTCGATATCGGAGCATTTCGGCTGCGTCGGATTCAGGCCGGATTTCTCGATCGTCAATAATGGCTGGGGTGACGCCAAGGACATGAAGATGTCGATCCAGTTCACTGCAGTCGACGACGAAGACAACCCGACCGGTGAACCCAGCCGCATGTTCACAAAGGACGTCGGCAGTTTCGGCGACGGCGTCGACGTATCGGTCAAGAGCGTGCTCGCTGAAGCCGGCGTCGATACGGCCAGCCTGGAGACGGGACGTTTTCCCTGTCCTTCGGTAGACAGTCTCAATGTCTGCCGCAGCCAGCTGACCAACAAGATCAAATTCGGCGAGGTCGCCGACTATCTCGGCAACATGCAACAGGCGATGACGCTGAACGCGATCGGCAAGTTCGACTATTCGTGGGCGGATGACGAAGGTCATGTCTACCAGCAGAGCGAGCCGTTCCGCACCTCCATCACCATGGCGGTCTTCGAGACGCCGGAATCGATGGCCGAATGTGGCGACGGTGGCGGTGGTACACCGGAAGCGATGCGCTACCAGAACATCGAGTTCCCGATCGGCAAGCATGACTACACCATCGCCATGCCGG
Source organism: Mesorhizobium sp. M0496 (assembly GCF_040321205.1). NCBI lineage: Bacteria > Pseudomonadati > Pseudomonadota > Alphaproteobacteria > Hyphomicrobiales > Phyllobacteriaceae > Mesorhizobium > Mesorhizobium sp. M0496. Next base: position 9,619 of record NZ_JAMYRC010000067.1, on the reverse strand, counting down.
TGCGCGGCAACAAGAAGATCAGCGCCTATACGGCGCGGCTGAAAATGTGGTCGTCGATGTCGTCGATCCACAGCTTCAGCATCGCGGCGCATTTTGCCGACGGCAGCATGCGCGAGAGCAAGCCGGTCACCTTCTTCTATTTCCGGCCGAAGCAGTCGCTGTTCGAGACCAGGACCGAGCCGGCGGCCTGTTATCTGCCGCGCGATATGGTCGGCTGCGGTTAGGGTGTGTCGATATTCAGGTGATGCCGGTCTGCAAACGGCAGCTTCCTACGCTTCCGGTGCTCGCGTACGAAAAGTACGCTCCGCTCCGGTTCTCGGAACCTGCCGTTTTCGACTCGGCCTGACCTGAATCTCAACACACCCTGGGAGCGTTTATTTCCTGCCCATCTCGAAATAGTTGGGAAGGGGAATGAGCCTGGTGAAGATCGTGCCCTGGGCGAAGACGCGCAGTTCCAGCATCGATCCGGACGAGCGTTCGGCGCGCTGGTCGAAAAGGAAATTGCCGAGCGAATAGACCTCCGCCACATCGCCGCCGCCCAGCGGGACAATCGCTTCGCTCGACACATGTGGGTGGCCGCCGATGATGACTGAAGCGCCGCGCAGGCGCATCTGGTCGGCAAGTATGTCTTCCCGCTTCGACGGTGCGGTCTTGTATTCGCGGCCCCAATGGACGAAGGCGACCACCGGCCGCTCGGCATCCTCGTGCAGCAGCCGGTCGAGCAGGGCAGGGGTGAGCAGGTCGGTGTTCTTCGAACCGTTGGTGTCGATGTCGGTCAGGCCGACAAGGTCGAGATCGGCAAGCGCCAGCGTCTCGCCTTGGCCGAAATGCGGGATGCCGGCTTCATCCAGCGCGCGTAGCGTCTCGGCATAGCCTGACGGTCCGAGATCGTAGGCGTGGTTGTTGGCGAGCCCGACGCCGGCGACATGCAGCCGCTTCAGCATGTCGACAGCCAGGTCTTGCGGCATCGCCAGCGTCATGTCGTCGATCGCTTCCGGCACGTTGGGCAGGATAACACCTTCGAGGTTGACGATCAGCGGCCGCGATCCGGTCAGGGCCAGAGCGCTGTCGACGATGCGGTCGGCAACGCCGTCGCGAACCAGGATCTTCTTCATGGCGCGGCCGAAATTCACGTCGCCGGCGAGATAATAGATCCTGTCCTTTGGCCGTGCCGGATTGTTGAAGCCGGGGCCGAAGGCGCCGAACAGCGCAACGACATAGCTGGTGGTCCGCTCGACATAGTCCGACGTGTGTTCCTGCGAGTTTTCGTTGGCGACGACCAGCGGCAGGGCGCCGAACAGCTCGCGCTGCAGCCTTGTCTGGATGTAGAGCGCGCCGACGGAATCGGCATGATCGGGCTGGCGAAGTGCAGCTATGCCGTCGAGCGACCCGGCGGCCAGCATGTTCAGGGACTGCTGGTCGAAGCGTCTGGAGTCATGCTGCGGCAGATAGTGCGAGAAGTCGGTGGATTCGACGATCAGCGTGTCCTTGTCGACAATCGGCTTTAAAGCCTCGGCCAGCCTGTCCCAGTCGCCGCGACGCGCCTTCACCGACATTGCCACGGGCACGATTTTCGCCTCGGGGAAATAGTGGTGCAGGAAAGGCAGCATGGCACGCACGCCATGCTCTTTGTCGAACAGGCACGACTCCTCGACCATGTCGCCGTTCGTCTCGAGACGACGTACGGCATTGGTGTCGGCCGCGACCGGGCCAAGCACGGTGTCGAAGCCGCGCAGCGTGGTGGCGTAGAGCTTGTGCGTCTTGTGAAAATGGTCCGGCGACAGGATGATGATCCGTTTGTAGCGGAAACCCGACGCCGCCCGGAAGCCGAGCGCCACCAGATCGGCAGCAAGCAGATGGTGTGGCACCGTGATGCCGGTCAGCCGCTGGTTGGAAGGCTGGATATCGGCGACGCTGGCGATAGCATCCTTGAACAGCGTGACCTCGTCGTAGAAGGGCGGAAAGTTATCGGTGCCCGGCGGGCAGACGACAGGTGCGGCGAAGCCGGGGAGGGGCAGGAGAGTGATGGCGAAGATCAGCAGGATGCTGGCCGGCGCGCAGGCACCCCCCTCTGTCCTGCCGGACATCTCCCCCGCAAGGGGGGAGATTGGCAGCTTCCGCCTCGCGAGTTTTCTTGCAGCGCTGCAGATCAGCGTAAGCAGTCCCGACAGCCGACCTCCCCCCTTGCGGGGGAGAGGGGTGCCCTGGCGTAGGCCTCGCCTCCTCATGGCGCGGCGAGCACAATGTTCTCCACGCCGCCGACATAGTAGAACGGCTTCTGTTTCGACGACGTCAGCCGCACCACTTCGCGCGAAATATAGTCGGCAAGGCCGAACAGTGTCACGCCGCCGTCCGACGTCCTGGCCTTTCCGCGCAGGCCTTCGAGGATCGAATAGGTGAAGACGCCGTGGCCGAGTTCCGGCAGTTCGGCTGCGGTGTTGTTGGCGGCGGTGGCGGAAAACACCACGATGCGCGCGTCCTGCGCGTCTTTTTCCAGGCGCGGATTGAAGGCGTTGGCGGCATGGCAGGTGTCGAGCAGCATGAAGCGCATGCCCTTGGCCCGCTCGACCGATTTCTGGATATCCGACCAGTCGACAAGCGAAGAGCGCTTCCAGCGCTCGGCATCCTGTTTGCGGCCGTCGGTTGGGATGAAATAATAGTCTTCGTCGATGTTGATGCCGTGGCCGGCGACGAAGATGATGGTGGTGTCGTGCTCGCCGGGCCTGTCGAGGAAGTCGGCGAGCTGATCGTCGATCGTGTCCGAGTCGGGTTCCATGATGCGTTCGGCACTGGCGACGGCGTAGGTTTGCTTGGCCTTGTCGGGGCTCTCGTCGAGCGCCTCGCGGTTGACCAGAACCAGCGTCTCCATCGACGAGAACAGCGGCGCCGATTTTTGCGAAACTACCTTGAGGAATTCCGTGGCATCATCGACGGGGTAGCGCAGGTCGCAGGCGCGGCCCGAACAGGCGTCGGTCAGGAACGGATATTTGTCGACGCCGATGACTGCCACATAGAGCTTGCCCTTGGCCTCGGTTCTCTCGGTCTTCCTCGCCAGTGCAGTCACGCTGCGTTCGGTCAGATAGCCATATTCGTTGGTGCCGGTGACGCGGATGGTGTTCTCGCCGTTCTCGACCGGTATCTCGATAATGGTGCTGCTGCCATCCGCCGAGCGGGCCGTGACATCGCCCACATTGAGGCTGTTCGACAGGATCGAGAAGCCGGCGACATCGGTTCCAGCTTCCTTGGCGCCTGATATCTCGACGGCGACGTAGCCGTCGCGGACCTTGCTCTGGTCTTCCGCCAGACGGATGCCGAACTCCGGCGGCTTGCGCTGCAAAAGCTTCTGCAACTCGTTGTCGACGCCGGGCCGCATTTCCTCGACCGCCTGTTTTGCGCTGCGCAGGATAATTGCCCGGCGCACCATCTCCGGACTCCAGAGATATTTCTTCAACTGGCCGGCGCGGATGAAGCGGCCTTCATGGTCGCGCCCCTGGTTGACCTGCCAGCCGATCAGCTTGTCGCCCTCGTCGGAGGAATAATAGTAGCCCTGCGGCATCCAGACGATCCATTGCGAGCCGGCAAAGAACATCGACACGATCAGCTCGTGCGTCTTCAGGTTCCATAGTTTCAGCGTCTGGTCGGCGCCGCCGGTGACCAGCAGGCCGGCCTTCTCAGAGGCAACCATGGCGTTGATCTCGCCGGTGTGGCCGGTGAATTCGCCCGACACTTTCGCGGTCGCGGTCCGGTATTCGAGCAGCGTGCCGTCATTGCCGCCGGTGATCACGCCAAGACCCTTGTCGATCAGTATGTAGGCCGAATGAACAAAACCGTTGGTGGCGTCGTTCTCGATGCTGCGTACCAGCTTGCCGCCATTGGCGATTTCCAGAACTGCGTTTTCCAGCGCGTCATTGCCGCCTGCCTTGGCGTGCAGCGACCACTGGCCGTCGGTAAGGGCGGCGCGCGCAAACGAGCCTGGCTCCGTCAGCGGCTGCGGCTCCTCGAAGAAGCGTTCGGAGGTCGGCAGTGCCAGTTTGTTGTCCAGCGCGCCCATTTGTTCGGGGCAGGCTACGCGATCGGAGCAAGGGTTGGCATTGCCCCAGGCGATGGCGTCGTTGGTCGCGTCGATGCCGACGGCCGTCACCGGTTCCCCCACGCCCTGCAGCAGAGCCTTGCGCTCACCGGTCGCGGGATCCCAGACCTGGATGGCGTTGCGGGTGCCGCCGGCGGTTGCTATCAGCGAGCCATCAGCCTTGGCGCCGCTGGCATAGACCGTGCCGTCATGGCCGGTATAGTCGAGCGTCTTTTCGCCGGTGTCGGTGTTCCAGACGATGGAGCGGTGCCTGTCGGCGCAGCGATAGCCGCAGGAGGCGATGAGCCGCGCATCCTTGGCGAAAGTCAGCGAACCGATGAAGAAATCCTGCGTCGGCATGGCGCGTGCCAGCGTGCCATCTGTCGCGCGCCAGAGCTGGACCTTCCCGTCCTTGCTGCCGGTGGCAAACAAGGCCCCGTCGGGCGAAACCGCCAGTGCCATCACGCTGATGTCCCGCAGCGGATCGGCTTCGTCGGGCAATGCGATCTCCTCGCCCTTCGCGACGTCCCACAGCCGGATACCGTTGTCAGTGGTCGTCGCTGCCAGACGGGTTCCACCGGCGGCGAAGGCGAGCTTGTCGATGTGCCAGGAATCGGCGTCGAGCTTCTTGTCCAGCGTCCAGCCGGTCACGGATTTGTCGTCAGACCGCCAGAGATAGACGACGCCGTCGGCGCCTCCGGCAGCCAGCGTTTCCCCATCAGGAGAGAAGGCCAGATCGTAGGTCGCGTAGTCGGCGGCCTTGAGCACTCCCTTCATCTTGCCGGTGGCGAAGTCGAACAGCCTGATGTCGCCATAGGGCGGCTTGTCGCCAAGACTGGCGCCGAAATAGCCGCCGGCGGCGATCGTCTTGCCGTCGGGCGAGACCGCGATCGTGAAGATCTTGCCGTCGCTGCCATTGCCGAGATAGCCGCGGATGGTGCGCAGCATCACCCCATTCTGCCAGTCCCAGATGCGGATGGTCTTGTCATTGGATGCCGACACGATGTCTTCGCCATCGGGTGTGAAGGTGAGATCGGTGACCTGCGCACTATGGCCGCCAGTATCGAGGTCGAGGTGGAAATCCGGTGCGTCCTCGGCATGGGCAACCGAAGTCCCGATCAATGCTCCGCCGAGAGCCAGCCAGCGGCAGGCGCGCATCAGGCGGAGACCGGTTTTTCCCATCGCTATTTGGCTTCGGCCGCAGGCTGTGCATTGCGCACATAAGTCTCGATTGCCGTGGCGAAAGTGGGTGAACCCGCCTTGCGCTGCTTGTCGATGTAGCCGGCAAAATAGCTCCAGAACGAGGCGGCATAGTCGCGGAAATAGGCGTCGGTCACTTTGCGCGAACACAGATCGCCATCGACACAGAACGACAGGCGGTTGAGGAAATAGACGATGCGGTCGAAATTCTCGTTGAAATCGGCGACCGGCATGTCGCCACCACCGGCGGTCATCGCCTCGATGCCGATCCGTTGCCGGAACACCTGCTCCTCGGTCGGCGAGGGGTTGGCGCTGAGCAGATTGTCATATTTGGCGTTGAGGGCCGTCAGACGATCCTTCAGGGCACGCTGCGCCTGCTGGTAGTCCTTGTTTTCCCAGAGTTCGACCAGCGACATGGTCTGCTCGACGCGCTTCTGCTCCTGGTTGGCCAGGAACTGGTAGACCGAAAACATCAAGGTGAAGATGATGGCGAGACGCACTGCCATGCCCGACCAGGCATAGACCAGCATGCGCCAGTCGCGGTCGGTGAAGGGGTTGCTCTCCTTCTTGATCTCATGGCTGCTCGGCCACGGAAAGCCTTCGGTGGTTTCCGGCAAAGCCTGCTTCGCCGTCGGTGCTTTCGCGGGCGCTGCTGTTTGCCTGGTGCTGCCTGCCGGTTTTTTCATTGGCAGGTATCCAGTTCAATGATGGCGGAGGGATCCAGCACGATGCCTGGCGCCTCCAGCTTCTTTTTCAGGCATTCCAGCTGCGGGCGCGAAATCATGAACTGCACGTCGGGCTCCGTCGCTCCCTTGTTCGGTGACGGCAAGGCTTCGACGACACCGCGCGAGGCGCAGTTGCTGAGATCAACGATAACGGCGTTGCTGCTGCTTTTGGCGATCTGGTCATACTGATCGAGAAAACACGTCGCCAGCTCCGAGTTGGTGACGATCTGCTTGACGCATAGCCCGCAGGCCTCGTCCGCCGAAGCGCTGGCGATCAGCAACAGGCCGCCAGCAAGGCCGGCCACCGTTCCACGCCAGGAAAACACAGAGTTCTTCACAATCGATCCTATCCGTTTCATCCGGCCGTCATGCGCCAAAGCTGCGGCCGGGAATGTTCTCATATCGCGCCGATCGTGCAAGAGCTGGCCTTCGCTCCGGCATCCGCTCAGGCGCGTGGCACCGTCTCCATCGGGAAGATCATCACCGCGCCCTTCGGCCCGCTCTTGTCGGCAAGCCGCATCACCGAGCGGGTTGCCGGCGCCATGCCGAGATCGGTCAGCATGTCGGAGAAGCTGGCGGCGGAACCCACTCCTCGTGTCGCCGAGGCGACGCCGTCCTGCGCCAGGAAACTCAGGTCCTCCTTCTCGCTCTCCGGCGGCGCCTCGGTCAAAACCGCGATCATCCGTTCCATGCCGAAGCTGGTGTCGGTGAAGGCCAGCAGTCCCTCTTCGAGCGTGGCCTGAGGGGCGAGGCGCTCGGCAACGATATGGGTGATCGAATAGTCGCTGCCGACATAGAGCACGTTGATGTCGACCAGAAGGTCCGAGCTGTTCTTGGCCAGCACATGCACCTCGTCGCCCGGTGAAACGCGCGGCACCACGGAAGCCTGCAAGGGTTCGAGGCCGTCCTTGTCGCGGCGTTTAACCTGGAACTGGACGTCGAGGTCCTCGGGCTTGTAGTCGGAGGCCGCCGCCAGCCGCGAAAGCCCGGTGGCGCGGAAGATGGTGCGCAGGTTCCTGGTCGTTGCGTCGACCAGCTTCTGGCGGTCATCCATGTGGATAATGATCAGCGGCGGCTTGCTGCCGTCCTTCAGGGTCACGTCGCCCGAGGCCGGCAGGAACCACAGCGCTGGCTTGTCGGTCGCATCCTCGGCGGCGCCGGTAATGGCATTCTCGCGCATCACCGCGAAGCGGAGTTCGGCGCTTTTGCCGGGTTCGACCAGCTCGATGTTGAAACCGGTCTCCTTGGCTGTCGCCAGTTCGTCGAGAACCGAATTGACCAGAGCGGTTTCCTTCTCAAGTCCCTTTGCCACGGCCGGCCGCGCGACGATAAGCTTGTAGTCGACGGCAATCTCCGCCACCCGCGCATAGGCGTTGGCCGGAATGTCGGCGACTTTAAGCGCCGGCTTTTTGTCGAATTCGACGGGCTTGACGCGACTTTCCAGGTTCTTGGCCGACCGCACTTCCAAAAAGCCGACTGCATCGGAAAGCGGCGATAGTGCCGAAGGCAGGATGGCGAGCTTGCTGCCGGGAGTGAGGCGGTGCAGCAGGCCGGCTCCGATCGTCGCTTCGCCGTCCTTGATGACGACGGGCCACTGCTTGACCGCGTCTGTCTTGTCGGTGCCGAACACACGGGCATCCAGTTCGCCCTCGAACAGCGGCGTCGGCCGGGTGCGGCTGTCGGCCGAATATTGCTGCAGCACGGCCTGGCCGAGCTGGCGGTAGGTGACATTGGGATTCTCGGCCAGTTTCGACAGGATAGTGAAGGTGAACAGGCCGAACCGCGGCGCATCCGTCGCGCCCTTGGGCAGCGGCATTTCCGGCGTCGTCTCTACCGTCTGTGCGGCATAGAAGGCGACCAGCTTGCCCTTGGCGATCGGTTCGCCGCCGGTCGGGGTCAGGCTGAAGGCCGGCTTGCGCGCGCCGTTGTCATCGACGCCGCGCGAGCCGGCGGCCGATGTCACCTCATCATAGGCCTTGATCGCAGCAGCCCGCTCGGCCTCGCTGCCGCCGACCAGGTCAGCAAACTCGACCTTGCGCTCCAGCTCGTCGTCGACCTCGACGGCGCGTGTCGCTGTGCCGGAATGGCAGCAGTCGAACACGACCCAGACGAAGGCGCCCTTGTCGCGGATGGCGTCGAGTGCTGCGCCGATTTCGTTGTCGATCAGCGCGTTCGGCACGCCGGCGTCGCGGTGGATCCATTTGTCGATGTCGACGGGCAGGAAGATCTCGTCGAGCCCGTCGGTCTCGTCGCCCTTGACTATCTGCGGCTGCTGGGCGCCGTGACCGGACAGGTGCAGATAGACGAAATCGTCACGCTGCACCTTGGCGGCAAGGTCGGCCAGTGCGGTCTTGATCGCCGCATGGGTCGGCAAGCCACTGGCGCCGGGGACATCCTTGGCGAGCAGCGTGATGTTCTCCGGCGCGAACCGTACCGGATCGGGCACATTCTTCAGGAGATATTCGTGGACGAGGCCGGCATCGTTCTTCGGCCCGATCAGCCAGTTCCTCTGCGGCAGGTTGGGATATTCGGTACAGGCGACCAGCAACGCATGGTAGGTGCGCGATGCGGCCATGGTCCGGAACGACACCATGCCGGCCATCGTCAGCGCGGACGTGCCGACCAGCAGCGTCCGCCGCGTCAATTTGATCATGATTGCTTCCCCAAGCCCGATCGAATTTCCAAGCGCGGCAATTCTTGCCGGAGATTTTGTCAGTATTTTGAATGTTGCATCGGAGAGCAACCTGCCTGCTACCCACTCCGGATCGACAATAGCCGGTTCTCGACAGCCTTCCGGGCAGGGATGTTGGAAACAGTAGCAAAAATGCCTGTTCGTCGCTATCTGGGTGGGACAGGGATTGTTTGCGCACGGAAATGAAGCGCGAGCGACGCAAGACGAGTTGGATCAGGACCATGGCGGCAAGGGATGTGCTGACGAAGAACCAGCTGTGCGTGCTCGAGAAGCTTGAGGCCGCCAGCGGGCCGCTCAGCGCCTATACTTTGCTAGATCAATTGCGCGAACGCGGTTTCCGCGCGCCGCTGCAGGTCTATCGGGCGCTCGACACGCTGGTGAAGTCCGGCTTCGTGCATCGGCTCGAAAGCATCAACTCCTTCGTCGCCTGCGCCGAGCCGCACGACCACAGCCATTCGATGACCGCCTTCGCCATCTGCGACACATGCGGGCAAGTGACCGAAATGTCCGACCACGATGTCGGCCACCGGTTGGACGAATGGGTGCGCTCCACTGGTTTCGCCGCCAAGAAAGCCGTGATCGAATTTCGCGGGACGTGCGCCAAGTGCCTGGCGGAAGCCGCTTAGGATCAGGCCAGCCAACCTGATGTTGGAGGGACAGCACCCCATAGGCGCTAACTTTACGCTATGCCGGCGATCCATGCTGCTGCGGATTGGCTTTTGCGCCGTCTGGGCGGATCGCAGACGTGGCGAATGATTTCGGTGAAGCGCGTGACGATTTCTCCCTGCCGCATTACCCTCAGCATGGCGTTGAGGATCGCAGGACGCAGGAGGCTATGCAGCCTCCATAGGGACAGCGATTGCGCCCTGCGTGGTTTCGCCTTCACAGGGGGGAGAGTCGAGAACGTCTGTGACGGCCTCGTCGATTATCAGC
>NZ_JAMYRC010000066.1:0-23829 GCF_040321205.1 Mesorhizobium sp. M0496 | reverse complement strand
AAACACCACCCCCACCCCCCCCCCAACAACTAGTTCGTCGACTTGTTGGGGGGGGTCAACCGCTTACACCCGGCGCCCCCCCCCCCTCCCGCGCCCGCCCCACGCGCGAAACCCGAGCGCATCGGCTGATCGATCCCAGGAAAAGCAATCATGTCAACACGGATCAGGGAAAGCCGGGGCCAGGAAATGGTCCTGACGGCGGCGGTGGCCGTCGTCATCGTCCTGCTCTCCCTGCTGCCGATGCTGCGTCTCATCAAGGAGATCGTGGCACCAGGCGGCACGCTGTCGGCCGCAGCGATCAAGGCCGGGCTTGCCAGTCCCGCGACCTGGATCGCGACATGGCACACGCTGGTCGTCGGCGTCAGCGGCACCCTGCTTGCGGTGCTCTCGGGAACGCTGGTCGCCGTCCTCATCACGCTGACCGACATACGCGGCCGCAGCGCCCTGGTGCTCTGCTATGTCATGCCGTTGATGATCGCGCCGCAGGTGACGGCGCTGGCCTGGCTGCAATTGTTCGGCCCGGCAAGCCCGTTCCTCAAACTGTTCGGCGCGGCACCGCCGCTCGGCACCAAAAACCCGCTCTATTCCACATCGGGCATCATCCTGCTGCTCGGCGTGCAGTATGGGCCGCTGGTCTTCCTGCTGGTGCGGGCGGGCCTGCGCAAGCTGCCGCGCGAACTGGTCGAGGCGGCGCGGGCGGGCGGCGCCGGCTGGTTCACCGTGCTGGTCACCATCGTGCTGCCACTGATGACGCCGTCGATCATGGCGGCCGCGGCACTCGCCTTCGTCTCCTGCGTCGGCAATTTCGGTATTCCGGCCTTCCTCGGCATTCCCGCCAACTACCTCGTCCTGCCGACGCTCATCTATCAGAAGCTGGCCGGCGGCGGCCCGGCGGTGCTGGGCGAAACCGCATTCCTGTCGGTGCTGATCGGTATCATCGCCATGGCGGGTATTCTTGCCCAGGAGGTCATGAGCCGTCGCCGTGATTATCGCATCAGCTCCACATCGCTGGCGGCGGAGCCCTATGAACTCGGCCGCTGGCGGCCGGCCGTCCAGGCCGGCATGTGGCTGCTGATCGTGGCGGTGCTGTTCCTGCCGCTGTTCGGGCTAGTGCTGACGTCGCTGGTGCCGGGCTACGGCATCGCGCTTACCGCCAAGACGGCAACCTTCGACAATTATCGCTTCGTGCTGTTCGAGCATGATGCGGCCAGCCGCGCCTTCTTCAACAGCTTCTGGCTGTCGATTGCCGCCGCCTTCTTCGCGGTCCTGGTCGCCGTGCCGATCGGCTATTTGATCGCCTGGGGCAAACAGCGCTGGGTGCGGCTGCTCAATTTGTCGATCGAACTGCCCTACGCCCTGCCCGGTGTGGTGCTGGCGATCGCCTCGTTGCTCCTGTTCCTGCGGCCGATCCCGCTGACCGGCATCCATCTCTACAACACCGTCTGGATCATCCTCTATGCCTACCTCGCCCGCTTCCTGGTGCTGGCGTTGCGGCCAACCATCAGCGGTTATCACCAGATCGACCGGGCGCTGGAGGAGGCAGCGCAAGTGGCGGGCGCCGGGCTGTTCACACGCATGCGTACGATCATCTTTCCCTTGGTAGCGCCGGCGGCGATCGCCGGCGGCCTGCTGATCTTCATGACGGCGCTGAGCGAACTCACCGTGTCGGCGCTGCTGTGGTCTTCGGGCTCGGAAACGATCGGCGTCGTCATGTTTTCCTTCGAGCAGGGCGGCGATTCCAACTACGCGGCGGCGATGTCGGTCATCACGGTGGCGGTCACCTTCGTGCTGATGCTGGTGACCAATCTGCTTGCCCCCTACCTTCCGACCGGAGTGCTGCCATGGCGCGATTGAGCCTGGACAATGTGACCAAGAGCTTCGCCAATTTCGACGCCGTCAAGGACGTGTCGATCGATGTTGGTGACGGCGAGTTCCTGGCGGTGCTCGGCCCCTCCGGCTGCGGCAAGACGACGTTGCTGCGGCTGGTGGCCGGATTCGAGAAGGTGACCTCAGGCGAGATCCGCATCGGCAGCGAGGTCGTGTCGGGCAAGGGCGGCAGTGTCGCGCCGGAGAAGCGGCGCGTCGGCATCGTCTTCCAGAACTATGCGCTCTGGCCGCACATGACGGTGGCCGAGAACATCGGCTATTCGCTGAAGGTTGCGAAGCTCGACAAGGTGGTCGCGCGCAAGAAGGTCGAAGACGCGCTGGCGCTGGTCAATCTGCAGGGGCTGGGCGAGCGCCGGCCGGCCAATCTCTCCGGGGGCCAGCGCCAGCGCGTGGCCCTTGCACGCTGCCTTGTCGCCGCGCCCTCGCTGGTGCTGTTCGATGAGCCGCTCGCCAATCTGGACGTCCATCTGAGGGCCTCGATGGAGGACGAGTTCTCGTCCTTCCACAAGCGCACCGGCACGACCATCGTCTACATCACCCACGATCAGGCCGAGGCGATGGCGCTGGCCGACAGGATCGCGGTGATGGACGGCGGGCGCCTCGCCCAGTTGGCGACGCCGCGCGAGCTTTATCATGAGCCGGCAAATGAAATGGTGGCGTCCTTCATTTCGCAAGGCATTTTGCTGCCCGTCGAAGTGCTGAGCGCGGAGCTGGCAGGCCACTGCAAGGTCCGGGTTCTCGGCGCTGAACTGGTTGTGCGCTGCCGGCCTGGCGAGCGGCCGAGGGCCGGGGCAAAGATCTGCTGCCGGTCAGCCGATCTCGACGTGTCGCCAGACGGCCCAGGCTTCAATGGTCTGGTCAAGCGGGTAATCTACCAGGGCGGCGCGGCACGCATCGAATTCACGCCTTCGACCGACCCCAGCCTCACCCTGCATTTCGAACAGCCCGACCCAGTCATGCTGGAGAGCGGAGCCCAGGCGCGTCTGCGGATACGATCCGGCTGGCTGATCCCGGCAGCGGGGGCGGCATCGTGATGATGCTCGACCTGCTCGGCGGCTTCGGCGAAAAAGGCCGCACCAGTCTTGCTGTCAGCAGCGGCAACGATCGCATCCTGCTCGACGTCGGCATCAAGGTCGGCGCCTCCGGAGCGGAATATTATCCGGCACTGAACGGGTTGGTCGCCGACATCGATGCGCTGTTCGTCTCGCATGCGCATGAGGATCATGTCGGTGCACTGAGCTGGCTGTTGTCGCGCGGCTATGCCGGCCCGATTTTCATGACGGCCGAGACCCGCGACGAGGCTCCGGCGACACTTGCCGGTTATGCTGATCCCGAGGATTTCAGGCAGTTCCCCTTTCCGAAGGACCGCATCGAATTGTTCGAACCGGGGGATACGCTGGAGAGCGGCAATCTCTCCATCCGGACCGGACGGTCGGGGCATGTCGTGGGCGGCGTCTGGTTTGCCGTCGACGATGGCGAGAGCCGCGTTGCCTATTCCGCCGACGTGGTGCCGGACAGCAACGTGTTCGTCATGGACACGATCCCACACTGCGACCTGCTTGTCCTCGATGCGTCCTATGGCGCCGATCCGGTGCCAGGGGCGGCACGGGCCCAAGCCATTTCGGACTGGATCGCGAAGCATCCGCAAGGGTGCCTCTTGCCGACACCGCTTTCGGGGCGGTCGCTGGAGCTGATCGCGGCCTTGCCGGGACCGTTTGCCATCCACGCCGGCATGCGTTCGTCCCTGGAAGCGCAGATCGGCGCCACGGCAGCCTTGTTGCCGGGTGTTTCAGAGTTTCTGCGACGCCGCTTGCGGGAAGCAGCCGACTGGACCGATGCCGATCCCCTGCCGTCAATGCCGTTGCTTGCTGATGACGGCATGGGTGAGGCCGGCCCATCGTCACGGCTGCTGCCGCGCGCGAGCGAGACCGGGCTTCCAGTACTGCTCACCGGGCATCTGCCTTCAGGTTCACCAGGCGATCTGTTGCACAAAGCCGGCCGGGCGGACTGGGTGCGCATGCCCACTCATCCGACGCTGTCAGGCAATGTCGATATCTGGGAGAGGGCCGGGCGTCCTGCGGCGCTCGGTCACTCCTGCGCCGCCGAACTTCTCGGCGATCTCAAAATCCATATCCCATCGCTGCGCACACAATACCGCACCGGCCAGCGCATCACGGTTCCGGAGGCCAGAAGACGATGAGAATTCTGATCTGCAACGACGACGGCATCGAAGCGCCGGGGCTTGCCCGTCTCGTCAAGGCCGCAAGCGCGTTGAGCGACGATGTCTGGGTGGTCGCGCCCGACGGCAAGCGCACCGCCGCCGGTTCGTCCTTGACGATCGCCAGGCCCTTGACGATGCGGCGCACAAAGCCAGGCTGGCATTCCTGTTCCGGCACGCCGGCCGATTGCGTGGTGAGCGCGATGACGTGGCTGTTTGCCGATGCGCGGAGACCGGACCTGGTGCTGGCGGGCGTCAATGACGGCCGCAACGTCGCCGAAGACCTCGCCTATTCCGGCACACTTGGCATTGCGCGCGAGGCGACCTTCTGGGGCGTGCCGGCCATTGGCTTTTCGCGTGTGAAGAATCCTGATTTCACCGATGCCGACGACCAGTGGCTGGGTGAGCTTATCGCCTCGTTGTGGCAATCGCGCGCCGACTGGGCGACGGAGGGGCATTGGTTAAGCGTCAACCTGCCGACCGCGCTGCCGGCCGGAATCCGCCAGCCGCGCATTGGCCGCGACAAGATCGCCCGCAAGGCCGAGATCGTGGAGAGCGATGGTGATCGCACCGTCATCACTGTCCCGCGCGGGCGGGCTCATGCGAGTGAGCCGGGCGACGAGAACGAGGTGATCGATGCCGGCCTCGTCAGCATCAACCGGCTGAACTGGTTTGGCGAAACCCGGCTGGATGACCGGTTTCTGGATGGGATTCAGCGCCATCGGCAAAGCTACTAGCTGATTTCAGGTCTGGATCGTCGAGTTGCTTGAGCCGCGCCAGCATTTTGGTGACGCACGGCCCGTGCGAGCGCAGATCACCAAGCTGTCACCGGTCAAATTGCGTCAATCCCGTGCTTATGCTTGAAGCCGCCTTTATTTCATTCCACATCGGGCGCAATGAACGGCAAGATACGAGAATGGTTTCGCAATTGGCGATGGGCCTTAGCCGCATCGCTGATCCTGCATGCCTTGATCTCAGCGTTCTTGTTCTTTGGCCTGCCGAGATCCGAGCAGCAGCCGGATCAGCAGGAGCAGCCCGTCAATGTCGCGATCGTGCCGCCGCCCGAGAAGCCTAAGCCGCAACCTACTCCAAAGCCACCGGAGCCGACACCTGAAAAGAAGGCTGAAAAGCCGCCTGAACAAAAGCCGCCTCTGGAACCGCCGAAACCGCCAGACGACCAGATTCTGAAGCGCGTTTTCCAATACGGCCAGAAAGATACCGGGCCCGAGAAATCGCTCGACGGAAGCAGCGCTAAACCCAACACGCCGTCGCCGGCCAAGGATGAGGCGGCGAAGCCGCCTGAAGCACCGACGCCCGCGCCGACCCAGCCCGCCTCGGCTGCAACGCCACAACAGAATGCAGAGCCCAGCAAGCCCGATGAGAAGCCGGCCACCGTTGCGCCGGACGCCAAACCTGCGCAAAACGAGGAGA
Organism: Mesorhizobium sp. M0496; assembly: GCF_040321205.1. Classification (NCBI taxonomy): domain Bacteria; kingdom Pseudomonadati; phylum Pseudomonadota; class Alphaproteobacteria; order Hyphomicrobiales; family Phyllobacteriaceae; genus Mesorhizobium; species Mesorhizobium sp. M0496. The sequence continues at coordinate 18,293 of NZ_JAMYRC010000066.1, read as the reverse complement.
AGCAGGAGACCGAGGACACTGACAAACAGCAGCCGGACAATCAAAGGCTCGCACCGCAACCCGCCGAAAAGCAAGCGGTCGTGACGCCAAAGCCATTGGCGGCTGAGACCGCTGGTAAGCCGGCGCCCCCGGCCTCAACTGGAAAGGCAAAGCCCAAACCTGCCAAGACAATGGCGTTTAAACCCGCAAGAGCCTTCAAAGCGCCGATCGGGAATGCTGGAAGGTCAAATCCCACCAACAACGACGTTGCAGGATCGCCGATCTATTCCGGCCTCCCGGGCGTCAGAAAGCTTTACTCGCAGGGGGCAACCGGCAACGCGTTCGCCACAAGCTCCATGGATAATGTGCCGCGCGGTCAGCGCGTGGCCACCCTTTGCGGCAATGTTCTGAGCCGGGAACTGCAAAGTGCCGACTATCCGGTCAAATGGGTGCCAACCATTACGCTGGACAAAGGCAATGTTCTCAATCCTACTCAGGCCGCCTTCAGCACCAGAAATACCTGGTATAATCTAAACTTCCGGTGTGAGGTCGATCCCGATGCGACGAGGGTCCTATCCTTCAACTACCGTGTGGGATCATTAGTCCCTCCTGGCGAATGGGCCAGCCGTGGATTCACTAAGTATCCGCTAAATTAGGCCGGCACGCCGAGTCCGGCCAATTGCCGGCTAACTTCTTGCCAATCGCCGCAGACGAAATTGGCGCCCGCCGCCGTCAGTCGCGCGCAGTGCTCGGCATAAGTGTGACCGCCACCGGTATAGCCGATCGCCGTCATGCCGGCCGCGACCGCACCCTGGATGCCGAATGGCGAATCCTCGATGACGATGCAATCAGCCGGGTTGGCGCCCATCTTGTCGGCGGCGAAGAGGAAGATGTCCGGTGCGGGCTTGCCGTTCTTGACCATCGAGGAGCTGTAGATCGCATCGCCGAAAAACATTGCCAACCCGGCAACGGCAAGGCTGTGGTTTATGCGCTCGACGGAGGATGAAGAGGCGACACAGCGGTCGCCGGCAAGCGCCCGCAGAAATGCGGTGATCCCGGGTGTCGGCTTCAACTCCTCGGAAAACAGCACTTTGGTCTCGGCCCAGATGTCGCCGTCGGACGCTGCCGGAAACTGGTGCCCGGTCAATTCCCTGATCTTGGCGATGATGTCGGACTGCTTCATGCCGATGCACTGGGCGATGATGCCGGTGTTTACGCCGGGCATGCCGTGCTTTTCATAGACGCGCTCGTAGGCCCGTGCGGCCAGCGGCTCGCTGTCGACGAGAACGCCGTCGCAATCGAAAATGATAGGCCTTGATCGCGCCACGCGCTTTCCTTTCGAGTCAATTTCGCACATCGCTATCGGCAAAAAGTCAAATGTTCAATAGCGCGGGTGTTTTGGGCCACAAGCCGGCAGTTCAAAGCTGGCGCAGCGCATCGCTCGCACGGGAAGTCCCGAGCGCCCGTTGCATGGCTTGCCGGGACTGTGCGCGATCCGGCGTGATCCAGTTCGGTTCGGCGCCGAGGAAGCGATCGAGGAAGGCCACCGCATAGGCCGGCATCTCGGTCACGTTCTCGCGATAGGACCACCAGGTGCGCAGATCGTCGGCGCATTTGTCGATGCTCGGCGCTGTGCCGAATTCCTGCTCGTGGATCGCCGAAATCACCGAGACGCAGTAGTTGGTGTAAAGGAACCCTTCCGGCCAGAAGCGGACGATTTCCAGCGTGCCGGCATTCGTTTCCGTCTCGATCAGCTGGGTGAGGCCGGAGATTTCCTTGGCCGGCGCCTGCTTTATCAGTTCGCGCAGCACGAGGCCGGCGGCAAAGACGATGAAGTCGGCGCGGTCGATCGCGGCGAAGCGCTTCTGCGCCTCCATGATTTCGACCCAGTCGAGAAAGGCCCTGGTGAGCTTGGCCTCGTCGATCTCGAAGCGCACGCCGAACGTGTCCGAGACCACCTTGGCGCTGCCGCGGAAGGTAGCGCGGAACCAGCGCAATTGCCGCAACCGATGGCGAAGGTCGGGCATCAGGGCCAGTTCGTCCCTAAAGGGCAGATCCATATTCCGCGTATCCTGTTTCCCGGTCAGGGTAGCACAACGGCGCCGTCGCCGAAATCGGTTGACGGCCCCTGTGGATGAATGGTCGATGCCAATATCATACATATTGACATTCTTGGAAACAAATGTTCTCACTTTGCTGTTGTCACGCGTCGGTCCAAGGTGCGGTTCAACTGAGGCTTCGGGAGGAGAACCGAATGGCGATTTGGCAGTGGGGACTGCTTCTGCTGGTTATTGTGTGGGCGCTGCAATCGCTCGGCGTCTGGCTGCAGATGCGACACTATTCGGACGTCTTCAGGGGCGTCACCGACCAATACAAGGATGGCTTCGTCGGAGCCGGCAATTTTCGCGGTCGATTGGCCAAGGGCACTATCGCGCTCGTCGTGGTGACACCCGATCTGGTCGTGCGCCGCCTGATGGTGATGAGCGGCCGTTCCGTGTTCACCAAGTTCAAAAGACATGAAGAGTTCGAGGGCGTTCCCCTCGATCGACTCCGGTCCAACCCTGTAATCATGGGGGAGGGGGAACCCGGTGTGGCCGAGGCCGTGAAACGGGCGATCGAACAGATCGACAAAACACGGTCGGAGCCGGGAAAGAAGCCGGGCCTGTCCGGTTTGAACGTAGCAAGGGCCTAGAGGACGAGAGGACGCCGCGCACCGACTGGGATCAACCGGCGGGCGGCATAAGGAGGAGAGATGTCTGTATTTTCGTTGTTGGCGCAGCATGCCGATATGGCCGTGCACAATCTGCATGTCGCAGGTGCCATGGTCTCGGATGCTGCATTGCATGGCAAGCTCGCCGTCGAGCATGCCTCTGACCATCTCGTTGTCCTTGCGCAAGCGGACAGCGGACCGATCACTGTCGATCAGTTCAAGGAAAAGCTGAAGGACGTCCAGCAGGAAGAGCAGCTCGGCTGGCTGACCGCCATCGGCAAGTACTTCATCGGCATCTTCCAGAAGGGCGGCGAGGTGTTCGCCGGCTTCGTCACCGGCATCATTCCGACGCTGGTGGTGCTGATGACGGCCTTCTACGCCGTCACCGAACTGGTCGGTGAAGAGCGTGTGCATGGCCTGGCGCGCGGCGCCGGCCGGATCGCGCTGACCCGCTACACGCTGTTGCCGCTGCTGGCGGTGTTCTTCCTCACCAATCCGATGGCCTACACGTTCGGATCGTTCCTGGAAGAGAAGCACAAGCCGGCCTTCTATGACGCGGCCGTGTCCTATGTGCACCCGCCGCTCGGCCTGTTCCCGCACATCAATCCCGGTGAATATTTCGTCTGGGGCGGCATTCTCGTCGCGCTGCTGGAGCTGGAGAAGAAGGGCGTCGTCGTCGCCGGTTACCACGTCAAGGTGGCGATCTGGTACGCCATCGTCGGCCTCGTCGTCATCCTGCTCAAGGGCATGCTGACCGAACGCATCACCGCCATCATGGCGCGCCGCCAGGGCGTCGAGCTGTAAGGGCGGGGAGGACATCATGGACAAGATATACAAAGCCGTACAGATCTCCCAGGGCAAGACCGGCTGGGGCGGCCCACTGGTCATCGAGCCGACCGCGCAGCGAAGCAAGGTTGTTTCGGTGACTGGCGGTGGCATTCACCCGGTGGCGCAGCTCATCGCCGACATGACCGGTGCCGAAGCCGTCGACGGCTTCAGGGCGCCGCCGATCGAAAGCGAGATGGCGGTGGTCGTCGTCGATTGCGGCGGCACCGCACGATGCGGCGTCTATCCGCGCAAGCGCATCCCGACCGTCAACCTGACGCCGGTCGGTCAATCCGGGCCGCTGGCCCAGTTCATCACCGAGGACATCTACGTTTCGGGCGTAAAGCCGGCCAACATCAAAATGGCGGACGGATCCGAAACGGTCACCACTGCAGGGGGAGCAGCAGCGATGGGTTCGAGCAATAGCAATGCCACTGCGGTACCACAGCCGTTGCCAAGCGAGGGTGGGCTGATCGGCCTCATCAGCTCGATAGGCCGCGTCATGGGGCGTATCGTCGGTATCTTCTTCAATGCCGGGCGCCGCACCATCGATCAGGTCATCCGCAACGTGCTGCCGTTCATGGCCTTCGTGACCATGCTCATCGGTCTGATCCTGTACACCGGCATCGGCGATGTGCTGGCACAGCCGATGGGGCCGCTGGCCAACAACATCGTCGGCCTGCTGATCATCTCGGCGATCTGCGGCTTGCCGTTCCTGTCGCCCATCCTCGGGCCGGGCGCTGTCATCGCGCAGGTCATCGGCGTTGCCATTATCGGCCCGCAGATCGCCAACGGCACGATTTCGCCGGCGATGGCACTGCCGGCGCTGTTTGCCTACAATACCCAGGTGGGCTGCGACTTCGTCCCCGTTGGTCTGGCGCTCGGTGAAGCCAAACCGAAGACGATCGAAATCGGTGTTCCGGCGGTGCTGATCAGCCGCCAGATCATGGGACCGGTCTCGGTGCTGATCGCCTGGATCGTCAGCCTGGTCGTGTTCTGAAGCAATTCCAGGAAAAAAGTGTGAAACGGTTTTCCGTCCGGAATTGCGTCAAAACAAAGAGATAGAGCGGTTCACCGCTCTAGGGATTATTGGAAAATGAGGTTCGCCATATGACGGTTCTTTTGAGAACACGGGTCACTGCCATCGGACCCGAAGTGGCGGACCTCGCCGAAGCGGGCGTGGTCATCCTGTTTGCGGATGGCTCGCCGCCGGAGCTTGCAGAGGTTTCGGTGCTCCATCAGACCGAGCAGGGACCGAGTGACGGAGCGCCCGCCAAGGGCGCTTCGATCACCCTCGGCCCGGTTTCAGCTGTTATAACCGCGGTCGGCTCCAGCGCATGGAGCAAGGTGCTCGAAATGGGCCATGTCGTCATCTCGTTCAACGGCGCCGACGAGGCCGAGAGGCCGGGCGAGATCTGCGCATCGCCAGTCGATACGCAAGCGCTCGTGGCCGCCCTGAAGACGGGCGCGATCATCACCATCGCCGCCTGACAGCATTCGCGTCGCGTTCTATGTTGGGAGCGGCGCCCAAAACCAGAGTATTTGCCATGGAACGCTCGACCATTGTCAGAGTGCATGAAGGTTTGCACGCCCGTCCCGCGACGCGGTTCGTCAAGCTCGCCAAGGGTTTCGAATCCGATGTCGAGCTGGTCAAGGATGGCAAGGCGGTCAGTGCCAAGAGTTCGGTCAAGCTGATGCTGCTGGCGGTCAAGGAGAACCAGGAAGTCACCGTGCGGGCGAACGGTGCCGACGCGATCGAGGCGATCGAGGCGTTGATCGGTTATCTCGAGAATCCCAAGGCGGGCCTGGATGATGAAGCCGAGTCGCAGAGCCCGGCGAATGCGGCCGGGCAGGACATGGCACCCGCGTCAGTGCCAGAATCCGAGTCGGCGGCACCTGGTCGAGCAAACGGCCTGCGCGGTGTAGCCGCAAGCGAAGGCTTCGCCATCGGCCCGGCCTTTGCGCATTTCCCGCCTGATATCGCGGGGCAGGGCCGCATGTTGCAAGCCGAGGAGATCGCCGGTGAGATCGACAGGTTCCGCGCTGCTGTCGCCGCCGTCCAGGCGCGCATGGACGATGCGTTGGCGCAGGACAGCCTGTCGGCCGGAGACCGCGGCATCGTCGCCGCGCTCCGTGACATCGCCGCCGACGACAGCCTGACCGGCGAGGCCGAGGGACTGATCAAGGGCGGCAACGATGCGGTCTCGGCCGTCATTACCGCGGCCTCCACCATCGCCGCCGATTTCAGCGCCGTCGATGATCACTATCTGAACGCGCGTGCGGATGACGTTCACGCAGTCGGCCGGCAGATCTGCCTGGTGCTGCTTGGACAAGACGATGTCACCCTCGAAAACATCCCCGAGGGCGCCATCCTGATTGCCGACGACATCGGCGCCTGGGATCTCGCGCGTGCGCCGCTGAAGCGCATCGGCGGCGTGGTCTGCGGCCATGGCGGCGCGACCTCGCACATCGCCATCATTGCCCGCTCGCACGGTATTCCGGCGGTGCTCGGCCTCGGCGACCAGGTCAACGCCCTGCGCACCGCGCGAGAAGTCGCGCTCGACGGCAACGCCGGCCATGTGATCATCGATCCCGACGAGGCGACCCGCGCCGACTTCGCCGGCCGCGTCGAAGCGGCGGCGAAGGAGCGCGCCGGGCTGACCGTCTTCAAGACGGTGACGCCGAAGCTCGCCGACGGCAGGATCATCGAGGTTGCGGCCAATATCGGCTCGCTTGAGGAAATCGAGGCAGCACTAGAGGCTGGCGCCATGGGCGTCGGCCTGTTCCGTACCGAGCTTCTGTTCATGCGCCATATGCATCTGCCGTCGGAAGACATGCAGGCGGAAACCTATGCGGCGCTGGCCAAGGCTTTTGCGCCGTACCCTGTCATCGTGCGCACGCTCGACATCGGTGGCGACAAGCCGATCGCCGGCATCGAATTTCCCGATGAGGAAAACCCGTTCCTCGGCTGGCGCGGTATCCGCATGTGCCTCGACCGGCCCGATATCTTCAAGCGTCAGCTGCGGGCGCTGCTGCGGGCGGCCGTGCATGGCAACATCAAGGTGATGCTGCCGATGATCTCCGACATATCAGAGGTCAGGCAGACGCGGGTTCTGGTCGAGGAATGTGCCGCCGAACTGAAAGCCGAAAGGGTGCCGCATGCGACGTTCGATCTCGGCGTGATGATCGAGACCCCCGCCGCCGTGCTGATCGCCCCGGCTTTAGCCAAGGAGGTGGCTTTCTTCTCGATCGGCACCAATGATCTCACCCAGTATATCATGGCCGCCGACCGGCTGAACCCGACAGTGGCAAAGCTCAACGACGTCACCAATCCGGCCGTCATGTCGGCGATCGAAATGACGGCCAAAGCCGGCGTCGCCGCCGGCATCATGGTCGGCATGTGCGGCGAGGCCGCCGGCCGTCCCGACCTTATTGCGACGTTCGTGAAGATGGGGCTGACCGAGCTTTCGATGAGTCCTGCCTCGATCCAGCGCGCCAAGAAGACGATTATGGCGATGGCGGCGGAAGGCTAGCCGAAGTCTCGACAATTACGGCAAATGGGCAAGCAAGGTGGCGAAAACCGGTGTCAGCTCAGCGATCGGGCTCGCCTTGGCGCAGGCCTGAACGATGCGGTCGTGACGGATATCGGCTGCCAGGATCGCGATCTCCAGCATATCCGGTTCCGGCGAACCGTCCCTGCCGGTGGTTGCCAGGCCGCAGGCCAAGGCGAGCGGCGCCAGGCAGCTTATGTCGAGCGCTTGGCCGCCCACCGCCGGCGTTTCCGGCGCGGTCTCGGCAAAGCGAACGGGACGCTGGTTGAGGCACTCGACCAGCAACGCCGAACAAATGGCCGCGATCGCCTGCAGTCCGGCGTCAGGCGCGGCCAATGCAGCCAAAAGGTCGCCATGCCGCTTGCGCATCGTGACATGGACGGCCGCAAAATCGGCTTCGTGGATGCGGGCATTGTCGATTTTCAGACCGGCAAGCACCGCCTTGGTCAAATAATACATATCGCGCCGGAACAGGCGCTCCGCGCTCAGCTGGCGATCCTCGTTGCCGACCGGGAAATAGGTGCCGAGGCCCTTTACCGTCGTGCCGTCCACCTTTATCGGGCGCTCATGCGGGACGAAGGATTCAGCGATCGACAGCGCTTCGTCGACGGCACTCGCGGCGTGGCTGAGCAGGCCCTCGATGCCCTTGCCCGGAAAGGGCGGCAGATGGCTGGTTGCTTCGCGCAGGACACTGGCGTCGCCGCTGCCGTCATGGCGGCTCTGGCGGATCGCGTCGCGAACTTCCCGCAGCCGGTCCTTCAGGTTGACGCGGACATCTTCGGAGATTTGTCGGAGCATCGCGGATTGCCTCGAAATTGCTGCGGATGGCCGCCAACAGGGGGTGGCCATCACCTCTACATTGTTCCTATCGATTGGTAGATCAATAGGCGATACTAGACCAGCATGCAGAATCGGCGACGGCGCGCTCGTCCATCGCCGCAGGGGGAGACACAGGCGTGGGCAGGCGACGACAGGGCGAAAGCGAAAACGGCCGGGGCGAGGCAACCGAGCAGGTCGCCAGCGAAAGCCGGACGGATCGCCTGAGGATTCGCGCCGCCTGGATGTATTTCGTCGAGCAGATGACGCAGAATGAAATCGCCGATGTGCTCGGCGTCGGCCGCGTCACCATCGTGCGCATGCTGGCGGACGCCCGCGCGCGCAACGAGGTCAAGATCAGCATCGAGAGCGAATTGTCGGAAATCGTGCGGCTTGAACGCGCGCTGGAAAAGACTTTCGGGCTGCAGCAGGCGCTGGTGGCGCCGCTTTCCACGCCCGACGCCGATCCGTTACCGGCAATCAGCGCCAAGACCGGCAGTTTCGTGTCAGATACGATGAAATCCGGCATGCGTGTCGGCGTCGGCTGGGGCCGAACGCTGTTTTCGAGCCTGCCCTTCATCAGCGCCAAGTCGCTCACCGACTTCAAGGTCATTTCGCTGCTTGGCGGCGTCGGCGTCGTGCGGCGCTACAACCCGGCGGAGTTCGCCTGGCGCTTCGCCCAAATCTTCCAGGGCGACGGCTATCTGATCCCGACGCCGGCCGTCGTCGACAGCGTCGAGACCAAGATCGCGCTGGTCGAGCGCTGCGGCCTGCAGGAGGTTTTTGAGATGGCCAACGTGCTTGATGCCGTTCTGCTGAGCGTCGGCGGCATCGCCTCGGCCACCACCTTTTCACGCGGCGGCTTTCTTAAGGAAGCGGATCGGGAGGCCCTGCTTGCGCGTGGCGCCGTTGGCGACCTTCTGTTCCATTTCTTCGACCGCAATGGCGATCTGGTCGACCATCCCGTCAACAGCCACGTGATGTCGGTGGATGTCGATCGCCTGCGCAAGGCGCCGATCCGCATCCTCACCTCCGGCGGTGCGGAGAAGACCGAGGCGCTGCTCGGCGCCATGACCCTCATCGCGCCGACGATCCTGATCACCGACGAGGAGAGCGCTCGGCGCATGCTGGAAGCGGTCAGCGGAAGCTGAAGCTATCCGTGATGTAGTCCGGCCAGGCCTGCTGTTCATCGAAAACGGCAGCGAGATCTGATGTGTCCGCCAATATCCCACTCAAAACTAGCGCCGTGGCGATGCCAGCGCTGTTTCCTCCTGATATGTCGTGCTCGACGCTGTCGCCGACGCAGACCACGCCATGGCGCTCCGGCTCGCCGGCCAGCGCCAGTGCAGCGTCGAAAATCGCCTTGTAGGGCTTGCCGATGCGGATGACGTTGCCGCCAAGGCTTTCGTAGAGATCGGCGATCTCGCCGGCGCCGTAGCGGGGTCCGACCGCCGTCAGCATGATCCTGTCGGGATTGGTGCAGAAGCACGGCACCCGCCGCGCCGCTGCCGGGGCAAGCAGCCGGCGATAGTGATCGAGGTCGTAGCGGTCGCCCTCGCTGGCCGAGATCAGCACCAGTTCGGCGTTGTCGCCTGTCCCGGTCAGCACAAAAGGCAGGCCCTCGATCGCCGAACGGTCGTCGTCGCGGCTGATCAGCAGGCATTTTGTCCCCGGGCGCAGCTTTCCCGATTCCGCCATGTCATTGAAGGATCGCCACGCTACCTCGCCGGAAGAGACGAAATGGTCCCAGCTTCCCGGTTCAAAGCCGAGTTTCATGAGCCGGCTTTCATTGGGTTGGGCCCGCTTGCCGGAATTGGAAATCAGCACCACGGTCTTGCCGGCGCGCTTCAGTGCCGACAGGGCCGCCACCGCGTCCGGATAGGGCCGTGTTCCGTCATGCAGCACGCCGAACTGGTCGAGCAGGAACACGTCGTAACGTTCCGCCAGCGGCCCGATGCCCTCGAGACGTTCTACGTTTTTCGTCCTCATAGGAACTCCGCCTCGCTTGCACCCTGCAGCGCCAGCCGCGCCGTGCCGGCGGCGGCCTCGTCGGAAAGCGCGGGCAGAAAGTCGACGCCGAGCTGGCGCTGCCGGATCGCCGTCCAGGTCGGGTTTGCCGCGCCGCCTCCGACGCTCCTGACCGACGTCAGTGCGGGCGCACCAAGTTCGGCAAGCCGGTCATAGCCAAGCGCTTCGATCGCGGCGATGCCCTCGAACATCGCCTTGAGATAGCCGGCATCGTCCGCTGGCCGGGGTGTGAGGCGTGGCGGCAGCGCGGGATCGGCGATCGGGAAGCGTTCGCCAGCGGTGCTGAGCGGGTAGTAGTCAAGGCCTGTCTCGGTCGTGGGGTCGATTGCCGCGCTGAGTTCGATGATGCGCGCGAGCGGAAAATGCTGCGCCAGCACCTTGCCGCCGGAATTCGACGCCCCGCCGGCCAGCCAGGTGTTGCCAAGCCGATGGCTGTAGATGCCGAAGCGCGGCGCCGAGATCGGCCGGTCGGACAGGATCTTGATGGTCAGTGAGGACCCCAGCGCGGTGACGCCGTCGCCGATGGCCGCGGCACCGGTGGCCAGGAACGAGGCGCAGCCGTCCGTCGTTCCGGCGACAACGACCACATCGCGCGGCAAGCCGAACTGCTCCGCGGCGGCAGCGGTGAGAGCGCCGGTGACCTCGCCCGGTTCGACGACGCGCGGCAGCAACTCCATGCGCATCCCGGCCGCCGCGATCCAGTCCGGCCAGCGCCGGGCCTCGACGTCATAGCCTGTCTTCAGCGCATTGTTCTCGTCGCTGATATCGAAGCGACCGGAGAAATTTCCGGCGATCCAATCGGCCTGGTGCAACATCTTCGCGACGCCGGACAGGCGCTGAAACTGGAGTGCCTTGGCAAGCCCTGATGTTGGGCCGTGCGCAGCACTTGCAGCCGGCGCCGCGCAGGCGATTGCGGCCAGGATGTCGTCGTCGGCGACCTTGTCGTTGTACATCAGCGGTTCGGCCAGAGGTCGCCCGGCGGCGTCGACCGGCAGCAGCGTGCCCGACGTGCCGTCGACGGCGATGGCGCCGACCGCTGCACGGTCGATGCCGGAAAGCAGTTCGATCAGCGCCGCCTCGACCGCTTGCCACCATGCCGCCGGGTCGCGGCCATCACTACTGAATCTGTCGAGCGGAACAGCCGAATGCCCGGCAATGGAGAAATCTGGGCGCATGGCCACGGCGCGCGCACCTGACGTGCCGATGTCGATGCCGATGGCAAGTGGCATCATGGCATCTGTCCTTTGCTCTATGTTCGTTTGAGCATGATCTTTTCCGAAAACCGGTATCCACTTTTCGGGATCATGTTCTAGCCGCCGGCCGCGTTGAGCTTCTGGCGATACTGTTCGGCGTCCCAGTTGACCAGCTCGTCATTCTCGGCGGCGGTGAGATAGTTCAGCCGCGCCGCAATGTCTATGCGCGCCGTCACGTCGGCGAGGCAGCGTTGCATGGCGTCGGCGCCAGCACTGGCATCGCCGCGCATCAGTACGCCAGCGCCGGGAAACAGGATCGCCGCCGGCGCCGTAGCCAGCCGTGCGATAGTATCAGCCACAGTCTCGCCGGGTCCGGCGACGACGGAGCCTTGGCCGAGGAAAATGACGTGGTCCGGATAAAGGCTACCGGCCTCCGCCATGCGACGGCTCTCCGGGTCGAGCGCAACCGCATGTGCTTCGACATCGGCCGGCAATCTGTAGCCACTGTCGCCGCCAAGCACCGCCAAGGTGGCAAGGTCGGGCGCGGCGGTCGCGCGCGCCGGCCGGGCCAGCAGGGACCTGACGCGATGCAGCAGAAGCTCCGCCCCCACGACGGTTTCGGCGGCGACGACCAGCCCGTGATTGGCAAGGATCAGCACGTCGACATCAGGCCGCAGTTTTTCGGCAATGCCGCGGGCAAGTGGCAGGCCCGGCCGGAAATAGGGCACATAGGCCCATTCGATGCCATCGAGCCGCCTGGCAACCTCGGCCTCGCCATCGGTCTGCACGGCAAGCGAGATGGTGTCGACGCAGTGGACATGCAGAACGACGCGCTGCGGCATCAGGGCGTGCACCGTGGTCTCGATCGACGGACGCAAGCCGCGCGGATTGAGCGCCGCAATGGTGAAGCCCTGCGGCTGGTCGGCGGCGCGGTCGCGCTGTTCGACGGCCCTGAGCAGCGGCGTCATCGCCACCGGCACCATGATGTCGTCGGTGAGCGCATCCTTCAGCCAGGTGCCGGAGGCCTTGATCCACAACGTGTCGCCGGCTTTCAGCGAGGTGTTGCCGCCTGCCGCCTGGGTCAGATGCGGGCTCTGCCCGATGCTGGCCGAAAGCGCCCGCAAGGCGGCTAGTTCCTGCGCGTCAGCTTGGGTTGCCATGGCGCTTTTCCTCCAACGGCTCGGCCGTGTCCTGCGCGAAATCCCGTTGCCGGGATCGAACTGGCGCTGATATCGCAGATGCGAGTGATCTACGTCAATAGTGATCTACTATCATCAAAACCCGCTTGCAATCTGGCTAATGTTGAGTAAGTTGCGCCAATTGCCATGGAAAAGGGCACTCGGGAGGAAAGAGTGAGCGACTCCGGCCGTCAGCGTCAGATCGTCGAACTGCTGCGGGATCGCCCGTTCGCCTCGGTGCGCGAGCTTCAAGAACGGCTCGGCGTTTCCGCCGCGACGGTCAGGCGCGACATCGACAGGATCGACGAAGCCGGCGAAGCTCGGAAGGTCTACGGCGGCATCTCGGCGCTTGACGGGGCTTCCCAGGCGGGCGTCGCCTATGCCAGGCCCTATGACGAGAACCGCGACCTTGCGGTCGAGGCCAAGCGGCAGATCGCAGCTCTCGCGGCGACCATGGTGCGCAACGGCGACGCGGTCATCGTGCATGGCGGCTCGACCTGCTTCCATCTCGGGGTCAAGCTCGCCGAGCGCAGCATTCGGCTCTATACCAATTCGATGCCGCTGGCGGCCTATTTGAGCGACCACGGCCACTGCAGCCTGACCGTTGCCGGCGGCGAACTGCACCGTGAGCCGGGCATCATCCATTCACCGACCCAGGCCGTGCCCTTCTACGCGTCGAAGTTCTTTCTCGGCGCGCAAGGCATTGGCCAGGAAGGCGTGCTGGAATCGCATCCGCTGCTGGTGCGCTCCATCGTCGACCTCAGCCTCTGCGCCGACCAGATCGTGGTGCTGGCCGACAGCCGCAAACTGTCGATCCATGCGCGCAATGTCGCGCTGCCGCTTTCCCGCATCGGGACGCTGGTCACCGACGACGGTCTCTCCGACACCGATGCGCGCATGCTCGAGGACGCCGGCGTCATGGTGCGGATAGCCTCATCCTCGGGAGCCATCCAGTGAAGGTGGCCGTCCTCGATTTCGGCAAGACCAATTCGAAGCTGTTCGTCTTCGGTCAGGACGGGCGTATTCTCGACGAGCGCCGGACACAACCGAAATGGGTGCGCCAAGGCGGCTTCAGCGTGCTCGACGAGGCAGCGCTCCACGATTGGGCGCTCAATGCCGTTGCCGATGCGGCCGACAGCCATGGCGTCGAGGGGCTGATGATGTCGGGCCATGGCTGCACCTTCGCCTTGATCGACGAGGCGGCGCTGACGCACCCGATCCTTGATTACGAGCAAGAACCGCCGGCCGAGATTGCCGCGCGGATCGATCGTTGCATTCCGGACTTTGCCGAAACCTTCTCGCCGCGACTGCCGCTCGGCTTCAACTACGGTCGCCACATGCTGTGGCTGCAGGAGGTCGATCCCGGCGCGTTCGCTGCGGCGAAATCGATCCTCGGCTATCCGCAATACTGGAGCTGGCGCCTTGGCGGGCGAGCGGTCTCGGAAGTGTCCTATCTCGGCTGCCACTCGCATATGTGGGCGCCGCGCAGCCAAGACTTTTCCTCGCTGGTCGACGCCCAGGGCTGGCGTGACCGAATGCCTTCTTTTGAGCGCGCCGGCGCCGTGATCGGCGAACGGCACCTCGGAGGTTTGGCGCGGCCAGTCGCCATCCACAATGGCGTCCATGACTCGAATGCGGCGCTGCATGCCTATCGCCGGCAGGAGCTCGGCCCGGTCACAGTCGTTTCGACCGGCACATGGGTCGTCGTGCTCAACCCGGACTGCCCGCTCGATGCGCTCGACCAGGATCGCGACATGCTGGTCAATGTCGATGTCGATGGCGGCCCCGTGCCGACCATCCGCTTCATGGGCGGTCGCGAATTCGCGACCATAAGCGCTGGCTGGCAAGGCGCGATCGGCCTGTCCTCGATACAGAGGGTGATCGACGCCAGTGTCATGGCATTGCCGAGCTTCGCGCCCGGCGGACCTATGCCCGACCGTGCGGGCCGGCTGGTCGGGCGTACGCCCGATGCCGAGGAGCGGGCCGCCGTGGCGCTGCTCTACGTGGCGCTGATGGTCGATCTGTCGCTCGACCTGATCCATTCGCAGAACACCGTGATCGTCGATGGCGGACTGAACAGTGGCGGCCTGCTCGCCAGCCTGCTGGCGCAGCTGCGTCCCGGCCAGTCCTTCCTGCAGGGCGCCACACTGGAAGGCAGCGCCACGGGTGCCGCGGCGCTCGCCTTCGAGAGTGTCGGGCGGGAATTTGCCGCCGAAGTTCCGGAGCCGGTGCGTGCGTCGCGTTTCACCGGATTGGCCTTCTATCGCGATGATTGGCGTGCCTTCGCCATCGACCGGGGGATCGCTGGTGCGACGGCGGGAGGCGCACGATGAGCGCGGCCGCCAAGGTCGAGACGGCGCGCCAGCCGGTGCTGGAAATGCGACACATCTCCAAGACGTTCGGCGCCATCCGCGCCTTGCAGGATGTCTCGCTCAGCGTTCATGCCGGCGAGTTGCACGCCTTGATGGGCGAAAACGGCGCCGGCAAGTCGACATTGATGAAGGTGCTTTCAGGCGCCTATCGGCCGGATGTCGGTGGCGAGATCCTGATCGACGGCATGCACGCCGCGACCGGCGATCCGATCAAGGCACGCGCCAGTGGCGTCGCGGTGATCTATCAGGAGCTGTCGCTGGCGCCCAATCTGACCGTGGCGCAGAATATCTTCCTCGGCAACGAGCCGCGCCGCTTCGGCATCGTCGATCGCGACCAATGCACCCGGCGCGCCAGGGAGATCATCGCGCGTCTCGGCGTCTCCTTCTCGGCCCGCGACATGGTCTCCAGCCTGTCGCTCGGCGAGCGCCAGCTGGTCGAGATCGCCCGCGCGCTGTCGACCAATGCGCGCATCATCGTCATGGACGAGCCGACGACGTCGCTGACCTCGCGCGAGACCGACCGGCTGTTCGAGGTCATTGCGACGCTGAAATCGCAAGGCATCGCCATCATCTACATCAGCCACCGCATGGAAGAGGTCTACCAGCTCGCCGACCGCGTCAGCGTGCTGCGCGACAGCGGTTATGTCGGCACGCTGGAGCGCGCCGATCTCAGCGCCTCGCGCCTGGTGTCGATGATGGTCGGCCGCGATCTGTCGGCCTTCTACAAGAAGGACCATCGGCCGCCGGATGCAAAGCGCGCGGTGGCGCTCTCGGTGCGCGGCATGTCCGACGGTCGTCTCCTGAAGAACTGCTCGTTCGACCTGCACAAGGGCGAGGTGCTGGCTTTGGCGGGTCTGGTCGGCTCCGGCCGCACCGAGCTTGCACGGCTGATCTTTGGCGCCGACAGGCGCACATCCGGCACGCTGGAACTCGATGGCAAGCCTGTAACCATCGGCTCGCCGCGTGAGGCGCTCGATGCCGGCATTGCCTATCTGACCGAGGACCGCAAGGAACTCGGCCTGTTCCTCGACATGTCGATCTCCGACAACATAAGCATGGGTGTGCTGGCAAGGGATTCGCGCGCCGGCGGCCTGCGCGACTTCGCGGCCGCCGAGAGGCGCGCTTCCAAGGCTGTTGCCGATCTCTCCATCCGCACCAGGTCGGTACAGGCTAATGCCGGCTCGCTGTCGGGCGGCAACCAGCAAAAGGTGCTGCTCGCCCGCCTGCTCGAAACCGAGCCGAAGGTCGTCATCCTCGACGAGCCGACCCGCGGCGTCGACGTCGGGGCGAAGTCGGAAATCTACCGGCTGATCGACAATCTCGCCAAGCAGGGCATCGCCATCCTGATGATCTCCAGCGAACTGCCGGAAGTGATCGGCGTCGCCGACCGCGTGCTGGTGATGCGCGACGGCACGATATCGGGCGAGGTGGCGGCATCCGAAGGCCATCCGCTCAGCCAGGAGAAAATCATGGAACTTGCAACGGGAGCGGCTCAGCAATGACCGACAAGGCGACCGAGATCAGCGCGGGCGGCCAGGCCACCGGCACGAGCCGGCGGTTGCGCACCGCAATCGCTGCCCTTGGCATGCTGCCGGTGCTGATCCTGCTGGCGGCCGGCTTCCAGTTCATGAACCCGCGCTTCCTGACCGAGACCAATTTGCTGATCGTCACCCAGCAATCGTCGATCAACATCGTGCTGGCGGCCGGCATGACCTTTGTCATTCTAACCGGCGGCATCGACCTGTCCGTCGGCGCCATCCTTGCCGCCTCGGCGATGGTGGCGGTGATCGTATCGCTGGTGCCCGATTGGGGCCTGCTCGGCGTGCCGGCGGCCATTCTGGTCGGCCTCGGCTTCGGCGTCATCAACGGGTTGCTCATCGCCTACATCAAGCTGCCGCCCTTCATCGTCACGCTGGGTTCGCTGACCGCTGTGCGCGGCGTCGCCCGCCTGCTCGGCCAGGACACGACGGTGTTCAATTCAGACCTGCCGTTTGACTTCATCGGCAACGGTTCGCTGTTCGGCATTCCCTGGCTGGTCATCATCGCGCTATCGGTCGTCGTGCTGTCCTGGCTGGTGCTCAAGCGCACCGTGCTCGGCACCTGGATCTATGCTGTCGGCGGCAATGCAGAAGCGGCGCGGCTGACCGGCATCAAGGTGCCGCTGGTGCTGCTTTTCGTCTACGGCGTTTCCGGCCTGCTGGCCGGTCTTGGCGGCGCCATGTCGGCGGCCCGTCTCTACGCCGCCAACGGCTTGCAACTGGGCCAGTCCTACGAACTCGACGCCATTGCCGCGGTCATTCTCGGCGGCACCAGCTTCGTCGGCGGCGTCGGCTCGATCTGGGGCACGCTGATCGGCGGCCTGATCATCGCCGTGCTCTCCAATGGGCTCATCTTGGCCGGCGTTTCGGACATCTGGCAGTACATCATCAAGGGATTGGTCATCATCGTGGCGGTCGCCCTCGACCGCTACAGGCTCCAGGCAGGAGCAAGAACGTGATTGACCTTAGTCGCCGGCGTCAACGACCGGTTTGTGTAACGCACCGTGAGAGGCGCGGGGCAATCGGAGGAAAGCAATGAAGACCATCGCCAAACTGCTCTGCGGCGTCGCACTCGCGTCGCTCGCCATCGCGCCTGCTTCGGCCAAGGACCTCAACAAGGTCGGGATCTCGGTCGGCCTGCTCGGCAACCCCTTCTTCGTCGCCACTATCAAGGGCATCGAGGACGCGGCCAAGAAGATCAACCCGAAGGTGGAGGTGACATCGGTGTCGGCCGACTATGACCTCAACAAGCAGGTCTCGCAGGTCGATTCATTCATCGCCGCCGGCGTCGACGTGATCATGCTCAATGCGGTCGACGCCAAGGCGATCGCGCCGGCGGTGAAGAAGGCGCAGGCGGCGGGCATCGTCGTTGCCGCCTTCGACGTTTCGGCGCCAGGCGCCGACGTCACGGTGATGACAAACAACGTCAAGGCGGGCGAAGAGGCGTGCCAGTACCTGGTCGACCATACGGGCGGCAAGGGCGATTACGTCATCCTCAACGGGCCGGCATCGTCGTCTATCCTGGAGCGGGTAAAGGGCTGCAAGAACGTGCTGGCGCAGCATCCCGACATCAAGATCCTCTCCGACGACCAAAATGCCGAAGGCTCGCGCGACGGCGGCCTGAAGGTATTCCAGTCGCTGCTCACCCGCTTCGACAAGATCGATGCGGTGTTTGCCATCAACGACCCGACGGCGATCGGCGCCCAGCTTGCGGCCAAGCAGCTCAACCGCTCGGAGTTCCTCTTCACCGCCGTCGACGGCGCGCCCGATATCGAGAAGGAACTCTCCTCCGGCACCTCGATGATCAAGGCGTCGGCCTCGCAGGACCCCTATGTGATGGCCGGCCAGTCGCTGACGATGGCGGCTGAACTGCTGGCCGGCAAGAAGCCAGCGGAGCCGACCGTGCTGCTTGACCCGAAGCTGATCACGGCTGAGAACCTGAAGGACTACAAGGGCTGGACCGCGGCCCGCTAAACGTCCCTCAGCAGCGTGGGGGGGGGGGGGGGGGGGCGGCGGGGGGGGGCCGGCGTCGGCGGGGCGGCGGGGGCGGGGGCGGAGGCGCGCGGCAGGCTGAAGGCGAGGGGGGGTGTGAATTGATTAGTG
>NZ_JAMYRC010000065.1:0-28295 GCF_040321205.1 Mesorhizobium sp. M0496 | reverse complement strand
GTCATTCAAACCTCCTTCAGCGTCCCGGCCCAAATAGAATCGAGCTTCGCCCCAAAACGCAACCGAGATGTGTGAATGCAATAGCATGGACATGGGGGAGAGGTGGCCGCGTAGCGGCCGGAGTGGGGAGCTGGCGCTGCAATATGCGATTGCCCTGCCCCACAAGGGGGAGATTGGCCGTCGTCGACGTCCTCGCCAACCTCTTGAGGTCGAACGCACCGCCAGCGCGATCCCGGCACAGGCAACCCAAGCCGGTCCAGAAAATCGAAAAAGATTCGAACCTTTTTCCTTGCCGCAACGACAGATGATCAAGAGGCGGATGGATCGTCTCGGTCAACGAAGCAAGGAGATCGTCATGTTCACACGCACACTCGTTTCCGGCGTCATCGCCACCGCCGTCGCCGCCAGCATTCTGGTCGGCACCGTCCAGCCCTCGGCTGCTCACAGCCACCACAACCGCGAGATCGGCATCGGCATCGCCGCCGGCGTTGGCGGTTTCGTGCTGGGCAGCCTGCTCTCCCAGCCCCGGACCGTCTATGTCGACGAAGACGGCGGTTCATGGCACGTCCGTCGCTGCTACGATCGCTACGCAAGCTACGACGTCGACTCCGACACCTATCTCGGCCACGACGGCTACCGCCACTACTGCCGTCTCTGAGAGGAGGTG
The DNA here is from genome assembly GCF_040321205.1 of Mesorhizobium sp. M0496. NCBI lineage: Bacteria > Pseudomonadati > Pseudomonadota > Alphaproteobacteria > Hyphomicrobiales > Phyllobacteriaceae > Mesorhizobium > Mesorhizobium sp. M0496. Next base: position 27,628 of record NZ_JAMYRC010000065.1, on the reverse strand, counting down.
GCGTTTCAATCAGCCGGAAGAGGGGCGTCCCCACCGCCCCTTTTTGCTGTTGGGGGCGCCCTGGCGGCCGTTTGCTTCTTGTTTGTTCGCGGCAATCGAATTCCAGCTCAGTAGACCGTGTACAGGGATTTACCGAGCGCTTAGTCTCGACCGCACCTGATCGATCGCCGCGGGGAGGGACGCTTGGACGAGCACGATCCGAAGGAAGAACTGATCGAGACCATTTTCCGCAACGGCACGATCACCGTCGTCGGCATCCTGCTTGCCTTCTCGCTCGGCTTTGTCACGCATTGGGCGGCGAACCCGGTGCCATGGCGGTTCTACGACCTGTTCGCCGTGGTGCCGATCCTGGTCGGCATCGCCCTGCAGATGCGTGCGCTGTCGCTGCTGCTCGACATGAGTTCGTTGCGTCGTCAGATCTACGAGCGCGCCAACCACATCTTCATGGCCGGCCTCATCTTGACCGCGTGCGGCGTCGGACTGGCGATCCTGCTCGATGTCTTTGAGATGTCGGCGAAGGGCACACTGCCCGGGGCGTAGGGACCGTCAGATTGTCCTGATACCGCCGATCATCCTGGTTACCTCGGCCGCGGCATCGCGCACCAGCGGGCCGATCTCGGCGAGCCGCTCCGGCGTCACCCGCACGGTCGGTCCCGACACCGAGACGCCACCGATAGGCTCGCCGAATTCGTTGAAGATGGCCGCCGCCACGCAGCGCATGCCGGGGTGCCGCTCCTCGTCGTCGACCGACCAGCCGCGCAGCTTGATTCGCGCCAGATCGTGGGCAAGCGCCGAAATGTCGGACAGCGTCCTGTCGGTGAAGCGCTGCAGCCCGGACTTGCGCAGGATGACACCGACGCGCTCCGGATCGAGATGCGCCAGCACCGCCTTGCCGATGCCGGACGCATGGAAGGGGCTGCGCGTGCCCGGCCGGAAGAAGGCACGGATCGCCTGGTGCGTCTCGACCTGGCTGACGAAGACCACGCAGTCATCCTCGGCGACGCCGAGATTGGCGGTCTCGCCGGTTTTCTCCATCAACTCCTGCATGACGACGCGGGCGCGATCGACCAGCTTGCGGCGGCGCAGGAACGCCGCGCCCATGCGGTAGGTCTCGACGCCGATCGACCACAGCTGGTCGCTGGTGTCGAATTCCACCATGCCGTGGTTTTGCAGCGTCGTCAGCATGCGGTAGGCGGTGGAGGCGGCAAGGCCGCTTTGCGCTGATATCTCGCTCAGCGACAGGCCGCTGCCTTCCGCGACGATGGCCAGGATGCGCAGCGCCCGATCGAGCGACTGCACCGAGCTGGCCTCCGATGGCCCGTTGAAAGCGCGCGGCCGGCCGCGCTGGCGTTTTTCGGTCGTTTCCATCGCGCCATTCTCAGCCGATTTCGTCAAACACACAATGAAAAAGTTTTTCACTCGGTCGAAGGGATGAATCCTTGGAAAACGAAAAATCCAATAAAATCAGGATACAGACACCGTTTTCTAGAAATGAAAAAATATTCTGAAAAAATTGAAAAATATCCGGGATGCTGGCATCCTTGGCCAATCCAAGAATGTCAAAACCCTATGGAGGCTGGAAAATGGCCAGGATGCGCGCTGTCGATGCCGCTGTTCTCGTTCTCGAAAAGGAAGGCATTTCCTGCGCTTTCGGCGTGCCGGGCGCGGCGATCAATCCGTTCTATTCGGCAATGAAGGCGAGGGGCACCATCCGCCACGTTCTTGCCCGTCACGTCGAGGGTGCCTCGCACATGGCGGAGGGTTATACCCGCGCCAAATCAGGCAATATCGGGCTCTGCATCGGCACGTCGGGTCCGGCCGGCACCGACATGATCACCGGGCTCTATTCGGCCGCGGCTGATTCCATTCCGATCCTGTGCATCACCGGTCAGGCGCCACGCGCGCGGCTGAACAAGGAGGATTTCCAGGCCGTCGATATATCGGCCATCGCCGCACCGGTCGCCAAATGGGCGGTCACCGTCATGGAGCCCTATCTCGTCCCGATGGCGCTGCAGAAGGCCTTTCATCTTATGCGCTCGTCGCGGCCGGGCCCTGTCCTGATCGACCTGCCGGTCGACGTCCAGCTGGCCGAGATCGAGTTCGACATCGACGCCTATGAACCGTTGACGCCGTTCAAGCCGGCCATGACGCGCGCCCAGGCCGAAAAGGCGCTGACGATGCTCAACGCGGCGGAAAGGCCGCTGATCGTCGCCGGCGGCGGTATCATCAACGCCGATGCGTCGGATCTGCTCATCGAATTCGCCGAAATTTCAGGCGTGCCGGTCATCCCGACCTTGATGGGCTGGGGCGCGATCCCCGACGACCACCGGCTGATGGCCGGCATGTGCGGGCTGCAGACCTCGCATCGCTATGGCAATGCGACGATGCTGGAGGCCGACTTCGTCTTCGGCATCGGCAACCGCTGGGCAAACCGCCACACCGGCTCGGTCGACGTCTACACCAAGGGCAAAAAGTTCATCCATGTCGACATCGAGCCGACGCAGATCGGCCGTGTCTTCGCGCCGGATCTCGGCGTCGTGTCGGATGCGGGTGCGGCGTTGAAGATGCTGCTCGACGTCGCCACCGAGTGGAAGACGGCCGGAAGGCTGCGCGACTGGTCCGGCTGGGCGAAGGAGTGCCAGGGTCGCAAGAAGACGATGAAGCGCAAGACACATTTCGACCAGGTGCCGCTGAAGCCGCAGCGCGTCTACGAGGAGATGAACAAGGCGTTCGGCCGTGACGTCACCTATGTCACCACGATCGGCTTGTCGCAGATCGCCGGCGCGCAGTTCCTGCATGTCTACAAGCCGCGCAACTGGATCAATTGCGGCCAGGCCGGCCCGCTCGGCTGGACCTTGCCGGCGGCCCTTGGCGTTCGCGCCGCCGATCCCGACCGCACCATCGTGGCGCTGTCTGGCGACTATGATTTCCAGTTCATGATCGAGGAACTGGCAGTTGGCGCGCAGCACAAGCTGCCCTATCTCCATGTCGTCGTGAACAACGCCTATCTCGGGTTGATCCGCCAGGCGCAGCGCGGGTTTTCGATGGATTTCGAGGTCGATCTCGCCTTCGAGAACATCAACCGATCAGGCGAACCGGAGGCCGGCTATGGCGTCGACCACGTTGCGGTCGCCGAAGCGATGGGCTGCAAGGCGGTCAGGGTGCGCAAGCCGGAAGAGTTCGCCGCGGCCTTCAAGGAGGCACAGCGGCTGATGAAAGAACACCGGGTGCCGGTCGTGCTCGAATTCATCCTCGAACGCGTCACCAACATCTCGATGGGCACCGAGATCGACAAGATCACCGAATTCGAGGACCTTGCCGAACATCAGGAAGACGCGCCGACGGCGATCGTCATGCTCGACTAAGAGGACAAAAAGAATGCCGCGTTTTTCAGCCAATCTTTCGATGCTCTTTGGCGAGCATGAGTTCCTCGACCGTTTCGATGCCGCCGCCCGCGCCGGCTTCAAGGGCGTCGAATATATCGGCCCGTATGATCATGCGCCCGATGTCGTCGCTGCCCGATTGAAGAAGAACGGCCTGACCCAGGTGCTGTTCAACCTGCCGGCAGGCGACTGGGGCAAGGGCGAGCGCGGCATTGCCGTGCTGCCGGACCGTGTGCCGGAATTCCGCCAGGGCATCGCCAAGGCGATCGCCTATGCGCAGGCGCTCGGCTGCCAGCAGGTCAATTGCCTGGCAGGCATCGCGCCCAAGGGCGCCGACCGCAAGGTGCTGGAGGATGTCTTTGCCGAAAACCTCGCCTTCGCGGCGGAGAAGCTGGAGCAGGCCGGCATCAGGCTGCTGATCGAGCCGATCAACACGCGCGATATTCCGGGCTTCTTCCTCAACTATTCCGATCAGGCGCTCGCTCTCATCGACCGCATCGGCTCGAAGAACCTGTTCCTGCAATACGACATCTATCACATGCAGATCATGGAGGGGGATCTCGCCCGTACCATCGAGGCAAACCTCGGCCGCATCGCGCATATCCAGCTTGCGGACAATCCCGGCCGTCACGAGCCGGGGACGGGCGAGATCAACTATCCCTTCCTCTATGAGCACATCGACCGCATCGGCTATTCCGGCTGGATCGGGGCGGAGTACAAGCCGAAGGCCGGCACGGAAGCCGGCTTGGGCTGGTTCAAGGAATTGGCCGGGCAGGGCAGTGCGGCGGCTTAGCGGCTATCGCAGTAGAAGTCGCGTTCCTTCGCGCCCCCCTCTGGCCTGCCGGCCATCTCCCCCACGGGTGGGGAGATCGGCAGCTTCGGCGCCGGCCTTTGATTTTCTGACGCTCGAAAATTGGCGAAGGCAGCGGTGACATCCAATCTCCCCCCTCGTGGGGGAGATGTCCGGCAGGACAGAGGGGGGCGTGACAGAACGCGGCCTAACAACAGACGGAGAACCACAATGGAAACCATCGGTTTCATCGGCCTCGGCATCATGGGCGCGCCGATGGCGGGGCATCTGCTGGACGCGGGCTATAAGGTCATCGCCAGCGACCATCGCTCCAAGCCGCCTGCCGATCTCATCGCCAAGGGTCTTACATCAGTCGCCGGCCATGCAGCCGTGGCCAAGGCTGCCGACATCGTCATCCTGATGGTGCCGGACACGCCGCAGGTCGCCGACGTGCTGTTCGGCGAGGATGGCGTTGCGGCCGGCCTTTCGAAGGACAAGCTGGTCATCGACATGAGCTCGATCTCGCCGATCGAGACCAAGGTTTTTGCCAGGAAGATCAACGAGCTGGGCTGCGATTATCTCGATGCACCAGTCTCGGGCGGTGAGGTCGGCGCCAAGGCGGCATCGCTGACCATCATGGTCGGCGGCGAGGAAAAGCCGTTCGAGCGCGCCAAACCCGTCTTCGAGAAGATGGGCAAGAACATCACCCTGGTCGGGCCGAACGGCGTTGGCCAGACCACCAAGGTGGCCAACCAGATCGTCGTCGCGCTGACCATTGAAGCCGTCGCCGAAGCGCTTGTTTTTGCATCGAAAGCCGGCGCCGACCCGGCCAAGGTCAGGCAGGCGCTGATGGGCGGGCTGGCGGCCTCGCGCATTCTGGAAGTGCATGGTGAGCGCATGGTCAAGCGCACCTTCGCGCCGGGGTTCCGCATCGAACTGCACCAGAAGGATTTGAACCTAGCGCTGGAAGGGGCAAAAGCGCTCGGCGTGTCACTGCCCAACACGTCCACCACGCAGCAGCTGTTCAACGCCTGCGCGGCCAATGGCGGCGCAAAGGAAGATCATTCGGCGCTGGTCAGGGCGCTGGAGCGGATGGCGAATTTCGAGGTCGGCAGCGAGGCAGCCGACGTCAAAGGCAAAGCGGCATAGGTAGGGAAAGGGCGGCGCAACGTTCCCAAGCCGCCAGCTCTTGCCCGTCGAAGAACTGGTTCCGGTATCTGTCGCCGGAACCCGTTTCTCGTTTCGAGATGTTCCCGGCAGGCGCTTTAGCTGCGCTTCAAAAATGTCCGCGCCACGTAAAGGCTGATCGCCGCGGCATTCGATACGTTGAGCGAATGGATCGCGCCGGGCATGTCGAGCCGCGCCAGCGTCGTCACCGTCTCGCGCGTCTTCTGGCGCAGGCCCTTGCCCTCGGCGCCCAGCACCAGGGCGATCTTTTCTCCGGCAAAGCTCTTTTCGAGTTCCGCCGGCCCGTCCGAATCAAGCCCGATGGTGCGGAAGCCGGCCTCGTGCAGCTGGCCGAGCGCGTCAGCCAGGTTCTTCACCTCGATCTGGTCGATGTGCTCCAGCGCGCCGGAGGCGGATTTCGCCAACACGCCCGATTCCTGCGGGCTGTGGCGGGCCGTAGTGATCAGCGCACCGGCGCCGAAGGCCACCGCCGAGCGCAGGATGGCGCCGACATTGTGCGGATCGGTGACCTGGTCGAGCACCAGCACCAGCTTGGCATCGCCAAGTGCATCGAGCCGCTTGGGCTTCAGTGGCTCCGCCTCGATCAGCACGCCCTGATGCACGGCGTCCGACCCGGTGATCTTGTCGATGTCCCTGGGTTCGACCAGTTCCGTCTTGAAGGGCAGGGCGGCGAGATCGGCGATTTCCAGGCGTTCGGCCGCATTGCGCGTTACCAGCATCTTCCGGATCTTGCGGCGCGGATTGTCGAGTGCCGCCCGCACCGTGTGCAGGCCATAGAGCCGCACCAGGCCATCCGCGGCATTTTCGCCCGGCGGAACCGGCTGTTTGGGCCTGAATGCAGGAGCGCCGCCGCTTTTCTCGTCGCGATAGGCGCGGCGCAGCTTGGCGTAATGGGTGTCTTTGGGGGTGTTGGTTTTATCGCTCATGGCTGGCTTCTATAGCGGTCTCCTCCGGCCAAGGATATGGCCCGTCGCCGCAGCCGGCGAACAGAAACGAAAAACCCTGGTTGCGCGGTTGACACCCAATGGGCTTGCCGCCATAAGGCGCTTCGCTGGTTTCGGAGAACACTTAACTCGGGTCCGGACTGGCGTGAATGCCTCGTTGCATGGCTCCGGCGGCAGACTGGAGAGGTGCCCGAGTGGTTAAAGGGGACGGACTGTAAATCCGTTAGCTTAGCTTACGTTGGTTCGAATCCAACCCTCTCCACCACTGCCGGCCCGGAAGCCCTGAAACGCGAAAGAATCGGACTGAAAAGTGCATGGCGCTTTTCGGGTGAATCCGGTACTTCAGGTAAGGCGCGGGTATAGCTCAGTGGTAGAGCAGCAGCCTTCCAAGCTGAATATGCGGGTTCGATTCCCGCTACCCGCTCCAAATATCTCTTTGAAATCGCTAACAAAATCTCAATCCCGAAACAGGCGCCGTGTCACGCGTGTCATTGCCGTGTCTCTGGCGCAGTTTGGCGCGGGCGTCGGCGACCTTGCGGTTGTTGTCGAGATCGCCGTTGCGCACGTAGCCTTGCGCCCAGGGGTAGTAGCCGGGCGCAAACGGCACGAAAAAGCCCGGAAATGTGCCGTTTTGGCGGTTTGAACGCTCGTTTACACCGAACATGTCAGAAGTCGATGAAACGGCGCCGGATTGGGCGAGTTATTCCGCTAGGCGCGTCATGTTATACGGAAGCCGTTGGAACCCGTCAAAATGGGCTACCTTCCCAAGCTGAACGCGAGGGTGATAGAGATGATCGATGGAAGAACATCCGTCTTTTCCGCAGCCAAATAACACTGAGATCAAGGTCTGGCGATATATGGATTTATCCAAGTTCGCCGCCCTTATTCAATCAAGCCAACTTTTTTATGCAAGGGCAGATAACCTCGGAGACAAATTCGAGGGAAGCTTCCCTCGAATGAATGTGACCATCGGGCGGCAACAATTAGCGGACTTCTTTCGATCCGGGTCTCCCGAAACATCAGAGGATAAAATCGCCGAGTTCTTAGAGATTATGTCGAAAACAAAACGTGCGGCAAGAGAGTACATATATGTGAATTGCTGGCATGCCAATGAGGCTGAATCAGCAGCGATGTGGAGGCTTTACGCTAAATCGAGCGATGCCGTCGCAATACAGTCGCGGTATTCTTTATTGTATAAGCAAATGCCAGACAGAGTTTATCTTGGAGAAGTCACATATGGCGACTATGAGACAATCGGTGTGCATGAAGGCAACACATTCAACGCGTTCATGCTAAAGCGCGATTCGTTCGCTCATGAACGGGAAGTTCGCTCAATGATGATGTGCCATAGTTCAACTGAGACTCTACCTGGCCGCACACATAGGATCGGGGGTGGAATGGCTCTGGACGTCGATTTGAATTGGCTTTTGGAGAAGATATTCGTCAGTCCTGACGCGCCAGATTGGTTCTATCAAGTTGTGAGTGACCTATCGAAGAAATATGGCTTAGCGGCGCCCGTTCATCAATCGTCCCTAGCCTCAGAAGCGCTCTTCTAATTCCTCAATTGCTCCTATGCCTGCGCCTGGGCGCGCCGTGACACGCCCAAGTGTATTAGGCCTTCATGTGACACGCCACACGAGGCGTCGTAACACGGCGCATTGACTTCATTGCGTTTCTAGAGCCTTCCAAGCTGAATATGCGGGTTCGATTCCCGCTACCCGCTCCAGACACTCATCCCTACAACCTGCCAGCCGAAACACTGCGCACAAGGCGCAGCGTTCCAATTGTGCGGGCGCCGCGCTAGCTGTTGAAGGCGGATGCGACCTGGTGCTGCTGCGGCACCTGGCCGTTCGGCGTCAGTCTGTCGACGACGCCGGGCAAAGCCGTGGACAGTTGCTTGAGCAGTTCCTGCTCGTCCATTCCGGTCCGTTGAGCGATCTCGCGAATGATCTGCGGGCCGATCGCATTGCCGAGATCATTGGCGTTGATCGACTGGTTCTGCCCGGTGCCGACCCAGGAGTCGGCGGTGTTGCCGTGGCCGGCATTTCTGAGCTTGTCGAGCAGGCCGCCCAGTCCGCCAACCAGACCGCCGTCGGCGGACGTGGTTTCCGTCGGGGCGGGGTCGGCCGGCGCGGGAGCTTGAGGCTGCTCGGGCTGTTCGGCGCTTCTGCCGCTCAGCATCTTTCCGACCAGCAGCGCGCCGAGTGCGATCATCAGCGGTTTGGTGATGTTGCCGCCGGGAACGGCATTGTCAAAAAGTCCCATAGTGGATCCTCCATAGCGACCAAGCCCGTCCCATCTTCAACAATGAAGTATTCGGGCGGAATTTCAAGCTGGCTTGAGGTTTTGACAATCATATGAAAATGTTCGGCTGGCGGGGGATGGAGAGGAAAAAATGTCAATCATCAGCTGGATCATACTCGGCGTCATCGCCGGCTTCCTGGGCAGCAAGATCGTCAACAAGACCGGCCAGGGCATGATCATGGATATCGTGCTCGGCATCGTCGGCGCCATTGTCGGCGGCCTGATCTTCAGCGCTTTTGGCGCTTCGGGTGTCACCGGCCTCAACATCTACAGCCTGATCGTCTCCGTGATCGGAGCGGTGGTCGTCCTGTGGGCCTACCATCAGTTCAGCGGAAGACGGGCGCTCTAGCAGCGCAACAGGCAATCGCCGGGGTCCTACCATCCCGATTCTATCGGGATGGAACAGACTTTATGCGACGACGGCCAGCCGGCGCTGGCGCTGATCCAGCGAGACGATGGTCAGTCCGCTGCCGACAACCAGCAGGATGCCGCAGATCGCCAGCGCGTTGGGGAATTGCCCGAACACCAGCAGGCCTGAAATCACCGCCCAGACGGTGAAGCAATAGTAGAACGGCGCCACGGCACTGGTCGGTCCGACGCGATAGGCCATGAAGATGAAGAAGTGGCCGAAGATCAGGAAAAATCCAGCACCTGCCATCAGCAGCAAATGGTGCATCCCGGGCATCACCCAGCGCTCGGAAACCAGATGCGCGGCACCGGCGCCGATCAGCACGACGACGACGGCGGAAATCGCCACGATCATGCCCGGCACCTCGGCCGAGACCCGCCTGCCGGCAAGGTCGCGCGCGGCCGCAAGCGCTGCATTGCCGAGCGCCAGCAGGGCGTAGATCGAAATGCCTTGCATCGTCGGCTGCGCCACCATCAGCGCGCCGATGAAGCCGAGCCCGATCAGCGCCATGCGCCGGCCGCCGATCCGCTCGCCAAACAGGATCGAGGAGCCGACCAGCATCAAGAGCGGCGTGATCTGTCCAAGCGCGGTGGAATCGGCGATCTGCATGTTGGCGAGCGCCACGACATAGCAGAGGATCGCCGCCAGCTCGAGCAGGTTCCTGCGCAGCACTTGGCCGTCGAAGATCAGCGGGACCTGCTTGCCGTAGCCCAGCGCGAACAACAGCGGGAAGCCCCAGAGCGCTGCCGCCACGCCGCGCAGAAACAGCACTTCATAGGACGGCAGGCCTGCCGTCGCGAGCTTCATCATCGTGTCGTTGACGAGATACGATCCCGTCGAAACGATCATGAACAGCGGGCCACGGATTGAGGGCGGGATGAAATGCATCCGGTCAGGAGATCAGACCTCGATGCCTTCAGCAATGGTCCATGGCCTGGCCATGAATCAGACAGGGGATTGGGCAGGCGAGACAACGCTATCGCGGCATCGATCGATCGGCCTGTCACCCATTTCATTTCGCGGTGCGCCTTCCTATATCAGCGCCACATCCCCGCAATCGGATCGATGGTTCGGACTGAGTGAGACGGCACCCGGCCAAAAGACGCTTGTGTTTTTTGGCCTTTGTCGCTAATCGCCCCGCATTCGACTGAACTGAAGGTCTTCGACCGAACTGAAGATCCGGGCCGTCCAAGGAAAGAGACTATGGCAAAAGGTAAATTCGAGCGTAACAAGCCTCACGTGAACATCGGCACGATTGGCCACGTCGACCATGGCAAGACGTCGCTGACGGCGGCGATCACCAAGTATTTTGGCGAATACAAGCGCTACGACCAGATCGACGCTGCCCCTGAAGAGAAGGCGCGCGGCATCACGATCTCGACGGCGCACGTCGAATACGAGACGGCCAACCGCCACTACGCTCACGTCGACTGCCCCGGCCACGCCGACTATGTGAAGAACATGATCACCGGTGCCGCGCAGATGGACGGCGCGATCCTGGTCGTATCGGCCGCCGACGGCCCGATGCCGCAGACCCGCGAGCACATCCTGCTTGCCCGTCAGGTCGGCGTGCCGTCGATCGTGGTGTTTTTGAACAAGGTCGACCAGGTCGACGACGCCGAGCTGCTCGAACTGGTCGAGCTCGAGGTTCGCGAGCTTCTGACCAAGAACGAATTCCCCGGCGACGACATTCCGATCGTCAAGGGTTCGGCGCTGGCTGCTCTGGAAGATTCGGACAAGAAGATCGGCGAGGACGCGATCCGCGAGCTGATGGCTGCGGTCGATGCCTACATCCCGACCCCGGTTCGTCCGCTCGACAAGCCGTTCCTGATGCCGATCGAGGACGTGTTCTCGATCTCGGGCCGTGGCACGGTGGTGACCGGCCGCGTCGAGCGCGGCGTGGTCAAGGTCGGTGAAGAACTCGAGATCATCGGCATCCGTCCGACGACCAAGACGACCTGCACGGGCGTCGAGATGTTCCGCAAGCTGCTCGATCAGGGCCAGGCTGGCGACAACATCGGCGCGCTGCTGCGCGGCGTTGATCGTGAAGGTGTCGAGCGCGGCCAGGTTCTGGCCAAGCCCGGCACGGTGAAGCCGCACAAGAAGTTCGTGGCCGAAGCCTACATCCTGACCAAGGACGAAGGCGGCCGTCATACGCCGTTCTTCACCAACTACCGTCCGCAGTTCTACTTCCGCACGACCGACGTGACCGGCATCGTGTCGCTGCCGGAAGGCACCGAGATGGTGATGCCGGGCGACAACATCACGGTCGATGTCGAGCTGATCGTGCCGATCGCCATGGAAGAGAAGCTGCGCTTCGCTATCCGTGAAGGCGGCCGCACCGTCGGTGCCGGCATCGTCGTCACCATCAAGGAATAACCGACGCCGGCCTGCGCCGGTCCGGTTCGAAACGGAAGGGCGGTCCTTGGGGCCGCCCTTTTCTTTTTGTCCGCGGAGATCGGTACCCCGCGATGTCGTGCAGACCCTGTTGCAAGCCTTTGGACCTCGTCTAGTATGGATTGCATCAAGGGGCTTTTTCCAGATGGTTCCAGGGCGCCTTTTCCATCGTCGGGCATTGTGGCTGCGGCTGATCTGCCTGCTGGCGTTGCTTGTCACGGGACGTGCCTTTGCGACGGATATCGCCCCGGATCTCGGTCCGACGATGCAGTTTGGCATTGTCCGCAGCAATGCACCGGGGTGCGAGCCGATCTGCCCGGAATGGATCTCCGCCGAAGGCTCGATAGAAGCCGGAACGCCGGCTCTGTTCAAGCGCATGCTGAAGACGCTTGGCGGGCGAAAGCTGCCGATCGTCGTCAATTCTCCGGGCGGCAATGTCGAGGCGGCACTGACGCTTGGCCGGCTGATCCGCAAGAACAAGCTCGATATCGCCATTGGCAAGACGGTGTTCTCCGGTTGCCAGCCCGACGCGAAGGGTTGCCAGGGCCGTGACAAGAATGGCGCCCGCTACCTAGGCGATGTCATCGACTATGGCGCCATGTGCAATTCCGCCTGTCCGTTGATGTTTGCCGGCGGCGTCCAGCGTGTCGCAGGCGAATGGGCCTATCTCGGCGTCCATCAGATCACCACGACCTACATCCGCACGAAATTGCAATACCGGACCACCTACCGCATCGTGGGAGGCAAGAAGAAGGTCCTCAACACAAAAATCGTCAGCCGCAAGAACGCCGGCAGCTACAAGACATACGAGATGAGCAAGTCGGTGGAGAAAAAGCTGGCGGCCTATCTCAACCAGATGGGCATCGAACCGGGCGTGCTCGAAACGATGAAGAGCACGCCGGCCAGCGCAATCCACCAGATCGCCCTCGACGACATGCTGACGCTGAAGTTGGTCACCAGCGCGGATGCTGTGGACATGCTGACCACCGCAAGCCTGTGCAGGCCGGATCGGCTGGCCGCGAATTGCCGGGAAATACCTGGGAACAAGCCGGATGGTCTGACGGCCGCGGCCAAGCCTGCTCCGCAGCCGGCCGAGCCCGAGGGTATGCAGCGCGATAAGGACATGCGCTTTGTCGTGGTTCGCGGCAGCAACCCGCTCTGCAATCCGGAATGCCCGGAATGGATCTCGGCGGAAGGCGCGATCACGCCTCAGACCCCGCAGAAGCTGCGCCAGGTGCTCGCCACGCTTGGCGACCGGCGGCTGCCTGTCGTTATAAGTTCGCAAGGAGGCGACCTGCTCGGCGCTCTGGCGGCGGGACGGCTTGTCCGCGAAAAGAAGCTCGACGTCGCTGTTGGCCGCACTGATTTCGTCGGCTGTGACCCGGGAGAGTGGAATTGCCTGGCCAAGGAGGGCGCTTATGCCGGGTTGAGCATCGATGCGGGAGTGGAGTGCGACTCGGCCTGTGCGCTCATGCTTGCCGGCGGCGTGAGACGGCTTGTCGGCCCCCGTGCGCGGCTTAGCCTGTACCTGATGGGGCAAAAGCAGATGGTCGAGGCCTATCTCGAGGAGATGGCGATCGATCCCGCTCTGTTCACGGCGATCGAGCGGCGCTCGGTCGAGCGCCAGTTGGAACCCGACATGATGCTGAAAGTCGGGCTGACGACGAGCCCGCAATCGGTCGACGCGCTGACCGGCGCCACCATCTGCGACGCGGTGCCGAAACCGCAGAATTGCCGGATCCGGTCTTCCGCCAATGCCGAGGCTGACGCGCCCGCCAAATTGTAAAGCGCGGCGAAGTCGGAAACTGGCCATCGAGGCAGGTTGAGCCACTCGCGATTTTTCCGCTATCGTCGCTGCTGGCGGCACCGGGGCTGGCGGAGGGATCGAGAATGAGCCAGGATATCCCGACACTCTACGAATGGGCCGGCGGCAGCGAGGCTTTGAACCGGCTGACCCAGACTTTCTATGACAAGGTGGCGCAGGACCCGATCGTCGGGCCGGTGTTCAAGACCATGTCGCCGGATCATCCAGCCCATGTCGCGGCCTTCATCGGCGAGGTTTTCGGCGGACCGAAAACCTACAGCGAACAATTTGGCGGCCACCGCGAGATGGTCATGCATCATCTGGGCAAGCATCTGACCGAGGAGCAGCGCCGCCGCTGGATCAACCTTCTGGCCGATGCCGCCGACGCGGTCGGTCTGCCTGACGATCCGGAATTCCGTTCGGCCTTCATGGGCTATGTCGAATGGGGATCGCGGCTGGCCAAGATGAACTCCAATCTCGGCGAGACCTGCGATCCCGAGACGGAGCCGATGCCGGCCTGGGGCTGGGGCGTGCCGGGCGGGCCGTATCAGCCACCGGAACCAAAGTAGCTTTCGGTCGCCACGGGAGGTCCCGGAGCGATGCCGAAAAACTTTAAGGTCGTGCCCTGGCGCGAGTAGGATGGCCCCAGCCTCGAACATCTGGTGCTGAGGGAAAGGCTTAAGGCGCGTTTGCTTGCAAACCACTCTTTACAGAGCGAGCGGAAGCTTTTAGGAAGCGCCTGCTGCGCCGACATGCGCACGATACGGGCATAGCTCAGTTGGTAGAGCGGCGGTCTCCAAAACCGCAGGTCGTAGGTTCGAGCCCTGCTGCCCGTGCCATTTCTCGAAATGGCACTCAACGCGATATTTCGCCATTTTTCGAAATGGCGTTTCAAAACGATATTTCCACGGTCTGCCCTTTGAAAATCGGCGACCCGCTTGCCATATTAGCCCGATTGGGGCATAAGGGCGCCATAGCCGGGACGGAACGACTGGATGGTTCCGAGGCGGCGTTTGGTCATAAAGCGGACACTTGCCACTTGCGTGGATCAAGAATCGGTTTTATGTAGACGAAACAGACACGCGACGCGTGGAGCTGGGAAGCCGGCTTTACGCGTCTGATTTGCATGGGCGAATTGATTGCGCTGATTCGGCGCGAAATTGGGCTCAGGCGGCACGTCCCGGCCAGCGGGATCATCCAGGAGACCCGGCCAACGGGTCTTGAAGACAGAGCGGCATATGGCTTCGAAAACCACAAATCCTTTCGTCTTTCTCCAGCAGGTTCGCGCGGAGACCGCCAAGGTGACTTGGCCGTCGCGGCGCGAAACGATGATCTCGACGGTCATGGTCCTGGCTTTCGCTGTGATCGCGATGATCTTTTTCTTCACCGCCGATCAGCTCATGGGCCTCGCGGTCGAACAGATTCTGGGCATCGGACGCTAAGTCCGGCGATTACGGAGAAGTCTTGAAATGACCGCGCGCTGGTACATCGTCCACGCCTATTCGAACTTTGAAAAGAAGGTCGCCGAGGACATCGAGAACAAGGCCAAGCAGAAGGGCCTGTCCGCCGATATCGAGCAGATCGTGGTGCCGACCGAGAAGGTCGTCGAAGTTCGTCGCGGCCGCAAGGTCGATGCCGAGCGCAAGTTCTTCCCGGGCTATGTGCTCCTGAAGGCCAATCTGACCGACGCCGTGTTTTCGCTGGTCAAGAACACGCCGAAGGTCACCGGCTTCCTGGGTGACTCCAAGCCGGTGCCGATCACCGAGGCGGAAGCCCAGCGCATCCTGAACCAGGTGCAGGAAGGCGTCGAGCGGCCCAAGCCCTCGGTCACGTTCGAGATCGGCGAAGCGATCCGCGTTTCGGATGGCCCCTTCGCGTCGTTCAACGGTTTCGTCCAGGAAGTGGACGAGGAGCGGGCGCGGCTCAAGGTGGAAGTTTCGATCTTCGGGCGCGCCGTGCCTGTCGATCTGGAATTTGGACAGGTCGAAAAGGGCTGATCCGAAATCCCTGTCGTCAAGCGCGGCAGGGAAGAGCGGCGCGGAGATCGCGCGGCTCTTAAGAACGGTGGGAGACGAATGCGGCTTTAGCCGGCCGCATGGATCGCACCACCAGACTGCAACCGCCGGCACTTTCCCGTTCATGGGAGCCGGCATAGACAAAGGCAGGAAAAGAGATGGCTAAGAAAATTGCAGGCCAGCTCAAGCTCCAGGTCAAAGCGGGATCGGCCACGCCGTCTCCCCCGATCGGCCCGGCGCTTGGTCAGCGTGGCATCAACATCATGGAATTCTGCAAGGCGTTCAACGCGCAGACCCAGGAGATGGAAAAGGGATCGCCGGTTCCGGTCGTCATCACCTACTATCAGGACAAGTCCTTCACCTTCGTCATGAAGACGGCGCCGGTGAGCTATTTCCTGAAGAAGGCGGCTAACCTGACGGCTGGTTCCAAGGAGCCGGGCAAGGTCAAGGCCGGTACGGTTTCGCGTGAAAAGGTCCGTGAGATCGCCACCGCGAAGATGAAGGATCTGAACGCAAACGACGTCGAAGCGGCCATGCGCATGGTCGAGGGCTCCGCCCGCTCGATGGGTCTGGAAGTGGTGGGCTAAGATCATGGCAAAGATTGCAAAGCGTGTATCGAAGACCCGCGAAGGCATCGATCCCAACAAGGCTTATGCCCTGGGTGATGCACTGAAGCTGCTCAAGGACCGTTCCTCGGTCAAGTTCGACGAGACCATCGAAGTCGCCATGAATCTCGGCGTCGACCCGCGCCACGCCGACCAGATGGTCCGCGGCGTGGTCAACCTGCCGAACGGCACCGGCCGCTCGGTACGCGTCGCTGTGTTCGCTCGCGGCGACAAGGCTGACGAAGCGCGCGCCGCCGGCGCCGATATCGTTGGTGCCGAGGATCTGGTCGACATCGTCCAGAAGGGCACGATCGACTTCGATCGCTGCATCGCCACGCCGGACATGATGCCGCTTGTCGGCCGTCTGGGCAAAGTGCTCGGGCCGCGTGGCATGATGCCGAACCCGAAGGTTGGCACCGTCACCACCGACGTTGCCGCCGCCGTCAAGGCATCGAAGGGCGGCGCTGTCGAGTTCCGCGTCGAGAAGGCCGGTATCGTTCACGCCGGCGTTGGCAAGGTCTCGTTCGAGGTCAAGGCTCTGGAAGAGAACATCCGCGCCTTCGCCGATGCGGTGACCAAGGCAAAGCCGACTGGCGCCAAGGGCAACTACGTCAAGAAGGTGTCGGTCACCTCGACGATGGGCCCGGGCCTCAAGCTCGACGTTGCGACGCTCACAGCGTCCTGATACGAACATTTGGATCGGTCGCTAAAGGCCTGATCCGCAAGTGAATTCCGGACCTCCGACTTGTCGGCGGCCCGGTACCGGAAACCGAGAGGTTTCCGGACATCCTGTCCGAGATTGCAGGCGGCCCAGAAGCCTTAATTCGATTTGGGCCTGCATGAGACGGGTGAAGACCGGACAACGGAGCGATTGCTCCAATGAAAGGTTCGAACCGTGTTTGCCTTTTGTCTGCGCATCGCCGGCTTGACTGTCGATGTGGCGAAAGGGGGCAGGATCCTCGAGCGTCGTTCGGGAGATCTGTTACTGGATGGCCCGGCCGACAAAAGGCAACCCGACGCCTGTCCTCGTGAATGGGATGTTCCCATTAACAGGATTGGGGTCAACTGGAGATAGGCAGTGGACAGAGCGGAAAAACGCGAACTCGTCACGGGCCTGAACGGTGCGTTCTCGAACGCAGGTTCAGTGGTCGTGGCCCACTACGCCGGTATCACCGTCGCGCAAATGAACGACCTTCGGTCGAAAATGCGCGCCGCCGGTGGCACCGTCAAAGTCGCGAAGAACCGTCTCGCCAAAATCGCTCTTCAGGGCACGGACTCCGCATCGATCATCGAGCTGTTCAAGGGACAGACGCTGATTGCTTATTCGGAGGATCCGATTGCGGCGCCGAAGGTCGCGTCCGATTTCGCCAAGGGAAATGACAAGCTTGTCATTCTCGGCGGCGCAATGGGCACCACCTCGCTCAACGCCGACGGTGTGAAGGCACTCGCCACACTTCCGTCGCTCGATGAGCTGCGCGCCAGGCTGGTTGGCATGATCGCCACGCCGGCAACCCGGATCGCCCAGATCGTCAATGCGCCAGCGGCTTCGGTCGCGCGCGTCATCGGCGCTTACGCCCGGAAGGACGAGGCGGCATGAGGCCGTTCCTCGCTATCACAAACACACGTTCGAACCTGATGAAGGAATACAACAATGGCTGATCTCGCAAAGATCGTAGACGACCTTTCGAAGCTGACCGTCCTCGAGGCGGCCGAGCTGTCGAAGCTTCTGGAAGAAAAGTGGGGCGTTTCCGCCGCTGCTCCGGTGGCTGTTGCCGCCGCTGGCGGTGGTGCGGCCGCAGCTGCTCCGGTCGAGGAAAAGACGGAATTCGACGTCGTCCTCACCGAGGCAGGCGCTCAGAAGATCAACGTCATCAAGGAAGTCCGCGCTATCACCGGTCTTGGCCTCAAGGAAGCCAAGGATCTGGTCGAAGCGGCTCCGAAGCCGGTCAAGGAAGGCGTTTCCAAGGCCGACGCTGACAAGTTCAAGGCCCAGCTGGAAGCAGCCGGCGCCAAGGTCGACCTGAAGTAAGCGTAAAAGCGGCGGACGGCCTCGCGCCGTCCGCCACTCCCTTCGCCTGGAGGGAGGACGCGTAACGCGAGACGTACGAGAACCTCTTTCCTGAGGGCCGAAAACCGGCCTTCAGGAAACGGGTTTTCTCCCGTTCTAGCCGGCCGCCGACAGGCGCCGGGAAAACAGACAGAGGGTTGCCGCCAAGGTGGCCCAGCATGCAAGGCGAGCCGCGGCGAGGCTCGTCCCGAGTTTAGAGCTAAGGAGCGACGATGGCCCAGACCCAGACTTTCAATGGCCGCAGACGCGTACGCAAGTTCTTCGGAAAGATTCCGGAAGTTGCGGAGATGCCGAACCTGATCGAGGTTCAGAAGGCATCCTATGATCAGTTCCTGATGGTGGCGGAGCCCAAGGGTGGGCGTCCGGACGAGGGACTGCAGGCCGTTTTCAAGTCGGTCTTCCCGATCTCCGATTTTTCCGGCTCCTCGATGCTGGAGTTCGTGAAGTACGAGTTCGAAGGACCGAAATTCGACGTTGACGAATGCCGTCAGCGCGACCTCACCTATGCCGCGCCGCTCAAGGTGACGCTGCGCCTCATCGTGTTCGATATTGACGAGGATACCGGCGCCAAGTCCATCAAGGACATCAAGGAGCAGGACGTCTACATGGGCGACATGCCGCTCATGACCCTGAACGGCACCTTCATCGTCAACGGCACCGAGCGCGTCATCGTCTCGCAGATGCACCGCTCGCCGGGCGTCTTCTTCGACCATGACAAGGGCAAGTCGCACTCGTCGGGCAAACTTCTGTTTGCCGCGCGCGTCATTCCCTATCGCGGTTCGTGGCTCGACATCGAGTTCGATTCCAAGGACGTCGTGCACGCCCGCATCGATCGTCGCCGCAAGATCCCGGTGACGTCGCTGCTGATGGCGCTCGGCATGGACGGCGAAGAGATCCTGTCGACCTTCTACAACAAGATCACCTACAAGCGCGCCGGCGACCATTGGCGCATTCCGTTCAACGTCGAGCGTTTCCGCGGCCTCAAGGCCGTTGGCGACCTGGTCGATGCCGACACCGGCGAGGTCGTTGTCGAGGCCGGCAAGAAGATCACCGCCCGCCAGGCGAGGGCGCTTGGCGAAAAGGGTCTCAAGGCGATCAAGGCGACCGACGAGGATCTGCTCGGCAACTACCTGGCCGAGGACATCGTCAACTACGCCACCGGCGAGATTTTCCTCGAGGCCGGGGACGAGATCGACGAGAAGACGCTGAAGGTGCTGCTTGGCACCGGTGAAGACGAGATCAAGGTTCTCGACATCGACCATGTCAATGTCGGCGCCTATATCCGCAACACGCTCAACGTCGACAAGAACGAGAGCCGCCAGGACGCGCTGTTCGACATCTATCGTGTCATGCGCCCCGGCGAGCCGCCGACGCTCGAGACCGCGGAAGCCATGTTCAACTCGCTGTTCTTCGACTCAGAGCGCTACGATCTGTCGGCCGTCGGCCGCGTCAAGATGAACATGCGTCTGGAACTCAAGGCCGAGGACACCGTTCGCGTGCTGCGCAAGGACGACATCCTGGCCGTGGTCAGGACGCTGGTCGAACTGCGTGATGGCAAGGGCGAAATCGACGACATCGACAATCTCGGCAACCGCCGCGTGCGTTCGGTCGGCGAACTGATGGAAAACCAGTACCGCGTCGGCCTGCTGCGCATGGAGCGCGCGATCAAGGAGCGTATGTCCTCGATCGAGATCGACACGGTCATGCCGCAGGACCTGATCAACGCCAAGCCGGCGGCTGCCGCCGTGCGCGAGTTCTTCGGTTCCTCGCAGCTGTCGCAGTTCATGGACCAGACCAACCCGCTGTCGGAGATCACCCACAAGCGCCGCCTTTCGGCACTTGGACCGGGCGGTCTGACCCGCGAGCGCGCCGGCTTCGAAGTGCGCGACGTGCACCCGACGCATTACGGCCGCATCTGCCCGATCGAGACGCCGGAAGGCCCGAATATCGGTCTGATCAACTCGCTGGCCACTTTCGCACGCGTCAACAAGTACGGCTTCATCGAGAGCCCGTACCGCAAGATCGTCGATGGCAAGCTGACCAATGACGTCGTCTATCTCTCGGCGATGGAAGAGGCCAAGCACCATGTCGCGCAGGCCAACGCCGAGCTCGACAAGAACGGTGGTTTCGTCGACGAATTCGTCATTTGCCGCAGCGCCGGCGAAGTGATGATGGCGCCGCGTGAAAACGTCGATCTGATGGACGTTTCGCCCAAGCAGATGGTGTCGGTGGCCGCGGCCCTGATCCCGTTCCTGGAAAACGACGACGCCAACCGCGCTCTGATGGGCTCGAACATGCAGCGTCAGGCCGTGCCGCTGGTGCGCGCCGAAGCGCCGTTTGTCGGCACCGGCATGGAGCCGATCGTCGCCCGTGACTCGGGTGCCGCCATCGGCGCCCGCCGCGGCGGCATCGTCGACCAGGTGGACGCGACGCGTATCGTTATCCGCGCTACCGAAGATCTCGATCCGGGCAAGTCCGGCGTCGATATCTACCGGCTGATGAAGTTCCAGCGTTCGAATCAGAACACCTGCATCAACCAGCGTCCGCTGGTTCGCATGGGCGATCGGGTCAACAAGGGCGACATCATCGCCGACGGTCCGTCGACCGAACTCGGTGATCTGGCTCTCGGCCGCAACGTGCTGGTCGCGTTCATGCCGTGGAATGGCTACAACTACGAGGACTCGATCCTCCTGTCCGAACGCATCGTCGCCGACGACGTCTTCACCTCGATCCACATCGAGGAGTTCGAGGTCATGGCGCGCGATACCAAGCTCGGGCCGGAAGAAATCACGCGCGATATCCCGAACGTCTCGGAAGAAGCGCTGAAGAACCTCGACGAAGCCGGCATCGTCTACATCGGTGCCGAAGTTCAGCCGGGCGACATCCTGGTCGGCAAGATCACGCCGAAGGGCGAAAGCCCGATGACGCCGGAAGAGAAGCTTCTGCGCGCCATCTTCGGCGAAAAGGCATCCGATGTGCGCGACACCTCGATGCGCATGCCTCCGGGCACCTTCGGCACCGTCGTCGAGGTGCGCGTGTTCAATCGCCACGGTGTGGAGAAGGACGAGCGCGCCATGGCGATCGAGCGCGAGGAGATCGAACGCCTCGCCAAGGACCGCGACGACGAGCAGGCCATTCTGGACCGCAACGTCTACGCGCGTCTTTCCGACGTGCTCGTCGGCAAGGAAGCGATCGCTGGACCGAAGGGCTTCAAGAAGGGCTCGACGCTGTCCAAGGATACGCTCGACGAGTATCCGCGTTCGCAGTGGTGGCAGTTTGCCGTGGAGAACGAAAAGCTCCAGAGCGAACTCGAAGCCCTGCGTGGCCAGTACGACGACTCCAAGAAGGCGCTCGAACAGCGCTTCATGGACAAGGTCGAGAAGGTCCAGCGCGGCGACGAAATGCCTCCGGGCGTCATGAAGATGGTCAAGGTCTTCGTGGCCGTGAAGCGCAAGATGCAGCCCGGCGACAAGATGGCCGGCCGTCACGGCAACAAGGGTGTCGTGTCGCGGATCGTTCCGGTCGAGGACATGCCTTTCCTCGAGGACGGCACTCATGCCGATATCGTGCTCAACCCGCTGGGTGTGCCGAGCCGCATGAATGTCGGCCAGATCCTGGAAACGCATCTGGGCTGGGCTTGCGCCGGTATGGGCAGGAAGATCGGCGAGCTGATCGACACGTATAAGGCTGCCGGCGACATCAAGCCGCTGCGCAAGACGCTCGAGAGCTTCATTCCGTCCAACGACCGTAATGAGCCGGTCCGCGACTATGACGACGAGAGCATCGTTCGCCTCAGCGAGCAGATGCGCCGCGGCGTCTCTATCGCGACCCCGGTGTTCGACGGCGCGCACGAGGCTGACATCAACATCATGCTGGAGCAGGCGGGCCTGCACACCAGCGGTCAGTCGCAGCTCTATGACGGACGTACCGGCGAGCCGTTCGATCGCAAGGTGACGATGGGCTACATTTACATGCTCAAGCTTCACCACCTCGTGGACGACAAGATCCACGCGCGTTCGATCGGTCCGTACTCGCTCGTTACCCAGCAGCCGCTGGGCGGCAAGGCGCAGTTCGGTGGCCAGCGCTTCGGCGAGATGGAGGTCTGGGCGCTCGAGGCATACGGCGCCGCCTACACGCTGCAGGAAATGCTGACGGTGAAGTCGGACGACGTCGCCGGCCGTACCAAGGTCTACGAGGCGATCGTCCGTGGCGACGACACCTTCGAGGCCGGCATTCCCGAGAGCTTCAACGTTCTCGTCAAGGAAATGCGGTCTCTCGGCCTCAATGTCGAGCTGGAGAACACCAAGCTCGATGACAACCCGATCCGGCTGCCCGACGCGGCCGAGTAAGAAAGACATCCGGTCGCGGGCTCCCCGCGACCGGATGCATCAAATTCCACGGCCAGTGGCCGACAAGACGGCGGGCGTTTGGCTCGCGACTAGATGCAAGGGGTTTTCGAGGACCCCGAAAAGGAGAACGGCATGAACCAAGAGGTCATGAATCTCTTCAATCCGCAGGCGCCTGCGCAGGTGTTCGATTCCATCCGGATATCGCTTGCCAGCCCTGAGAAGATTCTGTCCTGGTCTTTCGGCGAGATCAAGAAGCCGGAGACCATCAACTACCGCACCTTCAAGCCGGAGCGTGACGGTCTGTTCTGCGCGCGCATTTTTGGCCCGATCAAGGACTATGAGTGCCTGTGCGGCAAGTACAAGCGCATGAAGTACAAGGGCGTCATCTGCGAGAAGTGCGGCGTCGAAGTCACGCTGTCGCGCGTTCGCCGCGAGCGCATGGGCCATATCGAGCTCGCCGCGCCCGTCGCCCATATCTGGTTCCTGAAGTCGCTGCCGTCGCGTATCGGCACGCTGCTCGACATGACCCTGAAGGACATCGAGCGCGTCCTCTACTTCGAGAACTACATCGTCACCGAACCTGGCCTCACCGCGCTGAAGGAGCACCAGCTGCTCAGCGAGGAAGAGTACATGATCGCCGTCGACGAGTATGGCGAGGATTCGTTCACCGCCATGATCGGCGCCGAGGCCATTCATGACCTCCTGGCCGGCATGGACCTGGAGAAGATCGCCGGCGACCTGCGTTCGGAACTGGCTTCGACCACCTCCGAGCTGAAGCAGAAGAAGTATCTGAAGCGGCTCAAGGTCGTCGAGAACTTCATGGAATCCGGCAACCGTCCGGAATGGATGATCATGAAGGTGGTTCCGGTGATCCCGCCGGACCTGCGCCCGCTTGTCCCGCTGGACGGCGGCCGCTTCGCCACGTCGGATCTGAACGACCTCTATCGCCGCGTCATCAACCGCAACAACCGTCTGAAGCGGCTGATCGAGCTGCGCGCCCCCGGCATCATCGTGCGCAATGAAAAGCGCATGCTGCAGGAAGCCGTCGATGCGCTGTTCGACAATGGCCGTCGCGGCCGCGTCATCACCGGCGCCAACAAGCGCCCGCTGAAGTCGCTGTCCGACATGCTCAAGGGCAAGCAGGGCCGGTTCCGTCAGAACCTGCTCGGCAAGCGCGTCGACTATTCCGGCCGCTCGGTCATCGTGACCGGTCCGGAGCTCAAGCTGCACCAGTGCGGCCTGCCCAAGAAGATGGCGCTCGAACTGTTCAAGCCCTTCATCTACGCCCGTCTCGACGCCAAGGGTTACTCCTCGACCGTCAAGCAGGCGAAGAAGCTGGTCGAGAAGGAGCGTCCGGAAGTCTGGGATATCCTCGACGAGGTCATCCGCGAGCATCCGGTGCTCTTGAACCGTGCGCCGACGCTGCACCGTCTCGGCATCCAGGCGTTCGAGCCGATCCTGATCGAAGGCAAGGCGATCCAGCTGCACCCGCTGGTCTGCACGGCCTTCAACGCCGACTTCGACGGCGACCAGATGGCCGTTCACGTGCCGCTGTCGCTGGAAGCGCAGCTTGAAGCCCGCGTGCTGATGATGTCGACCAACAACATCCTGCACCCGGCTTCCGGCGCGCCGATCATCGTGCCGTCGCAGGACATGGTTCTCGGTCTCTACTATCTCTCGATCGTCAACCAGAACGAGCCGGGCGAGGGCATGGTGTTTGCCGACATGGGCGAACTCCAGCACGCGCTCGAGACCAAGGCGGTGACGCTGCACTCCAAGATCAAGGGTCGTTTCCGCACGGTCGATGCCGAAGGCAAGGTCGTGTCGAAGATCCATGACACCACCCCTGGCCGCATGATCATCGGCGAGCTTCTGCCGAAGAACGTCAACGTGCCTTATGAGACCGCCAACCAGGAGATGACCAAGAAGAACATCTCCAAGATGATCGACACCGTCTACCGCCACTGCGGTCAGAAGGAGACGGTCATTTTCTGCGATCGCATCATGGCGCTCGGCTTCAGCCATGCCTGCCGTGCCGGCATTTCGTTCGGCAAGGACGACATGCTGATCCCGGATGCCAAGATCAAGCTGGTCTCCGACACCGAGGCTTTGGCCAAGGAATACGAGCAGCAGTACAATGACGGCCTGATCACGCAGGGCGAGAAGTACAACAAGGTCGTCGACGCCTGGGCCAAGTGCTCGGAAAAGGTCGCCGACGAAATGATGGCCCGCATCAAGGCGGTCGAGTTCGAGGACAATGGCCGTCAAAAGCCGATGAATTCGATCTACATGATGTCGCACTCCGGTGCACGTGGCTCGCCCACCCAGATGCGTCAGCTCGCCGGCATGCGCGGCCTTATGGCCAAGCCGTCGGGTGAAATCATCGAGACGCCGATCATCTCGAACTTCAAGGAAGGACTGACCGTGCTCGAGTACTTCAACTCGACCCACGGCGCCCGCAAGGGTCTGGCCGACACCGCCTTGAAGACGGCGAACTCGGGTTACCTCACCCGTCGTCTGGTCGACGTGGCGCAGGACTGCATCGTCAACTCCGTCGACTGCGGCACCGACAAGGGCCTCACCATGCAGCCGATCGTCGATGCCGGTCAGGTCGTCGCTTCGGTCGGCCAGCGCGTGCTGGGTCGTACGTCGCTCGACGACATCACCCATCCGGTGTCGGGCGAGATCCTGGTCAAGGCCGGAACGCTGATGGACGAGCGTGACGTGGAACAGATCGAAAAGGCCGGCGTCCAGTCGGTTCGCATTCGCTCGGCACTGACTTGCGAAGTCAGGGTTGGCGTCTGCGCGGTCTGCTACGGTCGCGATCTGGCCCGCGGCACCCCGGTCAACCAGGGTGAAGCCGTCGGCGTCATCGCGGCGCAGTCGATCGGCGAGCCGGGCACCCAGCTCACCATGCGTACCTTCCACATGGGCGGTACGGCGCAGGTGGTGGACAGCTCGTTCCTTGAAGCCTCCTATGAGGGCAAGGTCGAGATCCGCAACCGCAACGTGGTGCGCAACTCTGACGGCCAGCAGATGGTCATGGGCCGCAACATGGCGGTGCTGATCCTCGACGAAGCCGGCAAGGAGCGCGCCTCGCACCGTCTCACTTATGGTTCGCGCATCTTCGTGGACGATGGTGACAAGGTGAAGCGCGGCCAGCGTATCGCCGAGTGGGATCCCTACACCCGTCCAGTCCTCACCGAAATCGAGGGCAGGGTGTCGTACGAGGATCTGGTCGACGGCATTTCCGTTCAGGAAACGGCCGACGAGTCGACCGGCATCACCAAGCGTGAGGTCATCGACTGGCGCTCGACGCCGCGCGGCAACGACCTGAAGCCGGCAATTGCCATCCAGGACGCCAAGGGCAAAGTCGGCAAGCTGTCCAAGGGTGGCGACGCCCGCTTCCTGCTCTCGGTCGAGGCCATTCTTTCGGTCGAGCCGGGATCGCAGGTTCGCCCCGGCGACGTGCTGGCGCGTATCCCGATGGAAAGCGCCAAGACCAAGGACATCACCGGCGGTCTGCCGCGTGTGGCCGAACTGTTCGAGGCACGTCGTCCGAAGGATCACGCCATCATCGCCGAGATCGACGGCACGATCCGCTTCGGCCGCGACTACAAGAACAAGCGTCGCATCATCATCGAGCCGCATGACTCGACGCTTGAGCCGGTCGAATACCTGATCCCGAAGGGCAAGCCGTTCCATCTCCAGGACGGCGACGTCATCGAGAAGGGCGACTACATCCTCGACGGCAATCCGGCGCCGCACGACATCCTGGCGATCAAGGGCGTGGAGGCACTTGCTTCCTACCTCGTCAACGAAATCCAGGAAGTCTACCGTCTGCAGGGCGTGTCGATCAACGACAAGCACATCGAGGTGATCGTTCGCCAGATGCTGCAGAAGGTCGAGATCACGGTGCAGGGCGACTCGACCTACATTCCGGGCGATCATGTCGACGTGATCGAACTGGAGGAGGTCAACGAGCGTCTGGTCGAGGACGGCAAGAAGCCGGCCGAAGGCCTGCCGGTGCTGCTCGGCATCACCAAGGCATCGCTGCAGACGCCATCCTTCATCTCGGCCGCCTCCTTCCAGGAGACGACCCGAGTGCTGACGGAAGCTGCTGTTGCCGGCAAGACCGACATGCTGCAGGGACTGAAGGAAAACGTCATTGTTGGCCGGCTTATCCCGGCCGGCACCGGCGGCACGATGAGCCAGATCCGGCGCATCGCCACCTCGCGCGACGAACTGATCATCGACGAGCGCCGCAAGGCCTCCGGTGTGGAAGTCGCCGAGCCGATGCTTGCCGACATGACACACGCCGCGCAGTAAGCGCGGAAGGAAAGAGACAAGAAAAGGGGCCAAGCGGCCCCTTTTCGCGTTTAGGTCCCCCAATTGGATCGGAGAAGCAAACGATGAGCAAAAGGACCTGGACGGCTGTCGACGACTACATCGTCGGTTCCCTGTTTGAGGCGGACTCCGTCCTCGACGCGGTTCTGGCAGCCAACCACGACCAGGGCCTGCCGGCGATCGACGTGTCGCCGGCGCAAGGCAAGCTGCTTTCACTTCTTGCGCGCATGCAGGGAGCCAGGAAGATTCTCGAGATCGGCACGCTGGGCGGCTATTCGACGATCTGGATGGCGCGAGCGCTGCCTGTCGACGGCAGGATTGTGACGCTCGAACTCGATCCGCACCATGCCGCTGTCGCGCGATCGAATTTCGAGCGGGCAGGCGTCTCGGAGCGGGTGGAACTCCGGGTCGGGCCGGCCCTTCAGTCGCTTGCCGCGCTGGGCGACGAGCATGCAGGACCGTTCGACTTCATCTTCATCGACGCCGACAAGCCGAACAACCCGCACTATCTATCCTGGGCCATGCGGCTGTCCCGGCCCGGAACCGTCATCGTCTGCGACAACGTCATACGCGAGGGTGCTGTGCTCGATCAGGGTGGCCGTGATCCCAATGTAGAAGGCGCACGCGCGGCATTCTCCTTCATCGGTGGCGACAAGCGTCTGGATGGCACTGCCATCCAAACAGTCGGCGCCAAGGGCTATGACGGCTTTGCGATTGCGATCGTCGAGTGAGAGCACACCGTGATTGTCTCAATGACGCTGATATCAGACCAACTCGGTCGTACTCACTTGTCATCGGCTGTTCGTTTGACGACCGGCTTCCCCCAATCCGTCGCTGCTTCGCAGCGCCACCTTTCCCCCCTCCGGAGGGAAAGGAAGGGAGCCTCGTTGGAACAGCGCTGGCGGCAATAGGCTCGCGTCCTTCCTCTACCCCGTCGATCGGGGGAGAGCGACTATCTGGGGTGTCAAGTTGCAATTGCGAACTCGTTGCGCGCATCGCGTGCTTTTGCATTGAGGATGACCAGG
>NZ_JAMYRC010000064.1:0-29501 GCF_040321205.1 Mesorhizobium sp. M0496 | reverse complement strand
ACGGTCTCCCTTGCTTGAGATCTGTAACGACCTCATTCTGGCACATCATGATGCCGTCGGGGGCCGTCCACCCCAACACGTACTTCAAGTACGCTCCGCTCCGGTTCTCGAAATCCATCATCCTCGGCTCGGCCTGACCTGAATCTCGACATGCCAATCAAGCAGCGGATCGGGGCTGATCTGTGCACAGCGGCCGGCTTTGCGGCCCAAGCCGCTTGCCGCGCTTGACAGCACCCTCAATCCAGACTTTCTGGAGCCTATGCGGGACGCGAAGCCGAACAAGGAAAAATCGTCAGCGAAATCGGCCTCCACCGAGCGTCCCGCCGGCGTTCGCCGACCTGATGCGGCGCGCATTCCAGGGTCGAGCGTCCATGCCTCTCTGGCCAGCGAGATCGGCCTCAGGATCGTGCGCGGCGACTATCCGCCCGGAACCATCCTGCCCAACGAAGCGAAATGGTCGGAGACCTTCAGCGTCAGCCGCTCGGCGGTGCGCGAGGCGATCAAG
This sequence comes from Mesorhizobium sp. M0496, assembly GCF_040321205.1. Lineage (NCBI taxonomy): Bacteria > Pseudomonadati > Pseudomonadota > Alphaproteobacteria > Hyphomicrobiales > Phyllobacteriaceae > Mesorhizobium > Mesorhizobium sp. M0496. Next base: position 28,996 of record NZ_JAMYRC010000064.1, on the reverse strand, counting down.
ATGCTGATGGCCAAGAGCCTGCTGGCCTCGCGTCCCAAGATCGGCAGCTGGGTCGAGCCGAAGGAACGCTGGAACCTGCTCGACCGCGACGTGCTGGCCTGGTACGCGACGTCGCCGGATCGCGAAGTGTTTTTGAAGACCGTGCAGGAGTTCCGCCACATTATTGAGCCGGAAGCGACCGCCTTTGCCGCCATGCGGCGCACCGAAGAACAGATGGCGGAGATCAGCCAGGCGTGCCGGGAGATGGGCGCGGCGACCAGCCTGCAGGAGCGCACCCGCGCCGACACGCGGTTTCACCTCGCCATCCTGCGCGCTTCGGGCAACGACCTTCTGGTGCCGCTCGGCGTGCTGATTGAATCCGCCTTCGATCATCTCTTTGCCTATACGACGCGGGAAATCGACGATCTCAACCACGCTCAGAAGCTGCACGAGGCGATCGAGAAGAACATCCGCCTGCAACGGCCGGACGCGGCGCGCAACGCCGTGCGCAAACTGCTCGCCAACACCGACGGCGTCATCCGCGCCCGGTAGGGTCTATCGGGTCGCAGCTAATCGTCCTTCTCACGCCCGAAGGCGGTGCGCAGCTCGCCCTTGGCGTCCTCAAGCACTTTTTTGCGCGCGGCAGGCAGGTTCTTGCCGGCGCGATTGATGTAGAAGTTCAGCATCGACATGGCTGACTGGAACGGCTCGGCCTTGCGCCGGTGGCTGTGTTCGGCAGATCGCTTGAGCGAGGCGGCGATCTTCTTGGCGTCGTCGGATTCGAAGACGTGATCCTCGAGATCCAGCGCGTCGCTGTGCTCGGTCACCTCGGCCGACCATTTATTCTTGGTGGCGGTCATGGCTGGACTCCTTTGCCGGTTTGCTTGTTGGGAAACTCCGCATATTGGCATCGGTTCCTGCATTCGCCCCTAGAGCGGCTCATCGTTTAACGGAAACGTTGAACCGCTCTACCTCTTTGTCTTGACGCAATTCCGGATGGAAAACCGCTTCACACTTTTCCTGGAATTGCTTTAGGGCCTGGAGCCACGGATTTGCCCGCTGTGGCGCTGCTGCAGCCTGAGAATGCGCCGATAGTGGCGCGAACGGCAGCCGATTGTTGAGACCGCCGACAGGAAACGCCTTGACCCGAACCGACTTGAGCCGGCCAAGTCCCGGCATCGACAGCTCCTATGCCTGGATGCGGCTTGCCGTCTCGATGCTGCTGGCGACGATCGGCGCCGTCGGCATGTGGGCGGTTGTCGTCGTGCTGCCCGCCGTTCAGGCCGAATTCGGCGTCGACCGCGCCGCGGCTTCAATGCCCTACACCGCGACCATGGTCGGTTTTGCCGCCGGCAACGTGCTGATCGGCCGCGCCATCGACCGTATGGGCTACTGGATCCCGGCGCTGCTCTCTTCGATTGCGCTCTCCGCCGGCCTCCTGCTCGCGGCGCTGTCGACCTCGATCCTGCAATTCACCCTTGCTCAAGGGGTTCTGATCGGCGTCGGCACGTCCGTGATCTTCGGGCCGCTGATCGCCGACATCTCGCACTGGTTCAACCGCCGGCGCGGTGTCGCAGTGACCGCGGCGGCCGCCGGCAACTACCTTGCCGGAGCGATCTGGCCAACCATCATGCCGACGCTGATGAAGGCGGAAGGCTGGCGCTTCACCTATGCGGCAATCGGCATCTTCTGCCTGGTCACCATGGTGCCGCTGGTGCTGATGCTGCGGCGCGGTGCCCCGGCGGCAGCCGCTGCCGGCTCGCCGGGAAGCCGGCCGGTGCAGCCGATCTCGCTGTCGCCGGCGGCGTTGCAGGTGCTGCTGGTCGTCGCCGGGCTCGGCTGCTGCGTGGCGATGTCGATGCCGCAGGTGCATATCGTCGCCTATTGCATGGATCTCGGCTACGGCGTGGCGCATGGCGCCGACATGCTGTCGATCATGATGGCCGGCGGCGTCGTCAGCCGGTTGGCGTCGGGCTTTCTCGCCGACCGTATCGGCGCTGTGTGGACACTGATGATCGGCTCGATGCTGCAGTGCCTGTCGCTGCTGTTCTACATCCCGTTCGACGGACTTGCCTCGCTCTATGTGGTGTCGCTGGTGTTCGGCCTGTCGCAAGGGGGCATCGTACCTTGCTACGCCATCATCGTGCGTGACTACATGCCCGCCAAAGAGGCCGGCCAGCGCATCGGTATCGTCATGATGGCGACGATCTTCGGCATGGCGATCGGCGGCTGGATGTCGGGCTGGATCTACGATCTCACTGGTTCCTATGCGGCTGCGTTTCTCAACGGCATCGCCTGGAATTTGCTGAACATACTGGCGATCGGACTGTTGTTCTGGAAGGCACGGCGCAGCACCGCCGTGATGGCCTGAAGGTTGGCAGGATTGTTGCCGTTGCTTGACAAGGACAACAGGCTGCGCGACGCCAGAAGGCGATTGGTGCGGCAACGCGGGGCCGGTAGGATGGCGACAGTAAAAACGATCGTATCGCGCCCTACCGGGTGCATTCCCGAGCGAGCGCGTCCGTGATCAAGCCGCGCTCGCGCCGTGGCGGCGGCCGCCCGACCATATCAGATGTGGCACGCAAGGCCGGCGTCGGCGCCATCACCGTGTCGCGCGCCTTGCGCGAGCCGGAGCGCGTCTCGGAAGAATTGCGCCGCCAGATCCAGGCCGCTGTCGACGAACTCGGTTACGTCCCGGACCCGAATGCGCGGGCGCTGGCCTCGGCGCGCGCCGAAGTGTTCGGCGTGCTGGTGCCGTCGCTCACCAACAACGTCTTTGCCGAGGTGGTGCGCGGCATCTATGACAGCCTGTCGGCCAGCCCGTTCCGCATTCAGCTCGGCAACACCCACTATTCCGGCCTCGAGGAAGAGCGGCTGCTGCAGCTGTTCGGTTCGCAGCGGCCGGCAGCGCTGATCGTCGCCGGCATCGACCAGACGCCGGCCTCGCGAAAGCTGCTGGAGAGCGCCGGCTGCCCGGTGGTGCAGGTCATGGAGACTGGACCTGATCCGGTCGACATGATGGTCGGCTTCTCACATCTCGACGGCGGCAGGACGGCGACCGAACATCTGATCGAGGCGGGCTATCGCCGCATCGGCTTCATCGGCGCGCGCATGGACCCGCGCTCGCAGCGGCGCCTTGCCGGCTATCGCGCGGCGATGGAGGCCGCCGGCCTGTTCGACCCGCGCCTTGTCACCACCACGCCGGTTCCGTCCAGCGTATCGCTCGGCCGCGAGATGTTCCGCGACGCGCTGGCCAAGGTGCCGACACTCGACGGTGTCTTCTGCAACAATGACGACATCGCGCTCGGCGTGTTGTTCGAGTGTCATCGCGCCTCGATCGCGGTGCCGAAGACGATCGGCATCGTCGGTTTCAACGACCTCGACATGATGCAGGTGGCGTTTCCGTCGATCACCAGCATCCGCACCCATCGCTATGAGATCGGCCGGAGTGCGGTCGCCATGGCGCTGGCGGCGATCGCCGGCAACAGGCCGGAGCAACGGATCGTCGATCTCGGTTTCGAGCTCAAGCGCCGCGAGAGCACCGCGCGTTGAAACGCACAGAGGCGACTGTGCGAATGCCGGTTTACACGCCAATTTGGTAGCGCTACCATATTTGCTGAACGGGTGTACGAGCAACAGGTCGCGCCTGTTTATTATATATAAGCGACAACTAAAACTTGTTTATTATGGATAATATGATAATTTTCGCCCGCCTGGCGGTGACAAGGGGAGGAACCAGGTCGGCCGTCACGGGCAACTAAACCGCGTATGCCAAGGCAAGGAGGTGCCAGGCCCATCGCGTCAAAAAACTTCGCACAGCGAAACCACAATCAGAACTGCAACTGGGAGGAATATCGATGATCAAGTCACTTGTTGGTGGCATCGTTGCCGCCACTGCATTCGTCATGTTGAGCTCGTCGGCAATTGCCGCGGGCCCTGAAGTCGTCAAGGGTCCGGCGGCGGAGCCGGATTGCTTCGCACCCTGGGCTGCGGATACGCAGTTCTTCAAGTTTCCCAAGAAGGACGGCCCCTACCGCATCGCGCTCGCCAACGGCTATATCGCCAACACCTGGCGTATCCAGATGGTGCAGACCGCAAAGGCCTATGCGGCACAAAAGGACGTCGCCGCGAAGCTGAAGGAATTCAAGGTCGTCTCGACCGGTGAAGATGTTCCGGCGCAGATTTCGGCGATCAACAACTTCATCGATTCCGGTTATGACGCGATCGTCGTCAACGCGCAGAACCCGACAGCCTTCGGGCCGGTGATCAAGCGTGCCAAGGAGGCCGGTGTCGTGCTGGTTGCCTTTGACAACATTCTGGACACCAAGGACGCCATCAACGTCAACGTCGACCAGAAAGGCCTTGGCGAACTATGGGGCAAATGGTTGGTCTCGCATGTGCCGAATGGCGGCAAGGTGCTCGAGGTGCGTGGCGTTGCTGGAACGTCGGTCGACACCGACCGGCACAATGGCATCCATGAGGCTCTCGACGCTTCCGGCAAGAAATGGGCCGTCACCGAGGTTGTCGGCAAGTGGGATGACGGCGTTGCCCAAAAGGCCTCGGCCGACGCGATTGCCACCAACGGTCCCTTCGATGGCGTGACCGGACAAGGTGGCGACACCGGCATCGTGCAGGCGATGATCGATGCCAAGCATCCCTTCGTGCCGTTCGGCGGCGAGACCGAGAACGGCTTTCGCAAATTCTGCGCTGCCCATGCAGGCGACGGGTTGAAATGTTCGTCAGCCGGTACCGGCCCAGCGCAGGTTGCGGTCGCCATCAAGACGGCGATCTCGGCACTTGAAGGCAATGTCGTCCCGCAATCGGTCAAGCTGCCGCTGGCGATCGTCGAGGATCCGAACTTCAAGGCAGGCGAGGATTTCTTCCCAGACCAGTCCGACAATTTCTTCGTCGGCAATTCCTTCCCGACCTGCGGCATCAATTTCACGGCGCAGGAAATCATGGGTCAGACCAAGGCTGACCAATAGGCTGCATAACGGCGCCGTGGGACCCCGCGGCGCCGACCACTCGATAGGTCTGATCGTTAAACTGCGTTGGGAGGGCCGATGGACGGTGCGGTTCCGCTCTTCCGGATGGAAGGCATATCCAAGCGCTATGGTGGCGTGCGGGCGCTGGAGAAGGCCGAGCTTTTGGTCACGCCAGGCAGCATCCACGCCATCCTTGGCGAAAATGGCGCCGGCAAATCGACGCTGATCAAGGTCATGGCGGGCGTCGTCGCGGCCGACGAAGGCCGGATGACGTTGGATGGCCGCGAGGTAACTTTCGCCTCTCCGGCTGCCGCCAACAAGGCGGGCATCGTCTGCATCTTCCAGGAGCTGTCGCTGGTTCCCGAACTCAGCGTCGCCGACAACATCGTCATTTCCGATCCACCCAAACGCTTCGGCATGATCGACCGCAAGGCGCAACGCCGCATCGCCGAGGAGGCGCTGGCGCGCGCGGGCGCGGCTGACATCCACCCTTTGGCCCTGGTCAAGGACCTGCCTTTGTCGCGCCGGCAGATGGTCGAGATCGCCAAGGCATTAGCCCGCAAGCCACGCATCCTGATCCTCGACGAGGCGACGTCGGCGCTGACGGCAGCCGATGTCTCGAACATCTTCGCGGTGCTGAAGCGGCTGCGCTCGGAAGGGCTGGCACTTCTCTATATCTCGCACCGCATGAACGAGATCGCCGAACTGGCTGACCAATGCACGGTGTTCCGCAACGGCCGCAACGTCGCCAGCTACAAGGCCGGCTCGAAGAGCGACAATGAAGTGGTCGAGTTGATGATCGGCCGCGAATACAGCCACATCTTTCCGCCCAAGCCGGCGGCCGTACCAGCCACCGCCGCCCCCAGGCTCGAAGCCCGTAAGCTCTCCTGGGCCGACCGGCTGCACGACATCTCGCTGACCGTCAGGGCGGGCGAGGTGGTCGGGCTCGGTGGCCTCGACGGCCAGGGCCAGCGCGAATTGCTGCTCGCCTTCTTCGGCGTGCTGCGCGGCCTGTCCGGCCAGATCCTGATCGACGGCAAGCCCGTGTCGATCACCAGTCCATCCGTCGCGCGCGACGACGGCATCGGCATGGCGCTCATTCCCGAGGACCGCAAGACCGAAGGCCTGATGCTGCCGATGACGGTGCGCGAGAACCTGTCCTTCGCCGCGCTCGACCGGCTGTCGAAAACCGGCATCATCGACCGCGCCGCCGAACAGCGGCTGATCGACGACATGGTCGGCCTTTTGGCGATCAAGACGGCGGGCCTCGACATTCCGGTCGGCGCGCTTTCGGGCGGCAACCAGCAGAAGGTGGTCATCGCCAAATGGCTGATGCGCCAGCCGCGCATCATACTGCTCAACGATCCGACGCGCGGCATCGACGTCGGCACCAAGCAGGAACTGTATCAGCTGATGCGCAAGCTGGCCGACGCGGGGGCGGCGATCCTGTTCTATTCGACAGACTATGACGAACTGATCGGCTGCTGCGACCGCGTGCTGGTGCTCTATGACGGGGCGGTCAAGCGCGAGCTGGTCGGCGCCGAGATCACCGAGCGGGCGCTGATATCAAGCGCGCTCAACATCCATGGCGAGGAGAGCCCGGTGGGCCTGGGAGCGGACGCGTGAAAGATTGGCGCTACTGGCTGGCCGAACAGCGCGGAACGCTGCTGGCGTTCGGCATTCTCATCGTCATGTTCGTCATCTACACCTCGAACCATCCGGCCGGCTTCACCGCCAACGTCGTGCAGACAGCCTCGAACAAAGGCGTGCTGCTCGCCTTTGTGGCGATGGCCCAGACGCTGGTGGTGATCACCGCCGGCATCGACCTGTCCGTCGGCATGATCTTCCTGCTCACCAACTGCCTCGCCTCCTGGCTGGTGGTGGGTACGCCGATGCAGACGACGCTGGGCGTCATCGCCGTGCTGGCGGTGGGCCTTTTATGCGGCGCCATCAACGGCGCCATCGTCATCTATGGGCGGCTGCAGCCGATCGTTGCCACGATTGCCACAGGGGCCGTCTATTACGGCATCGGCCTCTTGCTGCGGCCATTTCCGGGCGGTTCGGTCAATGAGGATCTGGCTGATGCGCTGACGGGCCGCGTGTTCGGCGTGGTCCCGGCGAGCCTCGTCGCGCTGTTGGCAATCGTGCTGGTGATCTGGGTGCCGTTCAGCCGCTCGGTGCTCGGCCGTGCCGCTTACGCGGCGGGGTCATCGGAGACGGCGGCCTACATGTCCGGCGTGCCGATCCGGCGCGGCAAATTCGCTGCCTACACGCTGGCCGGGCTGCTGGCCGCGATCGGCGGCCTGTTCCTGACCTTCTTCACCTATACGGGCGAGGCGGCCTATGCCAGCGGCAACGCCTACACGCTGTTTTCGATCGCCGCCGTGGTGCTCGGCGGCGTCTCGCTGTTCGGCGGCAAGGGCAGCGCCATCGGCGCGATCTTCGGCGCGCTGGCCTTCCGCACCATTGGCGACCTTTTGTTCGTCTTCGATTTCGATCCGCTCTGGCAGCCGCTGTTCCAGGGCGTTATCCTGCTGGTCGCCGTCAGCCTCGGCGCCTTCGCCCTGTTTCGGGTCCGCAACCGGCTGGAGTGGTTCCTGTGAGCGAAACGACGCTTGGCGGCATTGCCGGCCGCATGCCCAGATTCATCCGCCGCGCCGATCCGGCGGTGCTGACGGCCTTTGCCTGCATCGTGCTGTTGCTGTTCCTCGGCAGCCTCTATTCCAGAAGCTTCCTGTCGCCTGAATATCTCTTGCAGCAGCTCAAAGTGGCTTCGTTCCTCGGCGTCATCGCCACCGGCATGATGCTCGTCATCCTGCTTGGCCAGATCGACCTGTCGGTGCCGTGGGCGGTGGCGGCGGGCGCGATGATGGCCTGCGCGGCGGCGGCCTATGGTCCGGTCGGCGTGGCGCTGGCCATTCCGTTCGGCATCGTCTGCGGCATGCTGATCGGCGTCGTCAACGGCATCGGCGTCGCCTATCTGCGCATCCCCTCGATGATCATCACGCTGGCCACCAATGCCGTCGCGCAGGGGCTGATGGTCGTCTACACCGGCGGCTTCTCGCCACAGGATTCGGCGACGGGCGCGATGCGCTACCTGGCGACAGGTTTCACCATTCCGGGCGTGCCCAACGCGGTCATCATCTGGGCGCTGATTGGGGCTGCGATGGTCTTCGTGCTGACCCGCACCAGCTTCGGCCGCACCGTTTACGGCATCGGCAACCGCGAGCGCGCGGCCTATCTCTCCGGCATCGACACACGGCGCGTCGTGATGATCGCCTTCGCCGTCTCCGGCGGTCTTTCGGCCTTCGGTGGCGTACTTTTGGCCGGCTATGCCTCCAAGGCGGCGCAGTCGATGGGTGACGCCTATTTGCTGCCGTCGATCGCCGCCGTGGTGCTTGGCGGCACCTCGATCCTGGGCGGGCGCGGCTCCTATCTCGGCACCGTCGCCGGCGTCATCCTGATCACGCTGCTGCAATCAATCCTGTCGGTCATGCAGATGCCGGAAGCGGGGCGGCAGATCATCTACGGCGTCGTCATCGTCGCCATGCTGCTGCTCTACGGCCGCGCGCCGGCAAGCCGCTGACAGTGGACGAAAAGGCAGCACAGGCGCCGACGGGCGCTCCTGGCTCAGTGCCGGTCATCGTGGTGATGGGCGTCGCCGGCTGCGGCAAGTCGGCCGTCGGCACGGCACTGGCGGCCGAATTGGGCGTAATCTTCATCGAGGGCGACAGGCTGCACCCGCCGGAAAATGTCGCGCGCATGGCAAGCGGCGAGCCGCTTACCGATCAATTGCGCGAAGGCTGGCTCGACGCGATCGGCGAACGCATTGCTGAGTCCGTGGACAGCGGACAGGGCGTGGTTGCCGCCTGCTCGGCGCTGAAGCGCAGCTACCGCGCGCGCTTGAGCGGCTTCTGCCCACGGATCGTCTTCCTCTATCTGGAGATCGACCCTGCCACGGCGATGCAGCGTGTCGGCAACCGCAAGGGCCATTTCATGCCGGCGAGCCTTGTCGACAGCCAGTTCGCCATCCTCGAGCCGCCGGCAGCGAACGAGCGGGCATTGACGCTCGATGCGACGCGCCCGGTCAGCGAACTCGTCGCTGCCGCCGTCCACTGGATACGCCGGTCATGAGCCTTCGCACCTGCGATCTGCAAACGCGGTGCATTTGGCATTGCTCTAGATCTGCGACGTCAGTTCGACCGGGAAATCATCATTGTCGGCGTCGCGCATGGCGGCAAGGCTGCGATTGTCCAGCACTTCGGCGATCGCCTGCCGCACTTCCAGCATCATGTGCCGGACCTGGCAGGTCGCCTCATCGCAGTCGTCACAGCGCTGATACTGCGTGCGGCTGGCGCAGGGGATCGGTGCCAGCGGCCCGTCAAGCACGCGCACGACATGGCCGATCTTGATTTCGGAGGCGGGCCGGGCGAGGCGATAGCCGCCTTCCTTGCCCTTGCGGCTCTGGACGAAGCCTGCATTGCGCAACTCGCCCAGGATGGCATCGAGGAATTTCTTCGGGATGTTGTTGGCCACCGCGATGTCGTTGACGAAGGCCAGTTGGCCCACCGGCAGGCCGGACAGATGCACGAGGGCCTTGAGGCCGTATTTGCCTTTTTTTGTCAGCATGCCCAGATTAACCCATTGAAGCCCCAACCACTCGCATCTGGCGACTGTTTGTGTGCAAATAATGACGTTTTCGCCGCGTGATGATATTTCGCGAAAACAAGCCGCCGAATGGCACGTTAGGCACAAACACGTTGATTCTTTGTAACGTTTTGCATTGACGACGCCGATATTCCGCTGAAAACCGGGTTGCCGGCGCATAAACGAAAAAAGCCGGCAAAGCGCCGGCTCCCTCGCGTACCCCGGATGTTGCTGCCGTCAGCGGCTGCCGTAAGTCTGGTCGAGCAGGCCGCCGGCAGCGAAATGCTCCTTCTGCACCTTGTCCCAGCCGCCGAAGACGTCTTCCACCGTCAAAAGGCGGACATCGGGAAACTGGGCTTTGTATTTGGCCTCCACTGCTGCATCGCGGACCCGGGTGCCGTTCTGGGCAAGGATGTCCTGGCCCTCCGGCGTGTAGAGGAAGTCGAGATAGGTCTTTGCCAGTTCGCGCGTGCCATGCTCGTCGGCGACCTTGTCGACGATCGCGACCGGAAATTCGGCGAGCAGGCTGACCGAGGGTGTGACCTGCTCGAATTTGTCGTCGCCATACTCCTTGCGGATGCCACGCGTCTCGGACTCGAAGGTGATCAGCACGTCGCCGATCTCGCGCTGCACGAAGGTGGTGGTCGCAGCGCGGCCGCCGGTGTCGAAGATCGGCACGTTGTTGAACAGCTTGGTAATGAACTCCTTCACCTTGGCGTCGTCGCCCTTGAAAACTTCCTTGGCATAGGCGGTAGCCGCCAGATAGGTATAGCGCGCATTGCCGGAGGTTTTCGGGTTGGGGAAGATCACCTGCACGTCGTCGCGCACGAGATCGTTCCAGTCCTTGATGTGCTTGGGGTTGCCGGCGCGTACCAGGAAGGACGGCAGCGAATAGAAGGGCGAGGCGTTGTCGGGGAAATCCTTCTGCCAGTCGGCCGAGACAAGGCCCTTCTTGACCAGGAAGTCGATGTCGGTGACCTGGTTGAAGGTAACGACATCGGCGCCAAGGCCCTCGGCGATGGCGCGCGCCTGTGCCGAAGTGCCGGCATGCGACTGGTCGACGGTGACGCCCGGATGTTGCGCGATGAAGGCTTTGTTGACCTGCACGAACAATTCGCGGCCGACATCATAGGACGCGTTGAGCAGTTTGTCGGCCGACCAGGCCTGGGAGGATGCGAGGAACAGGCCGGCGACGGTGGCGACGCCAAGGAAAAATCGCTTCATGAAACAGGCTCCGATGCAATGCGTTATGCTGGGCGTTATGCTGGGACCATAGCCGTGGCGCATCATGCGCGACGAGGCACGCACCGTAGCTTCATGGCCTTGCCGCGAGAAAAGATATCGCTGAAATGGGCAGTTATTGGAATTCTGTTCCAATGGATGGCTGTCGTCGTCGTAGTTTTTCTGCGCCTTGTACCGCAGCGTCGTATGGCATATACAAATGGCATATACAATGGAGCCGCGACCATGCCCCAGGATCGGCATTCGCCAACACCGCCGAAGGAGGCGAAGCTGTTTCGCAACAATCGCAGCCAGGCGGTGCGCATTCCCGTCGAGTTCGAACTTCCAGGTGATAAGGTCCTAATCAGTCGCGAAGGCGACCGCCTTGTCATCGAGCCGGTTCGCAAACCCGGCCTCACCGCGCTGCTCGCTCAATGGGCGAAAGAGCCGCCGCTCGGTCCTGAGGACGACTTCCCCGAGATCGACGACGCGCCGATCAAATCCGAGGAAATTTTCTGATGCGGTTCATGCTGGACACGAACATCATCAGCGACATGATCCGAAACCCCGCTGGCAAGGCCGCAAGTGCAATGGCGCGCGCGGGAGATGCCGCCGTGTGCACCAGCATCGTAGTCGCCGCGGAATTGCGATATGGCTGCGCCAGGAAAGGGTCGGCCAAGCTGCTGAGGAAAATCGAGGAACTGCTGGCCGAGATCCCAGTCCTGCCGCTCGATGTACCGGTAGATGCCGAATATGGCGCCCTTCGCGCCGAGATGGAAAGCGCTGGCCAGACCATTGGCCACAATGACCTTTTTATTGCTGCCCACGCTTGCGCGCTGGGCACTACGCTGGTGACCGCCAATACGGGAGAGTTCAACCGGATCAAAGACTTGAAGGTCGAGAACTGGCTGGAATAGCGCTCGACAGAGTATCAAGCCGCCGGAAACAGCTTCCAGCGTCCGGGACGGAACGCCACCCGGCTTTTCTGTGCCGCCGGGTGATCGACCGGCAATTCGATTTCGACCCGCTGGCGCTCGCCGCCAATCTCGAGTTCCACCCGGCGCGTGCCGGCGACACGCCGGCTGGCGGCGACCGTGCCGGCGATGCAGCCGCTGCAGCCGTCCAGCAATTCGACATCGTGCGGGCGGAAGTAAAGCATCGCATCGCCCGAGGGCTCGTTGGGCGCGGCAAGCCCGATCGGACGGTCGGCAAGCCAGATCTCGCCATTCTCGACCTTGACGGGAAGCGAACTCGATTCACCGATGAAGCCGTAGACGAAGGGCGAGTTCGGCGTGTCGTAGATGTCGTCGGCGGTGCCGACCTGCTCGATGCGGCCTTGGCTCATCACCACAACGCGGTCGGCAAGTTCCAGCGCCTCTTCCTGGTCGTGGGTGACGAAGACGGTTGTGTGGCCGGTGGCGTCATGGATTTCGCGCAGCCAGCGGCGCAACTCCCGGCGCACCTGCGCGTCGAGCGCGCCGAACGGCTCGTCGAGCAGCAGCACCTTGGGCTCGATCGCCATGGCGCGCGCCAGCGCCACGCGCTGCCGCTGGCCGCCGGAGAGCTGTGCCGGATAGCGCTTCTCCAGCCCCGAAAGCTGGACGAGATCGAGCAGCTCGGAGGCGCGGCGGCGGATCTCCTGCGCCGGAGGGCGCGACGGCCCGTGCCGGACCTTCAGGCCGAAGCCGATATTGTCGGCCACCGTCATGTGCCGGAACAGCGCATAGTGCTGGAAGACGAAGCCGACATTGCGGTCCTGGATCGACTTTTGCGAGGCGTCCTCGTCGCCGAAGAAGATATTTCCCCGCGTCGGCAGCTCCAGTCCCGCGATCAGCCTGAGCAGCGTCGTCTTGCCGGATCCGGACGGGCCCAGCAACGCGATCAGCTCGCCCGACTTGATGTCGAGCGACACGTCGTGAAGGGCCGGAAACCGGTCAAATTCCTTGCGCACGTTGGCAACGCGAACTTCCATGCAAACCCCTCTATCAGTGTCCGCGCGTCGCGGCGATCTCGGCGCCGTAGCGCATCTCGAGCAGTGTTTTCAAGACCAGCGTGACGAGCGCCAGGCCCGCAAGCAATGAAGCGACGGCAAAAGCGCCGACGGCGTTGTACTCGTTATAGAGGATTTCGACATGCAACGGCATGGTGTTGGTCAGGCCGCGTATATGGCCCGACACCACGGAGACCGCGCCGAACTCACCCATGGCACGCGCATTGCACAGGAGCACGCCGTAGAGCAGCCCCCATTTGACGTTGGGCAAGGTCACGTACCAGAAGGTCTGCCAGCCATTCGCGCCGAGCGAAAGGGCTGCTTCCTCGTCGCCATTGCCCTGTTCCTGCATCAGCGGGATCAGCTCGCGGGCGACGAAGGGGAAGGTGACAAAGACGGTGGCCAGCACGATGCCCGGCACGGCAAACAGAATGACGATGCCATGCGCGTTCAGCCAGGTGCCGAGCAGACCCTGGGCGCCGAACAAAAGCACATAGACCAGGCCCGAAATGACGGGCGAGACCGAGAAGGGCAGATCGATCAGCGTGGTCAGGAAGGCCTTGCCCTTGAACTCGAACTTGGCGATCGCCCAGGCGGCGGAGATGCCGAAGACGATGTTGAGCGGCACCGAGATCGCCGCCACCAGCAGGGTCAGCCGGATCGCCGAGCGCGTGTCGGCGTCACTCAGCGATTGCGTATAGGCACTGACGCCTTTTGCCAGCGCCTCGTGGAAGAGGACGATCAGCGGCAGGAGCAGAAAGATGCCAAGGAAAGCGAAGACGATGGCCATCAGGATGGCTTGCGCCGGCCGGCTCTCGGTCACCGCCGCCGAGCGGCTCTCATGATAGGGTTCGTAGGATTTGATCTCGGGATCAGCCATAGCGCTTGCGACTCCATGACTGTGCGAGATTGACGATCAAAAGCATCAAGAACGACAAAAACAGCATGACCGCCGCGATCGCGGTCGCTGCCGGATAATTGTATTCCTCCAGCCGGATGACGATCAGAAGCGGCGCGATCTCGGACTTGTAAGGCAAATTGCCGGCGATGAAGATGACCGAGCCGTATTCGCCGACGCCGCGCGCGAAGGCCAGCGAAAAGCCGGTGATGATGGCCGGCGCCAAGCCCGGAAACAGGATGCGGGTGATGATCTGGAAGCGGCTGGCGCCAAGCGTGGCGGCGGCTTCCTCTACCTCCTTGTCGATCTCCTCCATGATCGGCTGCACGGTGCGCACGACAAAGGGCAGGCCGATGAAGATCAGCGCGATGACGATACCGAGCGGCGTATAGGCGACCTTGATGCCAAGCGGCATCAGCAATTTGCCGATCCAGCCGTTCGGCGCATAGAGCGTGGTCAGCGCGATGCCGGCCACCGCCGTCGGCAGCGCGAAGGGCAGGTCGACCATGGCATCGACGATGCGGCGGCCGGGAAAGCGGTAGCGCACCAGCACCCAGGCGACGAGCGTGCCGAAGACGACGTTGACGCCAGCCGCGATGAAGGCGGTGCCGAAGCTGATTTCAAGCGCGTTGATGGTGCGACGGTCGGTGGCGATCGCCCAGAACTCGGGCCAGCCAAGGGCGGCCGAGCGCCAGATCAGCCCGGACAGCGGGATGAGGATGATGAGGGTGAGGTAGGCAAGCGAGAAGCCGAGCGTCAATCCGAAACCCGGAATGACACTCGGCTGTCTGAACCGCCACCCCGCCTGCGCGGGTGCTATGGTCATATCGTCCTGATCTAGATTTAGCTCACTGGGCCGGCTTGTAGATCTGGTCGAATATACCACCATCGCCGAAATGATAAGGCTGTGCCTTCTTCCAACCGCCAAAAAGCGGATCGTCGATGGAGATCAGCTTGATTTCAGGTGTCTTGGGCAGATCCGCCGGAGCCACAAGTTCGGGCTTGGCCGGACGATAGTGGTTCTTGGCGATGATCGTCTGCGCTTCCTTGGAATAGAGCCAGCCCAGATAAGCTTCGGCGACCTTGCGCGTGCCCTTGGCGTCGACATTGGCGTCGACAATCGCCACCGGCGGCTCGGCCAGGATCGATGTCGGCGGGTAGACGATGTCGAAATTGTCGGCGCCGAATTCGTCGAGTGCCAGATAGGCATCGTTTTCCCAGCCGATCAGCACATCGCCGATGCCCTTTTGCGCGAAGGTCACGGTCGAGCCGCGAGCGCCGGTGTCGAGCACCGGGGCATTGGCGTAGAGCTTGCCGACGAATTCCTTGTTCTTGGCCTCGTCGCCGCCATCATTGGCGTTGGCGTAAGCCCAGGCGGCGAGGTAGTTCCAGCGTGCACCGCCGGAGGTCTTGGGATTGGGCGTGATCACCTGGACGCCGTCCTTGACGAGGTCGCTCCAGTCGTGGATGCCCTTGGGATTGCCCTTGCGGACAAGGAAGATGATGGTCGAGGTGTAAGGTGCTGAATTGTTTTCAAATTTCTTGCGCCAGTCGGGATTTATCTTCTTCGACTTCGAGACGATCGCATTGATGTCGCCTTCGAGTGCCAGCGTTACCACATCGGCATCGAGGCCGTCGATCACGGCGCGGGCCTGGGCGCCAGATCCGCCATGCGACTGCTGGACGGTGACCGTCTCGCCGGTCTCGGCCTTCCAATGGGCGACGAAAGCTTCGTCATAGGCCCGGTAGAGCTCCCGTGTCGGATCGTACGACACGTTGAGGATGGTGGTATCGGCAAACGCGAAACCGAGCGTGCCGAACTGGACAGATGTGGCGACCAGTGCGCCGAGCAGTTTCCTGAAATGAGGTTTGGTCATTTCTGCCTCCGTTGAACCCACGTCAAATCTACCGAATTGATAGAAATTAGATGCAATCAATGTTGCCTTTTTTGCCCCCTTGGAGAAAATATTAGACGATCTTTCGTCGTATGGAGAAATATTTTCCTCCTGCGTCTCCGGGACGAATCCATGCCGGCCACCCCAGCCTATTTAGAAATGAGCAGTGCCGAGGCAAGGCCGTGTGGAATTTAGTCCGGCGCCTCAATCGGCGGTGACGGGAAAGTCGAAACGCTCCTTGGCAAACGGTTCGTTCGCCAGCGTGAAGTGCCACCATTCGCGTGCATAGTTCTTGAAACCGCCGGTGCGCATGGCCTCGACAAGCATCTTGCGGTTTGCCGCCGCTTCACCGGCGAGGCCGCGGTGGGCGGTTTCGCTCTTCGGGTCGAAGCAGTCGAAGCCAGTGCCGAAATCGAGCGTGTCGGCATCAACGGTGCCGCAGGTCGGGTTTAGGCTGGACTTGAGGTCCGTTCGGGCGAGGGCGACATCGACGGTCGAGCCACGTGAATGGGTCGATAGTTCACCGACATAGCCCTTGGCGATGAGGTCGCCGCGCCTGACCTTCGGATACCATTGCGGATCGGGTGGCCCGCCTTGTCTCGTCCATTCGCCCATGTCGGCGACGGCTCGGGCAGGGCGGTAGCAGTCGAACACGACCAGCGTCAGGCTTTTGGCGACGATCGCCTTCTGGACGGCGGCAAGGGCTTCCGCCGCTTGTCTGGTGAGAATGCAGACCGGCGCTTCATAGCCATCGGCCTTGCGATGCAGGAAGTTTTCGACGCCGGCATAGCGGATGTCCTGGCGGATCGAGGGGGCGACATCGGCGAGCCGGACAAAGCCGGCGGGCAGGGCGTCGGCGAAAGCGGGTAGAGGGATTGCGGCGACAAGGATTGTTGCTGCCAGTGCTGAGGCTAACAACGGTCGAGGATTGCGCGAGGCACCCCCCTCTGCCCTGCCGGGCATCTCCCCCGCATGGGGGGAGATCGGCAGGTTTGCCGTTGCGTATTGTCTTTGACAGTTGGCGAAAGCGGAAAGGAAATCCGATCTCCCTCCTTGCGGGGGAGATGGCCGGCAGGCCAGAGGGGGGTGCCTCGGAACAGGCATGGGTGAATATCCTGCTATCTGCCGAGCGCCCGGAAAGCCAATTCGATGAATCGCTTGGCTCGGTCTATTCGACGAACACCTTCACACTCGCCGCACGCCCCGCGGCGTCGATTACCGTCAGCGTCGAATAGCCGGCGCCGTCAGGTTGCCAGGTCGCGGTGCGGCGACGGTCGATGCCGGTGAGCGGCTTGCCGTTGGCCAGCCAGCGGAACGGCGCGCGCCCGCCTTGCAGCTTCAGCACCAACGGCGAGGCATCGACCGAGTTGGTGCCGAGATCGACGCGGGCGCCGTCGGGCGGGAAGATGATGGTCGGTGCGGGTTCGGTCACTGTCGCCTGCACCAGGCCGTCCGACCCGGCTCCGAAGCGGGCGAGGGTCACCGGCAGGTCTTCGCGCCTGGGGTTGAACAGACCGGGCGGCTTGCCCGGCAATGGGACGGTGGCCAAGCCCGAGCGCACAAAACCCTCGAAGAGGATGGGAGCGGCCGAGACATAGCCGGACAGGCCGGGCACCGCGCCGGCGTCGGGGCGGCCGACCCAGACACCCAGGACATAGCGGCCGTCGAAGCCGACCGACCACGCGTCGCGGTAGCCGTAGGAGGTGCCGGTCTTGTAGGCGATGCCGCGCTGCAGGGCACCCTCGGGCGGCTTGACGCCCGACAGGATGTCGATGATCTGCCAGTTGGCCTGACCGTCGAGGATGGTGGCGGTGGTGCGCTCTGCATTGGCAGGCTCGGTGCCGTCATGCAGCGTGTGCGTCTTGCCGCCATTGGCGAGCCCTGTGTAGAGCTGGACGAGATCGCGCAAAGTGATCCCAACGCCGCCAAGCCCGATGGCCAGGCCCGGCGCCTCGTTGACCGGCAGCACGGGGCTTACACCGGCCTGACGGAAGCGCGCCATCAGCCGCGTCGGACCGACAGCGTCGAGCACGCGGATCGCCGGCACGTTGAGCGACAGTTGCAGCGCTTGCCGGATGCTGACGTCGCCCTGGTAGCCCATATCGAAATTCTTCGGCCGATAGCCGGAGAAATCGACGGGGCTGTCGTCGATCAGCGTCTCCTGCGCCACCAGGCCCTGTTCGAAGGCAAGACCGTAGATGAACGGCTTCAGCGTCGAGCCGGGCGAGCGGACGATCTTGGTCATGTCGATCCAGCCGGAGCGGCTGGCGTCGAAGAAATTGGCCGAGCCGACTTCGCCGAGGATGTCGCCGGTGCGGGAGTCGGCCAGGACCATGGCGACGGAGAGTCGGGGTCTAAGCTTGGTGGCCGCGTCCCGCGCCACCTGTTCCAGCCCTTCCTGGACGCTCTTGCGGATCGTCAGCTGCAAGGGTTGGCCGGGCACGGCCTTGGGCAACATCGCATAGGCGGCGTGCGGGGCGAGCGCCGGCAAGGTGCGGCGCAGGCCCGCCACGTCGTCGAGGGCGGCACGTGCGGCCTCGCGTTCGCCGAGCAGGCCGGAGGAAACCATGCGGGTCAGCACCCGGTCGCGTGCGGCGTGGGCAATCTTCAGGTTGCGATCGGGCCGCCGCTTTTCCGGCAGCTGCGGTAGAGCGACGAGCAGGGCGGCCTCGGAAACGGTGAGCCGCTTCGGTTCCTTGCCGAAATAGGCCAGCGAGGCGGCGCGCACGCCTTCCAGGTTGCCGCCATAAGGCGCCAGCGTCAGGTAGCGTTCGAGGATCTCGCGTTTCGACAGCCGCCGCTCGATCTGGATGGCGCGCAGCATCTGCTTGATCTTGGAGCCGAGGCTGCGGCTCTCGCGCGGCTCGATCAGCCGTGCAAGCTGCATCGACAGGGTCGAGCCGCCGGAGACGATGTGGCCGCTGGTGGCAAACTGGCCGGCGGCACGGGCCAGAGCCAGCACGTCGACACCCTCATGATCCCAGAAACGCTTGTCCTCATAGGTGACAAGCATGTCGACGAATTGCTTGTCGACCTGGTCGAGCCGGGTTTCGAGCCGCCAGTAGCCGTCCGGCGTGGCGAAGGCGCGCAACAGCTGGCCATCGCGATCCTGGACTTCGGTGGAGACAGTGAGTTCGGCAGGCAGCGGTGGCGGGAAGGCGCGGTCGAGTTCCCGGAGGGAGGCTGCGGAGAGAACGAGAATGCCAATGCAGGAAGCTGCGGCAATGACGGCGCGGCGAAGGTGTTTTCTTGAAAGCATGGCGCCGCCCCTCATTGCCCTGCCGGGCATTTCTCCCCGTATAGAGACGGGGAGAAAGAGGCCTGCATTGAGGATTTCGCCAATTTCCAAAGTTGCAGAACAGGTGCCGACGATCGCGACAGTGCCCTTCTCCCCGTCACTATACGGGGAGAAGGTGCCGGCAGGCGGATGAGGGGCAGCGCCATCGTCCTGTTCATGATCGTCACCATCGGCGCCTTACGGCGCCTTGATCTCCATCATGCCGGTAGCGGTGCGGGCCGAGTATTGCGGCCTGTACATGTCCTCCACCGTTGCCGCCGGGTGCGCATAAGTACCAGGCGTCACCGCACGCACGACATAGGCGAGGGTCAAATTGTGGTCGTGGTCGCCGTCGGCCGGGTTGAACGCCGCGACGAAACGGTCGTCGCGGAATTCGAGATGGGCCGCATCGGTCTGCGCCAGCCAGGAGAAGTTCGTCAACTGGGCGCTGGAAACCAGGCCCGGATTGTCGATCTCGAAGCCGGCCGGCAACAGGTCGGTGATCAGCAGCCGCGACGGCCATTTGTTCTGCTCGTTGACCTTGAGCACGACGACATAGCGTTCGTTCTGCGTCGCCTCGGTGACGTTGGCTTCGGTGCCATCGAGCTTGTAGTAAGTGCGATCGATGGTGAAGCCGTCGCCGCCGGCTGGCAGGGGCTGGATCGGCGACGCCACGGTGGTGACGACGGTCTGCAGCGGGGTTTTGCCGGTGTTGGCGATGGTCAGCGGGCTGTCTATCAGGTCACTGCCGTCGACCTGGTTGGAATAGCCGCCGGAGTGCGCGGCGCCATTGACGGTCAGCGTGATCGTATCGTTGCCTTCCTTCAGCGCGCGGGCAGCCAGCAGCATCCAGGATTCGTCCTGGGTGCTGGTCCAGCGGGCTTCGGCGCGTTCCCTGGTTACCAGCTTGATTAGCTCCGGCACGATCGTCGGCACCGGCTTCGATTCCGCCGCCAGCGCCAGCATCGCCGCGCCGTCACGCAGCCGCGAGCCGTAGTCGGAGCGGTAGTAGTCGTAGTCGGTGGTCGACTTGGCGAGTTGCAGGGCTGTCTTGAACGTCGCTTCGGCGCGCGGCGTGTCGCCGTAGAGCGCCAGGCTCGCCGCCAATTGGGCAACGGCCATCGGGCTTGAGAACGCTTCGAGCTGGGTGTCCGCGTAGTAGCGCAGATCGCCGATCGAGGCCTTCTTGTTGCGGGCCAGCACGTAGAGGGCGTAGGCAATCTCGCTGCCACGGTCCTGTACGCTCTGGTCGTAGCCGATCGAGTTCTGCAGATTGCTCAGCGCCTGGTTCATGGCCAGGCTCGGCACGTCGTATTTCTGCTCGCGCGCCCTGGTCAGGAAGTCGCTGACATAGGCATCGAGCCACAGATCGCCGGAGCCCGGACCCCACAGGCCGAAGCTGCCGGCCGAGGCCTGGTAGCTCAGAACCTTGTAGATGGCGTCCTGGATGCGGCCATGGATGTCGGGGTCGCTGGCCATGCCGATGCCGGCCGCCAACTCATTGACGTAGAGAAGCGGCATGGCGCGGCTGGTGGTCTGCTCGGCGCAGCCATAGGGGTAGCGGTCGAGCGTCATCAACAGCGACGGCACGTCGAAGGCGGCGGCCTGGGAAACGCCGACGCTGACGGAAGCGCCGTCAAGCAGGCTTGCTGCCAGCAGTTCCTTGTCGACGCGCAGCGCGCCGCCATTGCCCTTGAGGTCGACCACCAGCCGGGTGGTGACCGGCAATTGCGCCGGACGCACCGGCACATAGAGCGTCTGCTCGACCTTGGTGCCGTCGGCATGGGCGAGCTTGATGGTGAGCGAGGCATTGCCAGCCGTCTGCGCGATCAGCGGCACGGTCAGCGTCTGGCGCTTGCCCTGGGCGAGCGTCAGCTTCTGGGGCAGGGGCTTGTCGCCCGTTGACAGGTCGCCCGTGGTTTCGATCGACAGCGCATAGTCGCCGGTAGGGCCGTCGGTGTCGGCGACATCGAGGCGCATGACGGCGGCGTCACCAGGCGCCAGGAAGCGCGGCAAGCCGGCGGTGATGACTATGGGATCGCGCACGATGACGTCGGACTGGGCATGGCCGACCGCGTCCTTGGTCCAGGCGACGGCCATGACGCGCACGGTGCCGTTGAACTGTGGAATGTCGAAGTCGATCCGCGCCTTGCCGTCGGCATCGAACTCGACGGGACCGGAGAAGAAGGCGACCAGCTTTTCGGTCGGCGGGCTGCCTTGCGCCTGCATGTTGGCGCCGTCGCCGCCGGTCCTGAGCTTGCCGGTGTTGCCAAGCGAGCCGTCGATCAGGCGACCGTAGATGTCGCGGATTTCCATGCCCAGCATACGCTGGCCGAAGAACCAGTTCTCCGGATCGGGTGCCTTGTAATTGGTCAGGTTGAGGATGCCGACATCGACGGCGGCAACCATGACATAGGCATTGCTGCCCGGCTGCACGCCGGCGACCGAAACCGGGATCGACAGCTGCTGGCGCGGCATGGTCTTGTCCGGCGGCGTCAAGGTGATGGCGAGCTTCTTCGAGCCCGGATCGACCTTCAGCCATTTCACGCCGATGGCGCGCGCCGGCATGCGCGTTTCCTGCGCCTCGCCCGGCCGGAACAGGGTTGCTGTGACATAGGCGCCGGCGCCCCAGTCGTCGCCGACCGGGATATCGACGGTGCTGCCGCCGGCCGGCACCGACGCCGTGACGGTCTTCAACAGCTTGTCGGAGCCGATGTTGATCAAGAGTTCGCCGGCAAAATGCGGCGAGACTTTCAGCTTGGCCACTTCGCCGGCGGCATAGGTGTCCTTGTCGAGGGCGATCTCGAGGCCGTCAGGCGTTTCGGTGGTGGTCGAGGAGACATACCAGCCTGCGTCGAATTCGTAGCTGGTCGCCGGTCCCTCGGGATCCGATGTCTCGACCTCGAGCCGGTACTGGCCCCAATCGACCGGGACGGAGACGGTTGCGTCGCCGTCGGCGTTGAGGTCGACTTGGCCGTTGGCGATCGACTTGGTGAAGCTGACCGGCTCGTAGTTCCAGGAATTGTTGGAGCGGTACCACTGGTAATTGCGTTCGACCTTGACCAGCGTCCATAGCGCGCCTTTCAGCGCCTCGCGCTTGCCGTCGGGATCGACAGCGATCAGGCTGAACTTAGCGGTGCCGCCCTGCGGCACTTCATTGTCGGCGAAGTCCGGGCGGATGCCGATCATATGGCCTTGCGGGCGGATGCCGATGTTGAGTGAACGCTCGATGGCGCGGCCACCGGTTTCGCGCATCCTGACCGTCACCTTGGCGTCGACCAGCTTGGTGGTAGAGGGCAGCTGCTCGACGGAGACCGGGAAGGTCACCTTGCCGTCATCGCCAACCACCGGCAGATCGGCGAGGGGGGTAACAGTGGGTTCTGCGGACTGCTCGTCTGCGAGGCCGAAGGAAAAGCCCTGGAAACGGTCCCAGTCGCGCGAGGTCGACAGCGTCAGCTCGCCTTCCAGCGCCAGGCCCGCTGCCGGCGCGCCGTAGAGAAAGCGGCCGTCAATGTTGATGTTGGCGGTTTCGCCCTGTGCGATCTCCTGCTTGTCGGCCTTCATGTCGAATTCGATGCGATCCGGCACGAAATCCTCGACCAGGAACATCTGGCTGGCTACGGCCGCCTGCTTGGGATCGGTGTAGATCGACACCGACCAAGTGCCGCGCATGGCGTTGGGTTCGAGCGGCAGGTCGACGGCATGGCCGCCGGCAGACGCGCCGTCGCTGACGATGCGGCGGTCCTCGACGCCGTCGGGGCGCGAGAAGATGAAGGTCAGCGGCAGGTTTTCGACCGCCTTGGCGGCGCCGTCGCGGGCAAGGGCCGCGACATGAACATCCTCGCCGGCCCGGTAGATACCGCGCTCGGTCCAGGCATAGACATCGAGCGCGCCTGGCGCTGCGCGTCCGGTAACGCCGCGGTCGGACAGGTCGAAGCCGGCTCGACCCATGTCGAGGAAGACGAAATCATTGTCGCCCTGCTTGGCCATCAGCACGGCCGGCACCATGCCGCCGTCGCCGCGCGTCAGGCCGGGGTTGAAGACGGCATGACCATCGGCATCCGATGTCGCGGTGCCGAGAACCTCATTGTTCCTGGCCACCAGCGTCAGTTCGGCGCCCGAGATCGGCTTGGCGCTGCCCAGCGACCGGGCAAAGACATTGAGCCCATCCTGGCCGGTATAGGTCGACAGGCCGATATCGGAGACGACGAACCATTGCGTGGCCATGGAATTGTAGTCGTCGCTGTTGTCGTTGACGGCCTGGGCGGTCAGCACATAGACGCCCGGCTTGCGCTGCGGCAGCGCCTCGTCGACCGGGAAGGATGTGGTGACCTCCTTGTTGAGATCAGTGGCGATGTCGAGCTGGCCTTGCCAGACCGGCGCGCCCATCTGCTCGGAAATGTTGGAAATGTCATAGCCGTCGAGCTGGTGCAGGAACTGGTAGCCCGACAGAAGCTGGGCCAGCGAGCGGTCGCCGATGCGGTAGAGCTTCATTTCGGCGGCGTTCATGTTGACGGTGACGACCGGAATGCCACGGCGCGCGCCGGCCGGAAGCACGAAGCTGTCGCCGGTGAAGCGGGCGGACGGTGCGCGGTCCTGAACATAGATCGACAGCACCACGGGGGCCGCGGTCACTTCGCCGATGGCCGCTGGCAGGCCGGCGCGGAAGGTGACGTCGTAATGCTGGCCGTGCTCCAGCCCTTCGACGCAGATCTGCTTGTCCTTGGCCTCGACGCCCTTGGGCGGCGCATTGTCGACGGTGACGAACTGCGCGTAATCGACGCCGGTCTTGACCAGATCCTCGGAGAATTGCGCGCATATACGCGGCGCGCTGGTGTCGGCATCGACCGTGTGGTCGATGACGCGGAAACCCTTGCGCGCCTTGAGATCGGCATAGTCGGCCTGGACGGCGGGCGAAGGGTTCAGGGCAAGGCTGGCTTCATAAGCCTGCAGCGCCGGCCGGTAGAGGTCGCGCTTGTCAAGGCCGTTGCCGAGCAGCGCCAGCACTTCGGCGCGCGTCTTGGCGGTGCGCAGCAGCTTGTAGGCATTGAATGCGGCGGAGGTGCCGTTTGCCGGCAAAGTGGAGGCATCGGAGGTGTTGGCGGCAGGCTGCACGGCCAGTGTTTCACGCGCCAGGTTGAGCCAGAGCTGGCCGTCATCGGGCATGACAGACACGGCGCCTTCGTATCTCAGCATGGCGGAGCGGTGGTCGCCGGTAAGCACCGATTGCTCGGCGGCATTCGTCAGCGCGGTCAGCCCTTCGGTCGGCTTGATGTAGGCCGGACCCAACAACTTGTTGCGGTATTGCTGGGCCTGATCGGCCATCCAGTTGGGGAAGAAGGCGAGTTCAGGCGGCGCGCCGATATCGGGATCGCCATCGATGTTGACGACCTTGCCGCCGATCGCGCCGTTGAACGGCTTCAGTTGATTGTAGTCGGATTTGAGAAAGCACCATTTGGCTTTGTTGTTGTAGGTGAAGGCGCGGCAGGCCGGATCGCCCAGACATGTCGTCTTGCACTGGTCGAGCGTCACATTCTGGTCGGATCTGAGATCGAAGCCGAAATAATCGGAATTGTCCGTCGTCGCAATTCGCCGGGCCTCAGTCGCTTGCGCGATACCGCTCCAGGCAAAAAACAGAAGAATCAGGATCGACAGACCACGAGCCGCGCGCATTGCCATAACACCCCTCCAGACACAGCTGACGTCCAGGCATGATCAAGCTTCAGTCAGGCTTGTCAACACAAGGACGCGGCAGGGTTCCGCCTGCCAACGGTTTCCTTTCCGGCCGATGGCCGGTAGTACCTCCATAGGACAGGGGATCACGCTTTCTTGCGGCAACGCAAAAGGTGTGAATTCCAAGCCCGTCCTATTTCAGACAATTGGATTGTGGCCCCTTTACGAGCGCTTCAGAACTTCATTCCAATTTTAGTTTTATAACCTAGGTTGTCTTAATGCCGGCGCATGAAGAGCAGATGTCAGGAGGTGGCGCGCCAGGGCGTGTGCTTCCGCGCGCCCTGCTTTTGGCCATGATCTGCTCGAGCGCGCTGGTCGCCGAATCGCGGCCAGTGGCCGCTTTCGAGCTTTTCGGCATCAAGCTGTGGGGATCGTCCAGCGACGAGGATGCCGACATCGTCGATCCCCTGCGCTATGCGGTCACCATCAACGCCCCCGACGCCGACAAGGATCTGGTCAAGAAGCTCGAAAACGCCTCGACGCTGAAAAGTGACGAGGAACGTCCGGTTTCCGGTTCGCTCGGGCTGATGGCCAAGGCGCGCAGCGATCGCGAACAGCTGGTCGCCGCGCTCTATGCCGATGCACGCTACGAAGGCGTCGTCACCGTCACCATCGACGGCAAGTCGCTCGACGATCTGCCGCCGGACGCCGAATTCAAGGGCCCACAGCCGGTCCCGGTGGTCATCGACATTGCCAGCGGGCCGAAATTCACCTTGGGCAATATCAGGCTGCAAGGCGACGCGGCGGGGCTGATGAGCGCCGATTATGGCTTGATATCAGGCGGCGATGCCGGGTCCGGCGCCGTTCTCAAGGCCGAGGCACTGATCGTGCGGACGCTGAAAGAGCAGGGAAGGCCGCTGGCCAAGGTGACGGACCGGCAAATCGTCGCCGACCATGCGACTTCGACGCTGGACGTGACGCTGACGGTCGCCGCTGGGCCGGTGGCCGGCTACGGCCCGACCACGGTGGAAGGCACCGAGAAGGTCGACCGCGACTTCACCGAATACATGACGGGCCTCAAGCGCGGCCGGCAATACTCGCCGCAAGAGATCGACGATGCGCGCGACCGGCTGCTGGCGCTAGAGGTCTTCAACAGCGTAACGTTCAAGGAAGCCGACACGCTCGATGCCGACGGCAACATTCCGATCGGCGTCCAGGTCAGCGAGCGAAAGCCGCGTTATTTCGGCGTCGGCGGCACCTTTTCCAACACCGAGGGGTTGGGCCTGGAAGGCTATTGGGGCCACCGCAACCTGTTCGGCCGGGCCGAGAAGCTGCGCATCGACGGCGCCATCAGCGGCATCGGCAGCAATGACCTCGGCGAACTCAACTACAATGCCGGCATTATGTTCGAAAAGCCGGGCGTGATCGGGCCGGCATCGAAGTTCTTCGCCAGCGTCAAGACCGTGCTCGAACATCCGGACGCCTATGACCATTTCTCGATCAAGGGCAGCACTGGCCTGTCCTACGAGTTGACCAAGAAGCAGACGGTTTCCGCGGAAGTCGCACTCGACTATTCCCGCATCCACGACGCATTCGGCAAGCACAAGTACCTGATCGCCAGCATTCCGCTGCAATATGTCTATGACAACCGGGACAACCGGCTGAACCCGACCAGCGGCTTCCGTGTGCTGGCCTATGCGGAGCCCAGCTACGACATTTTGAGCGGCGCGGCCTTCCTCAAGCTGAAGGGCGAGGGATCGGCCTATCAGTCGCTGGATTCGGCCTCGAAGTTCGTGCTGGCCGAACGTGTCGCCATTGGTTCGATCGTCGGCACCAGCCTTGAAAATGTGCCGGCCGACCGACGCTTCTATTCCGGCGGTGGCGGTTCGGTGCGCGGCTATGCCTATCAGGGCATTGGCCCCAAGGATTTCACCGGCCAGCCGATCGGCGGTCTGTCGCTCTTCGAGACCTCGGTCGAAATGCGCATCGCCGTCACCGACACGATCGGCATCGTGCCGTTCGTCGATGCCGGCACCGTGTCGACCAAATCGTTTCCCGATTTCTCCGACGTCAAGGTCGGCGCCGGCGTTGGCCTGCGCTATGTCACCCCATTCGGGCCGCTGCGCATCGACGCCGCCGTGCCGCTCAACCGCGATCCGGGCGACCCGCATTTCGGCATCTATGCCGGCATCGGACAGGCGTTTTGACGATGAAGACGGTCTGGCGCATCCTTCGCATTGTCCTTTACACGGTGCTGATCGTGGTCGCTGGAGCGATCGGTGCGCTGGTCGTGCTGACCAAGACCGAGCGTGGACGCGACAATCTCGCCGGCATCATCTCGCGCCTGGCATCGAGCGACGACCGCAAGATCACGGTCAGCGGCATAGACGGCATCTGGTCCGGGGCTCTCAGCGTCGACCATGTCGTGCTGGAGGACCGCGAGGGTGCCTGGCTGGTGGCACGCAAGGTGGCCGTCGACTGGTCGCCGCTGGCGCTGCTGTCGAAAAACTTCAGCGCCGACCGCATCGCGGCCGGGCGCATGGAACTTGCCCGGTTGCCGGTGGCGACCACGCAGCCGACGCAGAGCGGCGGCACGACGACACTGCCGGTTTCGCTCGACATCAAGCAGATCGACCTGCCCGAGATCGCGCTGGGGCAAGACCTTGCCGGCAGCGGCATCGCCGAACTTGCAGCCAAGGGTATGTTCAAGGCGGATGCTGCGCCGCTGGCGGTCGAGACGGTGCTTAACGTCACCCGCCGTGATGGCAAGCAGGGCAATGTCGACGCCAAAATCCACTTTGCGCCGGCAGACAACAGGCTCGACCTCGACCTCAAGGCCTCGGAGCCGGCAGGCGGCATCATCGCGAATCTGCTCAAATTGCCTGATACGCCGCCGGTCGACATAATCGTCTCGGGCACGGGACCGCTCGCCAACTGGAACGGCATCGGCACGTTCACGGTCGACAGCAAGATCGTCACTCAGCTGACGGGCCGCCACCAACTGACCGACAAGGGAAACTACATAGAGGCCGAGGGGGATGGCGATTTCGCCCGCTTCCTGCCGGAGAATTTGAAGCCGCTGTTTGCCGGCAAGACAAGTTTCGATGTCGCGGGTACCGCCACATCGGCCGGCGGCGTCAGTGTCGACCGCGCCAACATCGACAGCGATGCGGTGCATGGCACCGCCACCGGTATCGTCGATCCCGCCGGCGCCAGCGATCTCTCGGTCGAACTCGCCGCCAAGGGCCCGCCTGTCGTCGTCAGCGTGGGAAGCAAGGCGCAACCGATTACGCTGGCGATCAGCAACGCCACCGCCCGCGCGTTCGGTGACGGCAAGGCGCCGATCATCGATATCGGCGCCTCCTTCGTTTCGATCGTCGCCGGTGGTACGCGCTTGGACGATCTGGCGGCGCAGATCCATTCCGACGGTTTCGACATCCAGAATCGCGCCGGGCCGGTCACCGTCAAGCTGGAGGCGGGTGGTCTAAAAACTGACGTGGCGACGCTGGCGCCCTTGATCACCGGCAAGGTCGGTGTCGATCTGGCCGGATCGGTCAGCAAGGATGTCATTGCCATCGACCAGGGCACGCTGCGCTCCGACGCGCTCAATGCCTCGCTGACAGCCACGGTGGCGCTTGCCGATCTGTCGATGCAGCTCAAGATGAACGCGGATGCGGTGGCGACGGCCTTGCCGCCGCAGATCGCCTCGGTGCTCGGCGCCCGGGTGAAATTCTCAGCCACCGCGACGCGCGATCCACAAGGGTCCTTCGCTGCAAACTCGATCGAATTCACCTCCGGTACACTCAGCGCCGCCGGTACCGCCAGCATGCAAGGCACCAACATCCAGGCCGACATCAAGGGCAAACTGGGCGACGTTTCCGTGCTGTCGCCAACGGTCGGCGTGCCGGTTGCCGGCGGCGTCGATTTCGCGCTGTCGGCAAGCGGCGCCATGACGGCGCCGGATTTCACCGTTTCCGCCGACAGCGACAGCCTGACGGCCTCGGGCCGCACGGTGAAGAGCATCAAGCTGACGGCGAGCGGCAAGGCGGACATTGAGAGCCCCGCCGCCAATGTCTCGCTGACCGGCTCCGTCAACGACCAGCCGCTCGACATCAAGGCAGCGCTGGTGACGAGCGAAGGCAAGCGTTCGATCAATGGCTTCCTGGTCTCGCTCGGCGACAACAAGGTCTCGGGCGATCTCGCATTGGACGACAAGTTCATGCCGCTCGGCACGCTGACGTTCGCGGCACCCGCCATCGACCAGTTGGCCGCGCTCGCCGGTCAGTCGATAACGGGCGACATCGACGGCACCATCCGCTTTTCCAAGGAAGGCGACGCACCCTCCGTGGGGGGCGGCGGGGGCAGGCCGTCGAAGCGGTGGCGCGGGGGGGGCGGCGCAGCCCCCACCGGGCCAGGTCAGGTGCGGAGAAC
>NZ_JAMYRC010000063.1:0-30369 GCF_040321205.1 Mesorhizobium sp. M0496 | reverse complement strand
GCGACGAACCTATCATAAGGGGGAAAACTGTTACCTATGTATCCGGTTCAAAGTGTTACCCATCTATCGGCTGGACACCGGCAGGGCAATGAGGGGCGGCGCGACCTTTGGAGACTAGCAAGCAAGCTGCCAATGGCAGCGAATAGGGCTCAATTGCCAACGCAGGCACTGCCCCTCATCCGCCCTTCGGGCACCTTCTCCCCGTGAACGGGGAGAAGGAAGAATCTTCAATACTTTTCCGGCACGTAGAGTTCGCGCGGCAGCACCTGGCGCTCGTATTCGGGATTGAAAACGCGCTCCGGCAGCGTGATCTCCTCGTGCGGGACCTCTTCATACGGCATCTGCTTGAGCAGATGGCCGATGCAGTTCAGCCGTGCCCGCTTCTTGTCGTTGCCCTCGACGATGAACCAGGGCGCCTCCGGAATGTTGGTGCGGGCGAAGGTCTCTTCCTTGGCCTTGGTGTACTGCTCCCAGCGCACGCGCGACTGCAGGTCCATCGGCGACAGTTTCCATTGCTTCATCGGATCGTGGATGCGCATCAGGAAGCGCATCTGCTGTTCCTCGTCGGTGATCGAGAACCAGTATTTGACCACGGTGATGCCCGAGCGGACCAGCATGCGCTCGAACTCCGGCACGTCGCGGAAGAATTCTTCGACCTGATCGGGCTGGGCAAAGCCCATTACCCTTTCGACGCCCGAGCGGTTGTACCAGGAGCGGTCGAACAGCACGATTTCGCCGCCTGCCGGCAGATGCGGGACGTAGCGCTGGAAATACCATTGCGACTTCTCGCGCTCGGTCGGCGCCGGCAATGCCACGACACGGCAGATGCGCGGATTGAGCCGCTGGGTGATACGCTTGATGACGCCGCCCTTGCCGGCCGAATCGCGCCCCTCGAAGATCACCACCAGCTTCTTCTTGTGGTAGGCGACCCAGGACTGCAGCTTGATCAGTTCGGACTGCAAGGTGATCAGGTCGCGAAAATATTGCATGCGATCGATCGAAGGCGGATGCGCATTCTTGTAGATCTTGGCGATCTCCATCGACAGCGCCGGCTCCGACATTTCGAGCTCATAGTCCTCGTCGAGCGTGTCGGCGAGCTCGGCTTCCAGCCAGTCCCTGGCAGGAGAATTCTGTTTTAGCTCGGTCATTTCAGCTGCTCCGCTTGCAAGCTCTGTCGATGCACGTCCGGCGCCCCGAAACTCCCGGCTTACGTCCCGGAACGGCAACACCTGAGCCGACTTCAATATAGCCCGCCAGTGACGGTTTTATTGCAGTCTGGAACACGACGCCGCCGCTGCAAATCCCGTGAGGCATGATCGATCCGTCGTCGTGGCATGGCGACAAGCGGCTCAAAATTGTCCTACAAATAGCAGTCACATTCGGGGCACCCCCCCAGCCCCTTTCCCAATGCAATCGCGAGGATCTGACATGCAATACCGCACTCTCGGCCGTTCCGGCTTGAAAGTTTCGACGCTGACCATGGGCACCATGACTTTCGGCGGCGCCGGCGCGTTTTCTGCGGTCGGCAAGACCGATCTCGACGAAGCGCGCCGGATGATCGACCTCTGCATCGATGCCGGCATCAACGTCATCGACACCGCCAATGTCTATTCGAACGGCATTTCGGAAGAGATCATCGGCGAAGCGCTTGGCGGCAAGCGCAAGGGCGACGTGCTGATCGCGTCCAAGGCACGGATGCGGATCGGCAAGGGTCCGAACGATGAAGGCCTGTCGCGCCATCACCTGATCCGCGAATGCGAGAAGAGCCTGAAGCGGCTCAAGACCGACGTCATCGACATCTATTTCCTGCACGAATGGGATGGCGTGACGCCGCTGGAGGAAACCATCGCCGCGCTCGACACGCTGGTTGCCCAGGGCAAGATCCGCTATGTCGGCTGTTCCAACTATTCCGGCTGGCAGGTGATGAAGGCGCTTGGCATCAGCGACAGCCATCACCAGCCGCGCTTCGTCACCCAGCAGATCCACTACACGCTGGAAGCGCGCGAGGCAGAGTATGAATTGCTGCCGATTTCCGTCGACCAGGGGCTGGGCGTTATGGTCTGGAGCCCGCTTGCCGGCGGATTGCTGTCCGGCAAATACCGTCGCGACAGCCCCACCGCCCGCCAGCTCGCAGGCTGGTCCGAACCGCCGATCCGCGACGAGGACCGGCTGTGGCGGATCGTCGACGTGCTTGTCGAGATCGGCACGCAGCGCGGTGTGTCGGCAGCGCAGGTGGCACTGGCCTGGCTGCTCGGCCGGCCGGCCGTCAGCTCGCTGGTGATCGGCGGCAGGACCGAAACGCAGTTCCAGGACAACATCGCTGCGGCAAGCCTGGTGCTCACCGGCGACGAACGCGGTCGCCTCGACTCGGTCAGCCGGCCGCCTTTGCTCTATCCCTACTGGCACCAGCAGCTGACGGCAAAGGACCGCTTCGGCCCCGCCGATCTGGTTCTTGACCGCAGCGGCATCTGACGAGCGCGTGCCGAGGCAAGCGGCGTTCTAGCCCTGGATGAAACGCCAGACCTCGGGATCAGGCTCGATCTGGCCGCTGAGGACAAAATATTTGTAGATCACGAGCAGCGAGATCGCCTGCTCGTCCTGTTCGTTGGAGAATTGGCGGCAATAGGCATTGGCCGCGGCGATAATGCGTTGCGCCTCGGCCGGGTGCTGTTCGAAATAGCGCACCTTGTCTGCGACATCGGCGAAATCCGGATCGAGCGGCACGTAGTGGACACCGGCCTCGAGTTGCTTTTCCGCAAACCATGTCTCGTATGTCGGCGGCGGCATCAGGCAGAGCGAGTTCGAATTCAGGATCCATTTGAGGTTCGTCGCAACGTCGTTGCCTTCGATGGAGACGATGTAGCGGTAACGCTGCTGCTGGCTGACGCTGAGAAAGGGCTTGGCGTATTCGGCCGGCGCGTTCGGCTTGTGTGAGCCGGCGTCGCAGAACGGCAAATCGCGCACGGCGTCGATAAATCTCGTCCGTTTCGGATTGTTGAGATCGCCGCGCCAGACCACGGCCGGGCGCTTGTCGGCGAATGCCGTTGCGTCGGCCGGCATGTGGAAGTGCCGAAACTTGTTGAATTTCATGATGACCGCATTGCTGTCATCGGCGCAGATCGGCCGATCCTTGACGAGCGTCGGCACCTTCGGCACCTTGATGACATCGCCGAATTTGACGTCGACGAGCAATGCCGGGTCGAAATAGCGGGCAAACTCCCTCAGATCGTAATAGTACATGGTCGGCGTGGAAGGCAGCTTGTCGATACGCACCGCGGCCGGGCTGGGCGTAAACGCGTCGTGCAGCTTGTTGTAGTAGTTCAGCCGCCGGCGCACCGCCTCGTCCGAGAGCCTGGCCTTCTTGAGCCGGTCGGCCAGCTGCCGGCGAAACAGCGCCTGCGGCACGACATCGCGCGCGACGTTTCGCGCATAGTAGTAAACCTTTGCCGTCGTTCGTGCGATTGTGGCCATCAGTCACTTGAAAAAAACAAAACGGGCAGTTCCCAATGGGTTGGCGCCCGGTTCTCCCTACACCATTGTGCCGCGCATCTTGCAAGCCCCGGACCATCATCGACGCCAGCGGCAGGGCACTATCGCTTCAGCTGTTGTGTTTGACGGCTAATGCTCCTAGGCAGGGTCAGAGCCGCTAAGAGCAATTCCAGGAAAAGTGTGAAGCGCTTTCCCTATGGGATTGCGTCAAACAAAGAGATGGAGCGATTCTGCGTTTCCGTGAAACGACGAACCGGTCCAGCAGTGAAAAAGGAGCCGATATGGCGCGACCACCAAATTACGACCAGGAACGCAAGGAACGCGACCGCCAGAAAGCGGCCAAGAAGGCCGAGAAGCTGGCAGCCAAGGTTGCGGCGAGGGAACGTTCGAAGCCCGAGGACGAGACCGAAGGCGAAACCGAAAAGGCAAAGTGACGGCAAAAGGCCCGCAAATGCGTGCCATGCCTCAATCCGGGTCGCCGCCCAGATGGCCGGCTTGTGTCAGGCCGGCGCCTTGTCGCTGACGAAGACGTCCACTTCACGCGCTGCCGCGATGAAGGCGCGCCTGGCGTTCATCGCCGGCTTGTCGCCGGCCAGCGCGTCGTGACAAGCCTGCAGGGCCGCGCGATGCTTGGGGCTGCGCTTGCCCGGCCAGCTGTTGAGGAGGTAGTCGGAAGCCTCACGCGCCGTCCGCAAGAGCTGAGTGCTTCCCGCCGCGACTGACTTCACAGTCACAGGTGTTTCAAATCGGTTGTTTTCCATCGCCGCTCCTTACGCCATCGGCGTCTGTGAAGCGAGGCCGAAAGTGCGCATAGGTCCAGACGCCGCCTTTTGCGTCCCCTACCCCACGCCTTAAGCGGCGACGACGGCAAAGCCTCTGGCACGAAGACCGCGCCGATCGTTGGCCAGCGACGTCACCAGCCGGTCGCGGCTGCCGACGATGTGGGTCGAAAGCAGGTGCGCGGCTTCATCGGCATCGCCGAGGCGTACCGCTGCCAGAATGGCGCGATGTTCGGCCCAGGCGCGACTGAGGGCCGCTTCGTCGCGAACCTCCAGCCAGCGCGCCCGCGACAGGCGTGTCATGGCATCGCGGACCGCCCGGAACAGGAATTCGTTGCCCGACAGACGCGCCAGTTCGATGTGAAAATCCATGCCGACACGATGCCATTCCTCGCGCGGCGTGTCCTTGTCGCAGGAGTCGAGCATCGCCTCGATGACATCGACGGCGCTCCGGTCCGCCAAGCCGCATGTCAGGCGAAGTGCCGCAACCTCGACCGCCTCCCTATAGACGGCGATCTGCTCGAGTTCAGCCAGGTTGATGGGTGACACCGTCCAGCCACGCCCCTCCCTGCCGACCAGGCCATCGGTCTCGAGCCGCAGAAGTGCTGCCCTGACCGGGGTTCGCGACGCGCCGAAACGGCTTTCGATCCAGCGCTCGGTCAGCTTCTCGCCGGGACCGATCTCGAGACCCAGGATCATCTGTCGAAGCTGTTTTTCGACGCTCTGCATCTGCGACATTGTCGTTTCCATTTTCGGACCGGCTTCGGACCATTTGCCGGCGATCGGCTTGCCGGTCGCGGTTCCCGTTCACGTTTGAGAGGGTTGCATTGACAGCGGCTGAGCTTGCGTCCATGACGGGTACCATTTTGGTATCCCAAATTGGTATCCGCAGCAACCCGCAGTTCCGCGTTGCTCGGACAGGACATATGACATGCCGCAGAACGCGCCCCCGGCGACCGACAGCACCTACAACATTCACTGGCGGCGCAATCTGTTCGTGTGTTTTGCCGGTTCGTTCTCGACGCTTGTCGCCATGACGCTGCTGCTGCCGTTCCTGCCGCTCTATATCGAGCAGCTCGGCGCCGAGGGCCACGCAGCGATCGTGCAATGGTCGGGGATCGCCTATGGCGCGACCTTCTTCGCGGCGGCGCTGGTGGCGCCGCTCTGGGGACGTCTCGGCGACCGCTACGGCCGCAAGGTGATGCTGGTTCGCGCCAGCTTCGGCATGGCCATATGCATGTCATTGACGGGCATGGTGCAAACGGTCTGGCAACTGGTGCTGCTGCGGCTGCTGATCGGCTTTGCGGGCGGCTATTCCTCGGGATCGACCATCCTTGTCGCTATGCAAACGCCCAAGGAGCGTTCCGGCTGGGCACTGGGCCTGCTGTCGGCCGGTATCACGGGTGGGGCCCTGGTCGGGCCGCTGGTTGGCGGCGCCCTGCCGCCACTGATCGGCATCCGCGCCACCTTTCTCCTGTCAGGCGGCGTCATCTTCCTGGCGTTCCTGGCGACCACGTTTCTGATCAAGGAGAATCCCCGGCCGAAACCAGCAAATGCAACTGCGAGAGAGAAGCCGAAAGGCGGCTGGGCGCAAATACAGGACAAGCGTCCTGTTATCGCCATGCTGGCGACCGGCATGCTGTTGAGTTTCGCCACCATGTCGATCGAGCCGATCATCACCGTCTATGTGCAGCAGTTGATCGAAGACCAGAGCCGCGTGACGCTGATCTCAGGCGTCGTCATGTCGGCGGCCGCGCTTGGCGCCATCCTGTCAGCATCGCGCCTCGGCAAGCTCGCCGACCGCATCGGTCACTGGAACGTCGTCATCGGCGCGCTCGCCGTCTCGGCGCTGCTGCTGATCCCGCAGGCCTTCGTCACGCAGAGCTGGCAGCTCATCGGCCTGCGCTTCCTGATGGGCCTGGCGCTGGGCGGGCTGTTGCCCTGCATCACCAGCGTGATCCGCCATAATGTTCCCGATGGGGTCGGCGGCAATGTGCTCGGGCTGTCGATCTCCGCCCAATACATCGGGCAGGTCGCAGGCCCCTTGCTTGGCGGCTTTGCCGGTGGCCATTTCGGCATGCGCTCGGTGTTTCTGGGCACATCCGTCTTGATGGCGGGCGGCGCGGTGTATAACTGGCTGGCGCAGTCACGCCGCGAGCAGGACATGCTCGTCAATGCCGGCAAACCCTGACCGGGTTGGGCGTATCTCTCTGATATCACGGAGCCATGGACATGAGCACAGCCGAGCAATTTTCCGGCAACAGCAGTCGTATTCTCGTCCTGGCCGGCGGCCTCTGTGGCGCCGCGGGCGTGGCGCTGTCGGCCGCAGCGGCGCATCTGGGCGGCGCCTTCACCGGCACCGCCGCTTCCTTCCTGCTGATGCATGCGCCGGTCTTCCTTGCCGCCGGATTGCTTGGCGCGAACCGGGTCCTGCGCATCGGCAGCCTGGTCCTGCTGGTTGGGCTTCTGTTGTTCTGCGGCGACCTGTTGGCCCGCGACTTCCTCGGCTCGCGGCTATTCCCGCTGTCAGCGCCGATCGGCGGCACCTTGCTCATCGCGGGCTGGCTGGCGATCGCTGCCTCGGCGCTGGTGCGCGCGCATTCCTGACGCCTCTGGGCGCCCTGTCCGAAATCGGGCCTGCGCCAGCCAAACATGTTTGCAGAGCAATTAGTCCTGCCGGCGTTCGGGCTGGATGACCAATTCGCGATTTGGGCGTCGCAGCCTCGCCAACCGACGGGCCTCTGGCCGCTCCGACGCCGGCGCGATGCCCCAGTAGTTGCGGTAGATGTCTTCGAACAGATAGCTCACGGGATGCATGATGTGCACTCCTTTCAAAACTTGGATCGATCCAATCTGGCGCCACGAAAATGCGGCGCCGATCAGCTCCGCTTGCGCTCCACGAGGAACCGCAGCTCGCGAACCCATGGGCTGGCCTTGCCACGACGCTTCAGGGCCGCGGCATTCGAGCGGATGCTCCAGTCGTTGCGATAGATGTCTTCGAACAGAAAGTTGACGGGATGCATGACACATCTCCCCTGTCTTGAATCGATCCAATCTTCAAAACCATTATTCCTTTGGATCGATTCAAACGATACACCTCGCCGGGCCCTTGATCAAGCCAAAATTTGAACCGATCCAACGAAAGTGCTAGATGGGAAGAATTCAGGAGACGAAAATGGCGCCATTGACCTCTGCAAAGACAAGACCGGTCCGGCTGGCGGACATTGCCAAAGCGGCCGGCGTCTCGCATGGCACCGCGTCCAACGTGTTCGCCCGCCCGGAGATCGTGCGCGAGGAGGTCCGCGAACGGGTCAAGGCGGCAGCCGAGGCAATGGGATATGGCGGACCCGACCCCAAGGGCCGGCTGCTGCGCGCCGGCAAGGTCAACGCCATCGGTGTCGCCACCGCCGAACCGTTATCCTATTTCTTCGATGACCCTTTCGCCCGGGTGATGATGGCCAGCATCTCGCAGGCCTGCGACGCGACCGGCGCGGGGATATCTTTGGTCTCCGCCGCCAACAGCGAACAGCTCGCCTGGAACATCCAGAGTGCGCTTGTCGATGGCTTCATCGTCTTCTGCGTCGACGGCGGTTCAAAGCTGGTCGAACTGGCGCGTGACCGCAAACTCCCGTTTGTGGCGCTCGATCTCGATTCGGACGACGACGACGAGGCCGTCGCGGCGATCGGTGTCGACAACATCGCCGGGGCCGGCCTCGCGGCCCGCCACCTGACCGAACTCGGACATCGCCGCTTTGCCGTGCTTACCCTGCCCTGTGCGGACGCAGGCTTCGGCCCTGCCACAAGGGAGCAGGTGGAAATGGCCCTCTACTCCGCCACGCGCGACCGCTTGCGTGGCTATTTCGCAGAACTCTCCCGCGTCGACGTCGACGTCTCGCGCGTGCCGATTTACGAAACCGTCAATGACGAGGAGAGCGTGTGGGCCGGCCTCGACCATATTTTCGCGGGCGCCGAGACGCCGACGGCCATCCTGGCGATGTCGGACAGGATTGCGCTCCATGCTCTGGACTGGCTGCGGCAGCATGACATCTTGGTACCAGGCGATGTTTCGGTCGTCGGCTTCGACGGTGTTCCGGAAGCAGCGGTTTCCAAGCCGCCGCTGACCACCATCGTCCAGCCGATCGCCGAGATGGGCCGCCTTGCCGTCAAAGCGATCCTTGAAAATGACGGCTCGCCCACCAGCCGGCAATCGCTGCCGGTCGAACTCGTGGTGCGAGCTTCATCAGGCCCTTCGCCCGCCTGAAACGCCCGACCCGTCAGCGCCCCATTCTTGGCGCCATCGACGACATGCCGAACGACGCATGGATGGGCGGTGCCGCGTTGCGAGCCGGCCTGCTTTTCCCGGACCAGCCAAGGCCTGAAAGCCATTCGAGATAGTAGGCGAGCGCGAACTGCATGGCGATGCCGGCTGATATCAGCAGGCTGTCATAGGCAAACCCGCCGGGATTGATCAGCTTCAGCACCTGCGCCGCCATTGCGAGCACCGTGCCGGCAATGAAAACCGGCAGCGATCTTTTGCCTAGTATGGCAAGCGGATGATCGCGCCCGGCGCGGAACAGGTTCGAGATGGCCGGGAATGCCACGATCAGGTAGCTCACCGCCAATATATGCAGCAGCCTCGGCAGTGACAGGAACGTCTTGTCGAAGCCGGTCAGCACCGGAGGCAGGCCAAACCAGGAGATATGCCCCCAGAGCGGGCTGTGCACCCAGACCAGCGCCACAGCGGTGTAAGCCAAGGCGGCACCGACCAGCCAGCGATTGACCGGGATGGTGCCACCGCGACGCACATACAGCGTGCCTGCCAGGCCGATGTTGAAAAGGAACTGCCACGACAGCGGGTTGAGGAACCAGAAGCCGGGCTCGGGATAGTTGGGCGGAGCAATCTGGTAAATTCCCGCGCCCAGCCACAGCGCGCCGGATGCAACCAGTGCCAAGACCGGCCAATAGCTGACGAAGAGCAAGAAAAGCGGCGTCAGCAAGAGCAGCACCGTATAGACCGGCAGGATGTTGTTGTAGCCGAGCTGGTGGCCAAGCGTCACGATGCCGATCAGCACTTGCGGCGCATTCTTGATCAACGGCTCGATGTTGATCATCGTCAAAAGCTCCGGTCGCCTGGCGAACACCGCCGCGGCGCAGAAGATCGCCATCACCACCATGGTGGTGACGATGTGGGCGGCGTAGAGCACACCGGCGCGGCGCCACATCTTCAACGTTGCCAGTAGCCGGTTTCCAGGCTGGAATTTCTTCCCGTAAGCGAGCGCGACCGAGATGCCGGAGATCAGCACGAAGACCTCCGCCGCATCCGAAAAGCCGAAATTCTTATAAGTCAGATACTCGAAGGCGGTACCCGGCACATGGTCGACAAAGATGGTCAGCAGAGCGAGAGCGCGGATCACATCGATACGCGTGTCGCGGTCTGGGACACGCATTTCGCGGTCCGGGACACGCGAATCGCGGTCTGGGGAAATCTGGGTGGTCATCGACAAAAAGGCCTCAAAGCTGGTTGTTCATACCGGCAATGCGACCCCCGGCGCACCGCTTCGATTCCTCCCGAAGGACTATTATCGGCGAAGAAACGGACTGTAGTGCGCCCGGTTCAATCAACTTTCGCGGAGCTTGAAAATATTACGTTTTGAAGCCGGCAAACTGACCGAAGTCATCATGAAATCAAAAGGATGAGGCATGACTGAAGAGACCTCACAAGATGGTGCGTTAGAGCGTGATCTCGCCTTCCCCTATCGCCTTTACTGCCCGGCGGATTCAACTGGGGAATGCTTCTTCCTGCTGCATGGGTCTGGTGTCGACGAGACGACATTGGTGCCGCTGGCACGAGAGATAGCGCCGCGTGCGATGCTGATCGCGGTGCGCGGCCGCGTGGTCCAGGAGGATGGTTTCCGCTGGTTCTCGCGCATCACGCCGACGCGCTTCGAACAGCAGAGCATCCGCACTGAAACCGATGCCTTTGCGGGCTTCGTCAGCGACGTGGCCGCGCGCCACCATCTCGACCTTTCCCGCACGAATTTCCTTGGCTATTCGAACGGCGCCAATCTGGTTTCGAGCCTGATGCTGTTGCATCCCGGCCTAGTCGAACGCGCCGCGCTGCTGCGACCGATGCCGGTGCTCGACGACGTGCCGGCGGCGGATTTGTCAAAGGTGCGGGTACTGATGATCGCCGGTGCAGCGGATCTCACCTACGCGCCCTTCGCGCCGGCACTCGTCACGCTGCTCAGCAAGCACGGCGCCGAGATCGATGCCCGGATTGTTCCATCGGGTCACGAATTCGGCAGCGCCGACGCGGTGATCGTCAGGCAATGGCTGGCAGCGTCCCCGTCGAACCAAGCTGGCTAATAGCGGCGGAGCCAACATCCCGTTGCCATACGCTTCCGCCTATCCTCGTCCCATCCGGTTCCAGGCATCCAGCCCGGCGATCTTGTAGGCTTCGGCGAGCGTCGGATAGTTGAAGGTGTTGTTGACGAAGAAGTCGACAGTGCCGCCGAGATTGATCACCGCCTGGCCGA
This sequence comes from Mesorhizobium sp. M0496, assembly GCF_040321205.1. NCBI lineage: Bacteria > Pseudomonadati > Pseudomonadota > Alphaproteobacteria > Hyphomicrobiales > Phyllobacteriaceae > Mesorhizobium > Mesorhizobium sp. M0496. The sequence goes on along the minus strand of NZ_JAMYRC010000063.1, from coordinate 19,565 downwards.
TGTGAATGAGCTCGGTGGCGCCCTCGCCGACGATATGCGCGCCGAGCAGGCGGCGCGTTTCGATCGAGAACAACAGTTTCAGGAAGCCGGTGTTGACGCCCATGATGTGGCCGCGCGAGGTCTCGCGAAAACGCGCCACGCCGACCTCATAGGCCGCACCGCTCTCGCGCACCTGTTCCTCGGACTGGCCGACCGTCGAGATTTCCGGCACCGCATAAATGCCGTAGGGAAATGTTTCCGGTGGCGGCGGCAAGGGCACGCCGAACGCATGGCAGGCCGCCACCCTGCCCTGCTCCATCGAAGTCGAGGCGAGGCTTGGAAAACCAATGACATCGCCGGCGGCATAGATGTTGGGCACGCTGGTCTGGAAGGATTGGGGATCGACCTTGATGCGGCCCCTGGAGTCGGCATCGATGCCGACGACATCCAGGCCCAGGCTGCCGACATTGCCGGTGCGGCCGGCCGCGTAGAGCACGACCTCGGAACGGATGGTGCGGCCATCGGCCAGTTCCACCTCGGCGGTATCAGGCTTGGAGCGTATTTCCTTCACCGCGCTGCCCAGCCGGATGGTCATGCCGCGATCGCGCATCTGGTGGATGAAATCATCGACGATCTCGCGGTCGACGAAATCGAGGATGGAGTTGCGCGGCTCTACTAGCGTCACAGGCACGTCGAGCGCGGAAAAGATCGTCGCATATTCGACACCGATGACGCCGGCGCCGATCACGGTCAGTGTGCGTGGCAAACGATCCAGCTCCAGCATCTCATCGCTGTCGAAGACGCGGGTCTTGTCGAAAGGCACCTCGCGCGGCCGGTGCGGCCTTGTGCCAACCGCGATCAGCGCATTGGCGAAGCCGACCTCGATGTAGTCGCCGGTATCGGTCGTCAGGCTGACCTTGTTGGGGCCAAGGAATTTTACTGCGGCGCGGGCGCTCTTGACCGTATTGCGCATGAACTGGTGCTGCAGCACCTCGACCTCGTGGTCGAGCGTCTTGTGCAGGCGCTCGACCAGATCGCCGACCGAGATGTCCTGCTTGACCCGGTAGCCGCGCCCGTAAAAACCACGCTCGCGCCAGCCGGACAGGTTGAGCACGGTCTCGCGCAGCGTTTTCGACGGAATGGTGCCGGTATGCACGGAGACGCCGCCCAGACGCCTGCCGCGGTCGACCACCAGCACCGATTTGCCGAGCTTGGCCGACTGCACCGCGGCACGGCGGCCGGAGGGGCCGCTGCCGATGACCAGCATGTCATAGTCCATCTTGCCCCGTCCCCTACCCCTGGGCGCTTTGTTGCGCCGCAGCAAGCTAATGCCATCCGCATCCCAAATTCAACCAATTCAGAATGCATCTGACGCCGAATGAGCTTACGCGCCGCAAAACGCCCGATCTTGATTCCGCTACAGATCTTCACCATTTCATTGCTGAGCGGCCCGCACCCTATGCCGGGCCCCTGTTACGAGGAAATGACATGAACGCGCGCGTTCTCGACGGCGAAATCATCACCACCAGGCTCGACGATGTCAGGGCCTATGACGGCGTGCGCACGCGGCGCATCCTGGCCTTCGTGATCGACTATGTCATCGTCGCGCTGCTCACCATTCCGTTTGCCATCCTGGTGTTCTTCCTCGGGCTGTTGACCCTCGGCCTTGGCTGGACGCTGTTCGGCGTCCTGGTCCCGGCCGTCGCCATTCTCTACATCTGGAACACGCTGGGCAGCACCGACCAGGCCACCACGGGCATGAAGATGATGGGCATCCGGCTCGACCGGCTCGACGGCAGGCCGATCGACGGCCTTACCGCGGTCGTTCATTCGGTGCTGTTTTGGGCCGGCAACGTCATCCTGTCGCCGCTCGTGCTGCTGGTGACGCTGTTTTCCGACCGCAAGCGCACCTTGCACGACCTTTTGCTTGGCACGGTCGTCAGCCGCACCGACCGCTGAAACGGCCCTCTGAAGAGCAGTCGCAACCGATAAAGCGCAAATGTGAAGGCGCCGAGTCAACCACGCCCTCACAATCCTGTTGAATTTTTCGCCGTCCGCGCCAAAGGTAGAGCGATTCGAAGGAGTGTTTCCAAGGCTCGATGACGCAGCATCCGACCCAGTCGCCGCAGTTCTTCCTGACCGCGCCATCGCCGTGCCCCTATCTCGACGGCCAGTTCGAGCGCAAGGTGTTCACGCATCTGGTCGGCGACAAGGCCGCGGAGATGAACGACCTGCTGACGCAAGGCGGCTTCCGGCGCTCGCAGAACATTGCCTACAGGCCGGCATGCGAAACCTGCCGTGCCTGTGTTTCGGTACGCATCCTCGCCCAGGAATTTGTCGCCAGCCGCAACATGAAACGCGTGCTGCACCACAATTCCGATCTCGTCGGCTACATGCACAATGCCGAGCCCTCGACCGAACAATATTCCCTGTTCCGCAGCTATCTCGATGCCCGCCACCGCCGTGGCGGCATGTCCGACATGACGGTGCTCGACTATGCCATGATGGTCGAGGATACCCATGTCGACACCAAGGTGATCGAGTATCGGCGGCGCGGGCCCGACACGTTCATCACCGGCAAGGGACAGGGCGAACTGATCGCGGTGGCGCTCACCGACAAGATGGCCGACGGCCTGTCGATGGTCTATTCCTACTTCAATCCCGATTTCGAGGAGCGGTCGCTCGGCACGTTCATGATCCTCGATCACATCGCCCGCGCCAGGGCGATGGGCCTGCCCCATGTCTACCTCGGCTACTGGGTCAACGGCTCGCGCAAGATGAATTATAAGATGCGCTTCATGCCGCAGGAGCATCTCGGCCCAAAAGGCTGGGAGCGCTACACCAACGAAGCGGTTTTACGCTAGTTACTCTTTCCCAAATCCGAGCCTAAATATTTTCAACCGAGATGACGCTGGGTCTTTCCGCTGCTTGGCGGCGAGTGTGCAATTGCGCCGGTCCACCGCCACTCACGAATTCATTGCGAAAGTCACAGCATGTCGTCTCACGATGTTCACACCAAAGGACTTCTGCTCACCGCGCTTGGCGGGCTGACGCTGACCGTAGACATCCCGCTGATCCGGCTCGCCCATGGCGAGGCGTGGACGATCCTGCTGTTGCGCACCGCCTGCACTTTGGCTGCGGCACTGATCGTGTGGACCATCTGGCGCTCGTTCAGCAAAAATGCGCCACAGCTCATTCCGGGCTGGTCGGGCCTGATCGTCGCCGCGATCTACGGGCTTGGCGCGATCGCCTTCATCACCGGCGTCTACAACACCTCGACGGCCAACCTGGTTTTCATCCTGGCCTTCACCACCATGTTCGCCGCGCTGCTGTCGTGGGTGTTCCTGAAGGAGCGGCCCCGGCCGCTGACCCTTGCAGCATTGGCAATGATGATCGTCGGCGTCGCCATCATCGTCGGTGATTCCGTCGGCACCGGATACCTGTTCGGCGACGTGATGGCGTTGTGTTCGGCCTTCCTGATCGCTTGCGCCATCACCATCTCGCGCGCCAGCGGCAAGGACATGGGCTTTACCGCGCTGGTCGGCGTCATCCTGCCCTTCGGGCTGGCGGCGTTCATGGTCTCCAGGACCGGCTTTCAGGTGGAGGCGCCATGGTGGATCATCCTCAATGGCGCCGTCATCATGCCGATAGCGTTCTTCTGCCTCGCCAACGGGCCGAAATACATATCAGGGCCTGAAGTGGCGATGTTCTACCTGCTCGAAACCGTGCTGGCGCCGGTCTGGGTGTGGATGATCTTCGACGAAACGCCGACGCGCAACAGCTTGATCGGCGGCGGGATCCTGATCGTAACGCTGATCGCCCATTCCCTGTGGCAGTTGCACGAGGGACGCAAGCGCCGTAGCGACCTTGCGGTGCATCATCCGGTGTAGAGCAAGCCGGCTTTCGAGATCAGGCGCTGGCCTTCTTCTTGGCCAAGTCAGGTTCCGGCAGCGCCTCGATCTGTGGGCCGGCTTCGATTTCGGCCGGCGAGCCCGGAGCTATTTCGTCGGCCAGTTCCACCTCACGCAGCCATTCGCGCCAGATCGCGACCAGCAGCGCCATCAGCACCGGGCCGATGAAGAGGCCGAGAAACCCCATGGTCTTGACGCCGCCGATCAGGCCGAAGAACGTCGGCAGGAAAGGCAGTTTTATCGGCCCGCCGACCAGCTTCGGGCGCAGTGTCTTGTCGACGATGAACAGCTCGACCGCGCCCCATAGAAACAGCGCCAGCCCGGCCATCGGCGATCCGCTGGCGGCGAGATAGATCGAGACCAGCGTGAAGGACAGCGGCGCGCCGCCGGGGATCAGCGCCATGACGCCGGTCAGGGCGCCGAGCGTTACCGGCGACGGCACGCCGGCCAGCCAGTAGGCAATGCCCAGCACCAGGCCTTCGCCGATGGCGATGACGGTCATGCCGGTCACCGTCGACGAGATCGTTGCCGGCACGACGCGCGAGATCCGCTCCCATCTGGCCGGCAGGATGCGCTCGCCGAGACGGTCGACCTGGGCGGCAAAGTGTTCGCCGTCGCGATAGGCGAAGAACAGCGCGATCATCATGAACAGCAGCGTCAGGAGCAGGCCGAAGGCACTGCCGCCGGCGGCCAGCACGCCGCGATAGATGCTGCCGATATTGGCGCCGCTGACCAGCTGGATCAGTTCACCAATGCCGCCGGGATGGCCAAAATTGGTCGTCCATTGCTCGTTCAGCCACTCGCCCACGACAGGCATGGTGGCGATCCAGTGCGGCGTCACCGCACCGTGCCGGTTGGTCTCGATCGCCCAGGCGACCCACTCGCGGACCTCGTTGATCGCATAGGTGCCGGCGAGAGCGATCGGTATCACCAGGAAGGCGAGGATGAAGAGGATGGCAAAGGTCGCGGCGATGGTGCGGTTGCCGCCGACCGCGACAAGCAGGCGGCGGTAGAGCGGCCAACTGGCGAAAGCGATGACGAGCGCCGCCAGCACAGGAAACAGGAAGCCGTGGAAGAAATAGACGCCGGCGGCGACGATCAGCACCAGCAGCCAGCGCGCCGCCGACAACGGCGGAATGACGGCGGCCCGCAACGGCGTCGACAGGCCGAACAAGCGCTGCTGTCGTTCCGGTTTCTGGATTTTTGCTTCCTTCAAACGCCTGCCTCTTCCAAACACCCTTCCCGCTTATGCACTGATATAGTGCAGCAATCGTGACGATAGTCCAAATGGATAGGTATCTCCCCCCTCGAGGGGGAGATGGCCGGCAGGCCAGAGGGGGTCGCCGCGCATGAAGCGCCAGCCTCCTCCGTCTGCGATAGGAGGTCGCGTCCGGTCGAACCGACCCCCTCTGTCGCCTTCGGCGACATCTCCCCCTCAAGGGGGGAGAATAGCTACCCAAATTTCCCCGTCCTCGGGAATCCCTTCGGCACCATGCGTCCGGCCGAGGCGCGGGCGCCGATCCATTCGGCCAGTTCCTCGCGCGACCTTGTGAAGGTGCGGTCGGCTGAATCCTGCCAGGAGAGGCCGCTCTCCAGCGTGAACGGCTTGAGATCGAGAAGGCCGCCGTCCTTGTATTTCTGCAGCCGCACGCCCTTGCCGCGGCCCATCTCCGGAATTTCGGAGAGCGCGAACACCAGCATCTTGCGATTCTCGCCGACGATGGCGAGGTGATCACCTGTAACCGGAATGCAGCGCTTGGCCTCGTCCGGCGCCTTGACGTTCATCACCTGCTTGCCCTTGCGGGTGTTGGCGACGACTTCCTCCTCGGACACGATGAAGCCGTTGGCGTCATGCGAGGCCAACAGCAGCTTGCGCTTCGGATCGTGAACGAAGGCGGTGACGATGTCCTGATCATTGTCCATGTCGACGATGATGCGGATCGGCTCGCCATGACCGCGGCCGCCGGGCAGCCGGTCGGCACCGATGGTGTAGAACTTCCCGCCGGTGGTGAAGACCAGTACCTTGTCGGTGGTCTGGGCATGGAAGGCGAGCTTGAGGCTGTCGCCCTCCTTGAAGGTCAGCGTCGAGAGGTCGGCCAGATGCCCCTTCATCGCCCGCAGCCAGCCCTTTTCCGAGACGACCACAGTGACCGGTTCGCGCTCGATCATGGCGTGCGCAATGTCGGTCAGATCATGCTCGGGCGCATCGGCGAACTGGGTGCGGCGCTTGCCGAGCTCGGTCTCCGGACCGAACTTGTCGCGGATGTTGGTGACTTCCCATTTGATCGTCGCCCACTGCTTCTCGTTTGAAGCAAGCAGTGCCTCGATCTGCTCCTTCTCGGCGCTCAGTCCGTCGAATTCCTTGCGGATCTCGAATTCTTCCAGCTTGCGCAGAGCGCGCAGCCGCATGTTGAGGATGGCTTCGGCCTGGGTGTCGGTGAGCGACCAGCGGGCCATCATCACCTGCTTTGGCTCATCCTCCTCGCGGATGATCCTGATCACCTCGTCGATGTTGAGATAGGCGATCAGGTAGCCGGCGAGGATTTCCAGGCGCCGTTCGATCTCACCAAGCCGGTGTTTCGAGCGGCGGACCAAAACGTCGCGGCGATGCTCGAGCCACTCCTGCAGTACGCCCTTCAGCGACAGCACATTGGGCACCTTGCCGCGCGACAGCACATTCATGTTGAGCGGAAAACGGCTTTCGAGTTCGGTGAGCTTGAACAGCGATTCCATCAGGATGCCGGGGTCGACCGAGCGGCTCTTCGGCACCAGCACGACGCGGATGTCTTCCGCGCTTTCGTCCCTGATATCCTCGAGCAGCGGCAGCTTGCGCGCCATCAGCAGCTCGGCGATCTTTTCGATCAGCCGCGCCTTCTGCACGCCATAGGGAATTTCGGTGACGACGATGCTCCAGGTGCCCCTGCCCTGATCCTCCTGGATCCATTTCGAGCGCACGCGAAAGCCGCCCCTGCCGGTTTCATAGGCTTCGAGGATCGAGGCGCGGCTGTCGACGATGATGCCGCCGGTCGGGAAATCCGGGCCCTGGACGAAATCCATCAGCTTCGCCACCGGCGCATCGCGATGCTCGATCAGGTGAAGTGCCGCGTCGCAAAGCTCGGCCGCATTGTGGGGCGGGATCGATGTCGCCATGCCGACCGCGATGCCGGACGAGCCATTGGCCAAAAGGTTCGGGAAGGCGCCGGGCAAAACCACCGGCTCTTCGTCTTCTTCATTGTAGGTCGGCCGAAAGTCGACGGCGTCCTCGGTGATGCCGGACAACAGTTCGGTCGCGACATCGGTCATGCGCGCTTCGGTGTAACGCATGGCGGCGGCGTTATCACCGTCGATGTTGCCGAAATTGCCCTGCCCGTCGACCAGGGGGTAGCGCATCGAAAAATCCTGCGCCAACCGCACCAGCGCGTCATAGATCGACTGGTCGCCATGCGGGTGGAACTTGCCCATCACCTCGCCGACGATGCGGGCGCATTTGGCAAAGCCCTGATCGGGGTTGAGGCGCAGCAGGCGCATCGCGTGCATGATACGGCGATGGACCGGCTTCAGTCCGTCGCGCACGTCGGGCAGCGCCCGGTGCATGATGGTCGACAGCGCATAGGCAAGATAGCGCTCTTCCAGCGCCTTCTTCAGATCGACCGGCTCGATATGATCGCCACCGCCATTTTCAGGCGGCAAAAGCCTTTTTCCCATGGGCTGGGACTAGCCGAGCGGGTGATTCGCGGCAAGAGGCAGACGGCTATGCCGGCCCTTCTGCAACACGAAACCGTACGCCAAGGGATATCGACCAACATCAGCCTGTTACATGCGGGTTCTAAGGCCAAGCGCGATGATATCCGGCAGCCGGCTCTTCATGATAAATTAGCCGGTTCGCACGTAGACGGTGGCATCGGGTTTGCCTTTCGCCGTGATTTTCGACCATTGTGCCGGGATACGCCTTTTTCCGGTCCAGTTCCTCACTGAATGGTGATGGCGCAAAGAATTGAAAAAACAATTTCAGAACACTCTCAGGGATCTGCGATGACAATCAAACGCTCAACTCTCCAGAAATTTGCCTTTTCGACCTTTTTGCTCACACTGCCGCTGAACGCGGCCCTCGCCCAGGATGCGGCGGTTGCCGACCGGCTGAAGGCGGCACTTTCCGCCCAGGGCGTCGACATCACCTGGACCGGCGTGACCGGTGACAACACCAGCATGGTGCTGCAGGGCGTTGCCGTCAAACCGGCGGCGGAAAAGGAAGCGCTCCCCATCGGCGACGTCAAACTCGAAGGCATCACCGAGGCCAATGGCGGCTATGACATCGCCACCGTGTCGACCGCTGCCTTCCAGCACAGCAAGGACGGCGTCACCCTCGATCTCAGCCCGTTCGTCATCCACGACATGTCCGTTCCGGCCGACGGCGCGACCAGCCCCTTGGGCTCGCTGATGATGTACAAGTCTGCCGAACTCTCGAACATGACCGTCAAGGTCGCCGACAAGACCGCCTTTTCGATGGACGGGCTTGCCATCGAGATCACGCCGCCGGCGGACGGCAAGGCGATGGAATTCACCGCCACCACGGAAAAGTTCAACGCCGACCTGACGCTGGTCGACGATCCCAAGTCCAAGGAAGTGATCAACGCACTCGGCTACCAGAACATCGCGGGCAATCTCGAGATGGCCGGCACCTGGCAGCCCACGGACGGCAAGATGGAACTGTCGAAATACGACATCTCCGTCGAGAATGCCGGCACGTTCGGAATGACCTTCGATCTCGGCGGCTATACGATGGATTTCGTCAAGTCGCTGCAGGAAATGCAGAAGAAAATGGCGGCACAACCTGAAGGCGCCGACAATTCGGCGCAAGGCATGGCGATGCTCGGCCTGTTGCAGCAGCTTTCGTTCAACGGCGCCTCGATCCGTTTCGACGACGATTCGCTGACCAACAAGGTGCTGGACTATGTCGGCAAGCAGCAAGGCATGTCCGGCAAGGACATTGCCAACCAGGCCAAGGCGATCGTGCCGTTCGGCATGGCGCAGCTCAACAACCCGGAACTGACGGCGCAGGTCACAGCCGCGGTCGGCAAATATCTCGACGATCCGAAGAGCCTCGAGATCTCGGCCGAACCGCCGGCATCGGTGCCGTTCGCGCTGATCATGGCGGGCGCCATGTCCAATCCGCTCGACCTGCCGAAGACGCTCGGCGTCACCGTCAAGGCCAATGAAGACTGATCGAAGCGACCTCAAGATGCGAAAAACCCGGCAGCGATGCCGGGTTTTTTATGGGGATTAGCGAATCGAAAGAATCGGTTCGGGCGGTTTTTTAAAGTATCGCCCGAAGCGCGATCAGGCGTCCTTCTTCGGCGCAGCAACGCGCAGCGACAGTTCGCGAAGCTGCTGCGGGCTCGCTTCCGAAGGCGCGCTCATCAACAAATCATAGGCCTGCTGGTTCATCGGGAACATGGTGACCTCGCGCAGGTTCTTCGCCCCGACAAGCAGCATGACGACACGGTCGATACCGGCAGCCATGCCGCCATGCGGCGGCGCGCCGTACTGGAAGGCGCGGTAGAGGCCGCCAAAGCGCTCCTCGACCGTGGCGCGATCGAGCCCGACCGTCTCGAACGCCTTGACCATGGTTTCGGGCAGATGGTTGCGGATACCGCCGGAAGCGATCTCAAAGCCATTGCAGACCATGTCGTACTGGAACGCCTTGATGCCGAGCAGATCCTCGCCATTCAGCGCATCGATGCCACCTTGCGGCATCGAGAACGGGTTGTGGGCGAAGTCGATCTTCTTCTCTTCCTCGTTCCATTCGAAGAACGGGAAATCGACGATCCAGCACAGTTCGAAGCGTTCGCGGTCGACAAGGTTCAGCTCCTCGCCGGCGCGGGTGCGCGCCGCACCTGCAAAGGAAACAAACTTGTTCGGATCGCCGGCAACGAAGAAGGCAGCGTCGCCATCGGCAAGGCCGAGCTGAAGGCGGATCGCCTCGGTGCGCTCCTCGCCGATGTTCTTGGCGAGCGGGCCGGCGCCTTCGAGCTTGTCGCCCTCCTTGCGCCAGAAGATGTAGCCCAGCCCCGGCTGGCCCTCGCCTTGCGCCCAGGAATTCATGCGGTCGCAGAAGGCGCGGCTGCCGCCGGTCTTCGCCGGAATGCCCCACACCTCGGCCTTCGCATCGTTGGCCAGGATGTTGGCGAACACCTTGAAGCCGGAGTCGCGAAAATGGTCGGAGACAGTCTGCATCTCGATCGGGTTGCGCAGGTCGGGCTTGTCGGTGCCGTATTTGCGCATGGCGACGTCGTAGGGAATGCGCTGAAAGTTCTGCGTCACCGGCTTGCCGTTGGCGAAGGTCTCGAACACGCCCCGCATCACCGGTTCCATGGTCGACAGCACGTCGTCCTGCTCGACGAAGCTCATTTCGAGGTCGAGCTGGTAGAATTCGCCGGGCAGACGGTCGGCGCGCGGATCCTCGTCGCGGAAGCAGGGCGCGATCTGGAAATAGCGGTCGAAGCCCGACACCATGATCAGCTGCTTGTACTGCTGCGGCGCCTGCGGCAACGCGTAGAAGGTGCCGGGATGGATGCGCGACGGCACCAGGAAGTCGCGCGCGCCTTCCGGCGACGAGGCGGTGAGGATCGGCGTCGAGAATTCGGTGAAGCCGACATCGCCCATGCGCTTGCGCATTTCGGCGATGATTTTTGTCCGCGCAATGATGTTCTTGTGCAGCGTCTCGCGGCGCAGGTCGAGGAAACGGTATTTCAGCCGGATGTCTTCGGGGTAGTCAGGCTCGCCGAACACCGGCAGCGGCAATTCCTTGGCCGCCGACAGCACTTCGATCTCGCGGGCGAAAATCTCGATCTCACCAGTCGGCAAATTGGCGTTCGTGGTCTCCGGCAAGCGCGCCTTGACCTCGCCGTCGACGCGGATGACCCACTCGCCGCGCACGGTCTCGGCGACCTTGAAGGCCGGCGAATCCGGATCGGCGACGATCTGGGTCAGGCCATAATTGTCACGCAGGTCGATGAAGAGCAGGCCGCCATGATCGCGCACGCGATGCACCCAGCCCGACAGGCGAACGGTCGAGCCGACGTCGCTCTTCCTCAACTGGGCACAGGTATGGCTGCGGTAACGGTGCATTGTCATTGATAAAGTCCGGGGTGCTGGGTTGCGGGCCGAAGCATTACAGCCCGGCCGGAAAATTTGCGCGAAAAGCGCATGAGAGGCCGCCTTTGTCAAGGCAAGCGGCTTTGGTTGCCTCTTGGTTCGACCTTCAGGGTTCAAGTCTCTGCCGGCCTTCATGCATTGCCGCCAGAAGTGTTTCTTGCGACGATGCAGTCATCAAACGATTTGGAGATGCTTTATGCCGAAACGCACTCTCCCAAAGGGCATCGGGCCACACAATGGCCGCGAGTTGGAATTGATGCTTCGGAGCGACAAGCCAATGGCCTTGTTCGCGGCAGAACCGGGTATGGACACCGAAGATGTTGGGGACGCGCATTTCAAGCCGTTTGTCGACGAAGGCCGAATTCTGAAGTTCTCCCAGGTTGATCCCAAAACGTCCGTGGAAGAACGCTGCTACTGCCTGCCGACAGAGGAATGGCGCGGCAAGCTCAGCCTGCTGATCGCTCGTATGTGTCGCAGCGGAGAAGCCTTTGACGTCTTCACATCGAATGATCTGGCGAGACTGGAGGGTGCTCTCCTTGGCTATTCAAAGGAGAGTGTTGAAGCGTTCATTGCACATGCGGCGTCGCTGAAGCTGCAGAATTCCAGCACGGATTGAACGGCCTACCCGTTCCCGGTCCAGGCCGAATTCGAACTATGCCACCAGGATTGCCGCTGGCGTTGGTGGAAGCGATGGTTCAAGAAGGGATCATCGACACGTGATTGCCTCTTAATGTCCTCCATCCGCCCGCTGATCCCGCTCCTTCTCGCCGCCGGCATCCTGCTTGGCGGCAACGGGCTGCAAAGCACGCTGATCGCGCTGCGCGGCGCGCAGGAAGGGTTTTCGGCTTCCGACATCGGCCTGATGGGCACTTTCTATTTCGCCGGCTTCCTGCTCGGTTGCCTGGCCATCACCCGCATCATGAAGGCCGTTGGCCACATCAGGGCGTTTTCGGCGCTGGCGGCGATCGCCTCGGTCGGCACCTTGCTCCTGGTGCTGGTCATCGATCCGGTGATGTGGTGCGCGGTGCGCTTTGCCGGCGGTTTTTGTTTCGCCGGGCTGTTCACGATCGTCGAAAGCTGGCTGAATTCCGGCGTCAGCAATCACGACCGTGCACGCGTGCTGGCGATCTACCGGATGGTTGATATTGGTTCGGTGACCGGCGCCCAGTTCCTGATCCCGATCTTCGGCGCAGGCGGCTTCGCCATCTTCGCCATCATGTCGATGATGATCACGCTCTCATTGGTGCCGGTCTCTCTCGGCGACCGCTCCAACCCGACGCCGCCCGAGGACGTCAAGCTCGACCTCGCGCGCGTCTGGCGGATTTCGCCGCTCGGCTGCTTCGGCTGCATCGCCGTCGGCGTCACCAACAGCGCCTTTCGCACGTTGTCGCCGGTTTATGCCGAGCAGATCGGTATGTCGGTCGCCGATGTCGTCACCTTCGTCAGCGTCGGCATCTTCGGCGGCGCCATCATCCAGTACCCGCTCGGCTACCTCTCCGACCGCTGGGACCGGCGCCGGGTGCTGTTGATGACGACCTGCTGCGCGATGTTTTCAGCATTGGCGCTGGTGTTCATCGCCGGCAACAATCCGCTGCTAAACTTCATCCTCATCTTCATCTTCGGCTGTTTCGCCATGCCGCTCTATTCGCTGTCGGCGGCGCACTCCAACGACCGCGCCGATACCGGCGAGTTCGTGCTGATCAACGCTGCGCTGATGTTGTTCTATTCCTTCGGCGCCATTGGCGGCCCGTTCGCCGCCTCGACGGCGATGCAGTATTTCGGACCGGGCGCCCTGTTTGTATTCAGCGCCGCGGTCTATGCGATCTTCATCGCCGTCATCCTCTACCGGATGCAGGCCCGGTCCGGCGTGCCGGCAGGAAGGCGCAGCCGCTTCACCGCGCTGTTGCGCACCTCGACGGTTTTCGCACGGCTGACGAGAAGAAACAGCGATTCCGATGGGCCGGCGGAGCCGTGACGACGGTGCCAAAGCTTGACGAAAGCCCCGCCGGCTGAAATCTAGGAAGACCTTACTCCTGCCAAAAGCGATTTGATGCACGTCATCACCACCCAGAAAGAACTCGAGACCGTTCTCGCCGCTTTCGAAAAGTCGGATTTCGTCACCGTCGATACCGAATTCATTCGAGAAACGACCTTTTGGCCGATCCTGTGCCTTATCCAGATGGCCGCACCCGGCGTGACGGCGCTGATCGATCCGCTGTCGCCAGACATCGACCTGAAGCCGTTCTTCAAGCTGATGGCCAATGAGGCGGTGGTCAAAGTCTTCCACGCAGCACGGCAGGACATCGAAATCATCGTCCATCTCGGCGATCTGGTTCCGCATCCGGTGTTCGACACGCAAGTGGCGGCGATGGTCTGCGGCTTTGGCGACAGCGTTTCCTACGATCAGCTCGTGCAGCGCATCACCGGCGCGCGGCTCGACAAGTCATCGCGCTTCACCGATTGGCGCCACCGGCCGCTTTCCGACAAGCAGCTCGATTACGCGCTGGCCGACGTCACCCATCTGATCGAGGTCTTTCAGCACCTCAGCGCCGAGCTGGTACGGGAAAACCGCGCTCATTGGCTCAACGAGGAGATGGAGGTCCTGACCTCGCGCGAGACCTATGACCCGCATCCCGAGGACGCCTGGAAGCGATTGAAGATGCGGCTGCGCAAGCCGCAGGAACTTGCGATCGTGCAGAGCGTGGCGGCGTGGCGCGAGCGCGAGGCGCGCGAACGCGACGTGCCGCGCGGCCGTGTGCTCAAGGACGACGCGATCTACGAGGTGGCGCAGCAGGCGCCGCGCGACGTGGCAGCCCTTGGCAAGCTGCGCACGACGCCGAAGGGCTGGGAACGCTCGTCGACGGCAACGGCGCTGCTTGGCGCGGTCAACACCGCGCTTGCCTTGCCCAAGGATCAGATGCCGAAACTGCCAAAGAGTTTCCAGCCGCCCGAGGGCTCCAACGCGGCGGCGGAGCTGTTGAAGGTGCTGCTGCGGATCGTCGCCGAAAAGGAAGGCGTCGCCTCGAAGGTGCTGGCCTCCAGCGACGACATCGACCGTATCGCGGCCGAGGGCGAGGATGCCGACGTACAGGCTCTGCAGGGCTGGCGGCGCGCCGTGTTCGGCGAGGCAGCGCTCAAGCTGGTGCGCGGCGAGATCGGCATCAAGTTCGACAAGCGCAAGATAGCGCTGTTCGACCTCTAGGCGAGCGGACTTCCCTTCTCCCCTTGTGGGAGAAGGGAGAACTGCCCTGGCTCAAACCGCTCCGAGCAGGTGCAGCGCAAACCAGATCCATCCCAGCAAAAGTACCACCGCACCGACGAAGAAAGAGCGGCTGCGCAGCAGCAGATTGTTGCTGGTCAGGTGAATCCAGGCATGGAAATAGCGCGACGCGACAAAAATCCACATCAGCGCCAGAGTCAGATAGTTTACGCCGTTGGTCAGGTGCAGCATCAGGCACAGCACATAAAACAACACCGGCAGCTCGAACTGATTGATGAGATTGGCGGCAACGGCAGAGCTGGAACTCGGCTCGGTCGAGCGCGCCTTGTACTGACCCGGCTTGGCCTCGCCTGACTTGACCGCGCCGTATCTGCGACGACCCAGGACGACATAGACGATGTAGATCAGCAGCACATGCGCCAGAACAGGCCAGAAGATCGTGGTCTGGTTCATGAAGTGCCCCCTGCCCCGTCTGGCATCAAGCCTGGCGTTTCTGGCCTGCCAGCCAGAAGGCGGCAATGACGATCACCGGGACGGCGAAAAGCGCGAATTTGGTGACGGTCAGCGCCGAGGCCAAGGACAGCGAGTCCGGGTTGGCCGACAGGAAATCCGACAGAAGCCGCGCCACCGCGATGTTCTGGGCGTAGTCGGCAAGCGTGTAGGGCAGCACCAGGACCAGCGCGAAGATCGATTGCAGTTGGCTCGGCAGCTCGCGGAAGTTCTTCAATCGCCGGCCCGTGGCCAGGATCAGGCTGACTAGCGTCACCGACAGCAGCGCCGGGAACAGGAGATCGAAGGTCAGATAGTGCCAGACGAGAATGATCTCGCCGCCGCGCCGGCCGAGCGCCGTCAGCCAGGCCATGCCTTCGTCGGGCGTGAAGCCAAAAATGCGCATGTCGAGTGACGGCAAGCCGCCACTCAACTGGCGGAAATAGAGGAATTCCATCGCCGTCATGGCGATGAATAGCGCCGCCGACAGGAAACAGAGCGCGGCCACATGGCGTGACAGCCGCAGGATCGTTGCGGTCAGGTTCCGCCCGATCCCGTACTGGTCAGGCTCCGCCGGGATAATTCGGGCTTTCGCGGGTAATCGTGACGTCATGGGCGTGGCTTTCACGAAGTCCGGCATTGGATATGCGCACAAAAGTGGCGCGCTCGCGGAAATCGGCAAGGTCGCGGCCACCAACATAACCCATAGCGGCTTTCAAGCCGCCCGCAAGCTGGTGCAGCACGCCGGACACAGGTCCTTTGTAGGGAACCTGCCCTTCGATGCCTTCCGGAACCAGTTTCAGCGTGTCGCGCACCTCGGCCTGGAAGTAGCGATCGGCGGAACCGCGGGCCATCGCGCCGACCGAGCCCATGCCGCGATACGCCTTGAAGGAGCGGCCCTGGTGCAGATAGACCTCGCCCGGGCTTTCGTCGGTTCCAGCCAGCAGCGAGCCGATCATTGCGGCACTCGCGCCGGCGGCGAGCGCCTTGGCGAGATCGCCGGAATATTTGATGCCGCCGTCGGCGATCACCGAAACGCCGGATTTGTACGCCGTTTCGACCGCCGACATGATCGCCGAAAGCTGCGGCACGCCGACGCCGGCCACGATGCGGGTGGTGCAGATGGAACCCGGACCGATACCGACCTTGACGGCGTCGGCACCGGCGTCGATCAGCGCCTGCGTGCCTGCGGCGGTGGCGACGTTGCCGGCTAGGATGCGAACCGAATTGGAGAGCTTCTTGGCGCGCGTCACCGCGTCCAGCACGCGCTGCGAGTGACCATGCGCGGTGTCGATCACCAGAAGGTCGACGCCGGCATCGATGAGGCGTTCGGCGCGTTCGAAACCGTCATCGCCAACGCTGGTGGCGGCGGCGGCGCGCAAGCGGCCCTGCACGTCCTTGGTGGCGTGCGGGTTGAGCTGCGACTTCTCGATGTCCTTGACGGTGATCAGCCCGACGCAATTGCCCTGCCTGTCGACGACGACCAGCTTTTCGATCCTGTGCTGATGGAGAAGCCGCTTGGCCTCGTCCTGGTCGACATTCTCCTTGACCGTGATCAGGTTGTCACGGGTCATCAGTTCATGGACCTTCTGCGCCGGATCGGACGCGAAGCGCACGTCGCGATTGGTCAGGATGCCGATCAGCCGCCCGACCTTGTGTCCACCGGTACCGCCATTCTCGACCACCGGAATGCCCGAGATCGAATAGCTGCGCATCAGGCCCAGCGCGTCGGCGAGCGTCGCGTCGGGGCCGATGGTGACGGGATTGACCACCATGCCGGATTCGAATTTCTTGACCTGACGCACCTGCTCGGCCTGTTCGGCCGGCGAGAAATTGCGGTGGATGACGCCGATGCCGCCGGCCTGGGCCATAGCGATGGCAAGCCGCGCCTCGGTGACGGTGTCCATAGCCGCCGACAGGATCGGCACATTGAGGTCGATGTCGCCGGCGATGCGGGTGCGGACATCGGTTTCGCCGGGCATGACCTCGGAATGACCGGGCTGCAGCAGCACGTCGTCAAAGGTCAGCGCCAATGCGCCGGTGGACGTTTCGATGATTTTTGCCATGGCCAGTCCTCGGAATACAAAAAAGCGCTGGACCGGAATGGACAGCGCCGACTCGTTTCTTCCCTTTCAGGATTGGCGCTGGCTGGTACCACGTCCCGGCGCCGATGAAAAGCCAATGATTTCGCGCTCCCGCAATGGTGACTTTTCGTCCAAAGGGATGCCACCTGTGGTTGCCGGTCGCACAAAAGTGACAGCAAATTAATGCGACATCCAGGCGAAGGCATGGTAACCGCCGGCTTCAAGGCCGACATGCAATCGGCGACGCAAACATTCACGTCTGGACGCGTTCCTTGAACCGCACCATCCCGCTCATACTGGCGGTCGCCCTTTTCATGGAAAACATGGATTCGACCGTCATCGCCACATCGCTGCCGGCGATCGCAATCGACATTCACACCAGCCCGATTGCGCTGAAGCTGGCGCTGACCGCCTATCTGGTTTCGCTGGCGATCTTCATTCCGATCAGTGGCTGGATGGCCGACCGTTTCGGCGCCAAGAATGTGTTTCGTGCCGCGATCGCGGTGTTCATCGTCGGCTCGATCGCCTGCGCCCTTTCCGGTTCGCTACCGGCTTTCGTGGTCTCGCGCTTCCTGCAAGGCATCGGAGGCGCCATGATGACGCCGGTCGGGCGGCTGGTGCTGGTTCGCGCGACACCCAAAAGCGAACTCGTCGCGGCAATGTCCTGGCTGACCGTTCCGGCACTGGTCGGGCCACTGGTCGGGCCGCCCGTCGGCGGCTTCATCACCACCTACTTCACCTGGCACTGGATTTTTCTGATCAATGTGCCTATCGGCGTGGCCGGCATCTGGCTGGCGACCCGTTTCCTGCCGGAGACCGAACCCGCGCAGACCCCGCCACTTGATTTCATCGGCTTCGTGCTGAGCGGGCTGGCGGCGTCCGGCGTGGTGTTCGGCCTGTCGGTGGTCAGCTTGCCCTATCTGCCGCCAATCGTCGGTGTCATCACCGTAGCGGTTGGCCTCGTGTCGGGCACGCTCTATCTGCTGCATGCGCGCCATGCCAAAAACCCGCTGCTGGCGCTCGAACTGTTCCGCAACCAGGTGTTCCGTTCATCGGTGCTTGGCGGCGGACTGTTCCGCATCGGCATCGGTGCCGTGCCGTTCCTGTTGCCCCTGATGTTCCAGATCGGCTTCGGGCTGACGCCGTTCCAGTCCGGCATGATCACCTTCGTCTCGGCGATCGGCGCCATCGGTATGAAATTCGTCACCGCGCTGATCTTCCGCGTCGCTGGTTTCCGTCGCATGCTGGTTATCGGTTCGCTGGTCGCCGCGGCGTCGATTGCCATCAACGGCCTGTTCACACCCGACACACCCTATCTGCTGATGCTGGCCATGCTGCTCGTCGGCGGCTTCATCCGCTCGATGTTCTTCACCGGCGTCAATGCGCTCGCCTATGCCGAGGTTTCGGCAGAAGACACCAGCAAGGCTACGCCGATTGCCGCCGTCTTCCAGCAGCTGTCGATCGCGCTTGGCGTGGCGGTGGCCGGCGGCATCCTGGAAGTGTCCACGGGCCTGCACGGCCGGTCACTGACGCTGGCGGATTTCCACACCGCGTTTTTCGTCGTCGCGGCAATCTCCGCCGTCGCGTCCCTGTCGTTCATGCGGCTGGCGCCCGATGCCGGCAACGCCGTCTCCGGCCATGGCCGGCTGACGACACCCAAGACGCTGGAAACGGTGAGCCCGCCGGGCAACTGACGCGGCTTAAGTTTCGGGCTCGCCCTCTGGACGTTCCAATCCGCCCGACGGCGGCTCTCGCCCCTTGAAGTCCTTGGCCAAGAGATAAAGCTCCACCGATTCATCGCGCGACGCCGGCGGCTTCACATGATGCACCGAGCGGAAGTTCTTCTTGAGCATGGAGAGCAGCTCGTTTTCGGCGCCGCCCTGGAAGGTCTTGGCAAGGAAATGCCCGCCCGGCTTCAGGACCGACAGCGCGAAATCGGCCGCCACCTCGCACAGATGCATGGTGCGGATGTGGTCGGTCCGCTTGTGGCCGGTGGTGGGTGCCGCCATGTCGGACAGCACGATATCGGGGTCGCCGCCCAGTGCCTCGGCCAGCCTTTGCGGCGCCAGCGGATCGAGGAAATCCATCAACAGCACCGGTGCGCCGGGAACGGCGTCCATTTCCAGATAATCGATGCCGATGACATGCGGCTTGTCGGCCGTCGATTTCGTGCGCGCGGCCGCGACCTGGCACCAGCCGCCGGGCGCGGCGCCGAGGTCGATGACCTTCATGCCGGGTTTGAGCAGATGATGCTTGTCGTCGATCTCGATCAGCTTGTAGGCCGCGCGCGAGCGATAGCCGTCAGCCTTGGAGCGCTGGACATAGGGATCGTTGATGTGGCGCTGCAGCCAGCGGCGCGACGATTCCTTCAGGCCGCTCTTCTTCTTGATCCGCGTCTTCAACACGCGAATGCTGGCGGATCCTGGTTTTTCCGGTTTCTTGGTCATTGCCTGATTTCTTGTCCGAGTTTTCTAACTCGCCGAGTTGTGGCCGTTTTTCGACGTCTGCGCGTTTCGTGAACGGCTTCCCCCACTCCGTCTCGGCTTCGCCGAGCCACCTCTCCCCCCTCCGGAGGGAGAGGAAGGGTGCCAAGGCCGGCGTCCTCGCGCCTTTCCTCTCCCCCGTCGATCGGGGGAGAGGTGGGGGGCCGCACACCCCCGACGGCGGGGGGGCGGGTACACCAACCAACCCGAGCGCGGGTCTGGACTGCCCAACCCCAAAATGACC
>NZ_JAMYRC010000062.1:0-34991 GCF_040321205.1 Mesorhizobium sp. M0496 | reverse complement strand
GAGGGCTCCGCAAATCACGAAGCCCCTCATGAATCACATTCGCATCCCATACGCACCTCCCGTTAACCCGAAGCGATTGCCCTGGCCCGGCTCCGCCCGTCGATTGCCAATGTAGTCGTCACTGGCTAGCTTGCTGTAGGGACGGGGGCGCGCATGTCGGTTGAACAGATATTATGGTCGCAAGACGCAACCGGCCTCGCCGATCTGATTCGCAAGGGCGAGGTCTCGCCCATCGAGCTGACCGAGGCCGCGATTGCCCGCGCCGAGGCCACCCGTCCCGACATCAACGCCACGGCCGTGTCGCTCTATGATGCCGCCCGCGCCCGCGCAAGGATCGTCGACCGCTCGCTGCCGCTGGCCGGCGTCCCGTTCGCCATCAAGGATCTCGGCATCGCCATCAAGGGCGTGTCGACGCATGGCGGCAGCCGCATTCCGGCATGGCTGGCCGACGTCGATTCAGCGCTCACCGACCGCTATCTTGCCGCCGGGCTCATTCCGATCGTCACCTCGACGTCGCCGGAACACGGGCTGCGGCTGATGACCGAATCCAAAGCCTTCGGCATCACCTGCAATCCGTGGAACACCGGCCATACCAGCGGTGGCTCGTCGGGCGGTGCGGCGGCATTGGTCGCCGCCGGCGTCGTGCCGGTGGCGCACGCCTCGGATGGCGGCGGCTCGATCCGCGTGCCTGCCGCCTGCACTGGGCTTGTCGGCCTGAAGACGTCGCGCGGCCGCACACCGCTGACGCCCCTGGTGAGCGAAAGCTGGTACGGCATGGTGGTCGACCATGCGCTCACCCGTTCGGTGCGCGATAGCGCCCTGCTGCTCGACCTCACCCACGGTCCCGACCTTTTGTCGCCCTATGCCGCGCCGCCGCCGAAAGGCACGTTCGCGGCGGCCGCAGCGCGCGATCCAGGCAAGCTCAGCCTGGCTGTGTACCGCAAATCGCCGCTTGGCCTGCCGATCTCGGAAGAGACGCTCAAAGCGCTCGACACGGCGGTGGCGCTTGCCCGCGAGGGCGGCCACACCGTCGAGGAGATCGACTTGCCATACATAGGGCGCGATTTCCTCGCCGGCTTCTGCAGGACGGTTGCCTCGGCCGTCGCCGGCACGATGAGGGCGGAGGCGCTGCGTGTCGGCCGTTCCGTTACGGGTGATGTCGAGCGGGCCACTCGCGTGCTCGGCAGGTTGGGCGAGATGCTGTCAGCCGGCGAGACCTATGCCGACCTGCAGCGGCTGCATGCCGCCTCGCGGCAGCTGATCGCCGAGACTGCTCCGTATGACGCCGTGCTGATGCCGATCATTGCCCATCCGCCGCTCGCCTGCGGCGCTATGGATCCGAAAGGCACCGACGAGTTCATTGAGAACCTGCTCGACAAGCTTCACCTGACGCCCTTGCTGAAGCTGAAACCGTTCTTCGGCCAGTTGATGGACAAGAGCCTCTGGTTCACTCATTGGCCGGCGATCCAGAATGTCAGCGGCCAGCCGTCGATCGCGCTGCCCGTCCATGTCACCGACGCCGGCCTGCCGCTCGGCATCCAGGCGGCGGGCCGCCCGGGCGACGAGGAGACGCTGCTGTCGCTCGCCGCGCAGATGGAAAAGATCTCAGGTTGGCTGGGCCGCAGGGCTCCGCTGATGACGACGTCATGATGACGAGGTCGTGAGGCGCTCGAATATGACAGCAAAGCCATTTGCGGGGGGCGCCAATTCCCGCTAAGACGCCGCCGTCCTTACCGATCTCCAGGGAACCAAGCCGATGACGGAAATAACCGCCACCGCCGAAATGCAGGCGGCCCTGCTTTCACGGGCGCTGCCCTACATGCAGCGCTACGAGAACAAGACCGTTGTGGTGAAATATGGCGGCCATGCCATGGGCGATACCGAGCTCGGCAAGGCGTTCGCCCGCGACATCGCGCTCCTGAAGCAATCCGGCGTCAACCCGATCGTCGTCCATGGCGGCGGCCCGCAGATCGGCGCCATGCTGGCCAAGATGGGCATCGAATCCAAGTTCGAGGGCGGCCTGCGCGTCACCGACCAGAAGACGGTCGAGATCGTCGAAATGGTGCTGGCCGGTTCGATCAACAAGGAGATCGTCGCGCTGATCAACGCCGAGGGCGAATGGGCGATCGGCCTGTGCGGCAAGGACGGCAACATGGTGTTCGCCGAAAAGGCGCGCAAGACGATGATCGATCCGGACTCCAACATCGAGCGCGTGCTCGATCTCGGCTTCGTCGGCGAACCGGTCGAGGTCGACCGCACGCTGCTCGACCTTCTGGCGCGCTCCGAAATGATCCCGGTGCTGGCGCCGGTGGCGCCCGGCCGCGACGGCCACACCTACAACATCAATGCCGATACCTTCGCCGGCGCCATCGCCGGAGCCTGCCAGGCAACGCGGCTGCTGTTCCTCACCGATGTGCCGGGCGTGCTCGACAAGAACAAGAAGCTCATCGACGAGCTGACCGTGGCCGAGGCCAAGGCGCTGATCAAGGACGGCACCGTCTCGGGCGGCATGATCCCCAAGGTCGAAACCTGCATCGAAGCGATTGAGCGCGGCGTCGAAGGCGTCGTCATCCTAAACGGCAAGACGCCGCATTCGGTGCTGCTCGAGCTGTTCACCGAACACGGCGCCGGCACGCTGATCGTGCCGTAACAGATCATCAGCCGGCTAATTTTCTCTCCTCGGCTGTTGGGCGATTGCCCATGTCGGGAATGGCCGGCTTGCGCACCGCACGTCGAACGGTCATCGATTCCTCCTCGGCGTCCTGCGGCGCGCCCCAGAATTCGGCAAGCGTCGGGCCGTCTTTCCCCCTGATGTCGCGGACCAGAAATCCCCAAATCTCACGGAACCAGACACGGCGGCCCATCTGCGTATACCAGCGCATCGAATGGCGCTGCTCCGGATCCTTGTGAAACAGGATGCGCGCCAGCGCCTTCGGCCGCGACTGCACCGCCAGTTCGATCAGCTTGACGCTGAAGAACAGCATCCAAGGTTTCAGCCGCGTCATCTGCAGCACCTGATGCTTGTAATCCCACAGCCGGGCATCCCTTTGGATCACCTTGCGATCCCGGGCGATCCTGAAGAACGGCGTCCAGCGATGCGGCGTCACATAAAGCGCCTGGATCTGGTCCGGGTCGTAGGCGATGAGCTGCCGGAAGCCGCGCCAAAGATCGCGAAACCCTTCGTCCTCGAAGCCTGCCACCCAGGTCGCCATCGACAGGATGCCGTGCAGGCGCAGCAGCCTTATCGCCTCGCGGTCGGATGAGGTGCTGCCGCCCTTGCGGATCAATTGAAGCGTCTGCTCGTCGGTGTTTTCCATGCCGAGCAGCCAGCGGATGATGCCGGCCTTGCGGTAGAGATGCAGGATGTCGGCATCGCGCACGATGTCGTCGGCGCGGGTCGAGCCGACGATCAGCACCGGCACGTTCTCGCCGATCAGGGCGTCGAGGAAGGCGCGCCATGCCTTCTTCGAAACCGTCGGATTCTCGTCGGCAAGATTGATCAGCTCGACGCCGTGCTCGCGGTGCAGCCAGGCGATCTCTTGCGCGAATTTCACGGGATCGCGATGCCGCCAACGGGTCCAGAAGCCGCGCTGGCCGCAATAGTTGCACAGATGCGGGCAGCCGCGCGAAAACTGCATGACGACGGCCCGCTTGCCGCCCCAATAGCTATAGTGGGAGTGGTCAACTAGCTCCCAGCCGACGCGGTAGACGTCGAGGTCGGCAATGGTCATGGCAGGCTGCGTGGCAAAGGGACGGCGCAGATCGTCGCGATAGGCGATGCCGGCCACGCTCGCCGGCGGCTGGTGCATTTCCAGCGCCTCGACCAGCGCTACGATAGTCGCCTCGCCCTCGCCGCGCACGATGAAGTCGAAGACGTCCGTACCGGCCAGGATGTCGCGCCAGTGATAGGTCGGGAAGACGCCGCCATAGATGATGATGGTCGCCGGCTCATACTGCTTGATCAGCTCAGCGATCAGCAAGGCGGTCGGGTGCGCCGAGGTCGAACCGGAATGGCCGATCAGGACGAAGTCGGGGCGATCCGTGAGCGCGTTGCGCACGACGATATCGAGCGGCATCAGTCCCAATTCGGCGTCGACAAGGCGCACCTCATGGCCGGCATCGATCAGAGGGCCGCCCAGAGCCAGCAGACCGAGCGGCGGCAGGTGATCGTCGGGCACGCGGCTGCCGATGGCGGTGTGCGGCGGATTGATCAAGACGATTTTCATGGCGGACCTCCTGGGCATTTGGTCCGCGCAAACTGGCCGGCGATGTGGACACGCGCTTGGCTAGTTCCAGCAGTTTGCGTGCAGCTTTCCCGCAAGAATACGGAAGGCAGGCATCGTCATCGCCTGAGGTGGGCGAGCGGCACGTGGCCGGGTCCCTTGATGTTTTGCAGCACGAGCTGGGTGTGGACATCGCGCACGCCGTCGAGCCGCATCAGCCGATGCATGACGAAGGCGTTGAGTTCGTCGACCGACGGCACCATGACATGCAGCAGGAAATCGTGGTCGCCGGTCATCGTCCAGCACGAGGACACCTCATCCATGCGCTGGACGGCGGCGATGAAGCTTTCGGGCGAGCCGTCACTGTGGCTGACTAGGCGCACTTGGATGAACACCTCGACCATCAGCCCGACCGCGCGCCGGCTGATCGCCGCGGCAAAGCCCTTGATGATGCCGGCCTCCTGCAACGCCTCGAAGCGCCGCGCGCACGGCGTCGTCGACAGGCCGATCTCTTGCGCCAATTCGGACACCGGCTTGCGCCCGTCGCGCTGCAGGACATCGAGCATCTTGATCTCGAAATCGTCGAATTGAGGCATTTTCACTCCTTATAGATAGTTTCTGAGTGAATCTTATCTCGATTTCTGCCTTCGAGTCATCATCAAAACCGATTTGCCTCGGCAAATCCGGTTAACCTTCAGCACGTCAGCCATTCATGATTTGCGAGGAGAAAAACCATGACGACGATGAGCGTTGCCGAATATGCCCACGACTGTGCGGCGCAAGGCCTTCGCGGCGATTATTCGGTCTGCCGAGCCGATTTCACCGTGGCGCAGGGTTACGATTACAGCGCCGAGGAGCAGGCGGTGTGGCGCACGCTGTGCGACCGCCAGACCAAACTGACGCGCAAGCTCGCCCACCATTCCTATCTCGACGGCGTCGAAAAGCTGGGCCTGCTCGATCGGATTCCCGATTTCGCAGACGTCAGCACCAAGCTGCGCAAGCTGACAGGCTGGGAGATCGTTGCCGTGCCGGGTCTCATCCCCGCCGCACCGTTCTTCGACCATCTCGCCAACCGCCGCTTCCCGGTCACCAACTGGCTGCGGACCAGGCAGGAACTCGACTACATCGTCGAGCCGGATATGTTCCACGACTTCTTCGGCCACGTGCCGGTGCTGTCGCAGCCGGTGTTTGCCGACTTCATGCAAATGTATGGCCGCAAGGCCGGCGACATCATTGCGCTCGGCGGCGACGAGATGATCACCCGGCTCTACTGGTACACGGCCGAATACGGCCTGATGCAGGAAGCCGGCCAGCCGCTGAAAGCCTTTGGCGCCGGCCTGATGTCATCGTTCACGGAATTGCAGTTCGCCGTCGACGGCAAGGACGCCCACCACGTGCCCTTCGACCTGGAAACGGTGATGCGCACCGGCTACGAGATTGACAAGTTCCAGCGCGCCTATTTCGTGCTGCCGTCGTTCGACGCGTTGCGCGATGCTTTCCAGACCGCCGACTTCAAGGCGATCGTCGCCCGCCGCAAGGGCCAGCCAGCGCTCGACCCGGCGACGGTCTAAATTTCCGCAAGCGTGTCGCGAACTCCCGTCCTCAATGGGGCGGGAGCCATCGGCACTCCTATCGCCCGTTTGGAGTGTCGGCCCCCTCGGCCTTCAGCCGCGCCAGTTGAGCGCGCTGCAGGTCGAGCGCGGCATCGACGAAGCGCGATATGGTTGCGAGCTCCGCGTCGCTGAAGGTGGCGATCACCTTTTCGCCCTCCCGCGCGATCGCACCGTAGTAGCGCGCCGACAGTTCACGCGTGGTCTCGGTCGCCTTGATCACAACCTTGCGCCTGTCTTCCAGACTGCGCGTGCGCGTCAGGAGGCCGCGCGCCTCCAGCCGGTCGATCAGCGCGGTCACAGCCGCCGGCGTCAGCCCGGTCACCGTGGCGATCGCGCCGGCAGATTGCGGTCCACCATGGAGCAGCCCGATGCAATGGCGCTCGGCCATGTTCAGCCCAAGCCTCACGCCCACTGCCTCGTCATAGGCTTGCGTCGCGTCCTGCCATTGCATGATGGCAAGGCCGATTGCCGTCGTCAGTGCGGTGCGATTGTTGCTTGACGAATTTACTTCGATCATCTAACTATCAATCTGTCTAACATTTAGATTATCTCAGCAATATGCAGCCGCAGTGCCCTGCAAGGCAAGAGCTGGCCGCCGACAAGGAGTGAAAAATGAGCTTGATTCAACAGCGGGCGCCCCTTTCGCATGAGGAGGAGTTCAAATATGCCAAGCTGGCAATGGAATGGTACGGCTGGGGATCCCCCATCGGTCTCGGCATTCTGCTCGTCTCGTTGGCCGCAGCCGCCGTGCTGGTGCGTATCGCCGTCTACGGCCTTTGAGCCATGTCCTACATCTGCCGGCGCCATCACCGGCGCCGGCATTGTCCCTCAATCCCAAAAGCTGCCGTAGGACCGTCAGGCGGTGACCACCTTGCTCAGATGGTCGCCCAGCCGGCAGGCCAGCGCGGTGATCGTCGTCGTCGGGTTGCATTGGCCCGACGTGCAGAACACCGATGAGCCGCCGACATAGAGATTGTCCATGCCGTGCACTTTGCAATTGGCGTCGACGACACTCCTGGTGACGTCCGTGCCCATGCGCGTGCCGCCCATGTGGTGATGGCCCGCCGTCTCGTCATTGGTCGGGTAGTCCTGACCATTGCTGATCCAGTCGGCAATGCGCACGCGGCCGAGATTCTTCTCGATCAGCGTCGTGCCGAACAGTCTGAGCCCTTCGAGCAGGGTGCGGCGTTCCATCTCCGACTTCTTCCAGTGCAGCTCGATGCGCGGCACGCCGGCGTGGTCGACATCGGTCTTCGACAGCTCGACCTGGTTGGAGGCGAGCGGCGCCTGTTCCCAGGCGACATAGAGCTGCGCCGCGCAGCGCAGCCTCTGGCTGAGCTTGGAGGACATCCATTCGGCCATGTTGGTCGCCGTGCAGGCGAGATCGGCGATGAGGTTCTTGACGCCGGGATACGGCGTTTCGATCAGCCTGATGCCGAAGTTCATGATCTGCAGGCGCTCCACAGCGGCAAGCGTCGGCGAAAAGAAGGCCTCGTTGACCGCATCGACCTCGAACGCGCCATAGTCGGCCAGGATGGCGTTGCCGCCCTGGAAGGTCGGATGCTCCATCCAGTAGCGGCCAAGCGCCGTTGCGTTCGGCACGACGCCGCCGTTCGAGCGTTGGTTCGACCACAGAAGCAGCCGCGAATTCTCCAGTCCGCCGGTGCAGACGATGAAATAGTCGGCGCTGAAGGAGCCGGCATCCTGCCCGTTCGACCACAGCCTGGCACCCGTCACGCGTCTGCCGTCGCCGGCAAGTTCGGTGGCACAGGTGTTGAGCACCACGGCAATGTTCCTGGCTTTGTCGAGTTCGTCGCCGAACTTCTCGGCGAAGCGCACAGCCGGGCTCTTGATCAGCTGCACCCAGCGAATGTCGTCCGAGATCGGCATGTCCGGCCGGAAGGCCGGAAGGTCGAGAATATCGCGCACTTCCGTCAGATAGGGCTCGATGTCGGCGCGGCGGATCGGCCAGCCCGTATCGGGCACCCAGGCCTTCGGCTCGAAATCCTGTTTGTCGAGCACGCGGCACCAGCCTGCCCAGTGGTTGGAACTGCCGCCCATGAACCGCAGCCGGGTGACGTCGAGATCGAAATAGAAATCGCCGACCGTGGCGCCACGGTAGAAATCCTGCGACGCGTCGCTGAACTCACGCGAGCCAGCCTCCATCACCACGACCGGAACGCCGGCGGCGCCGAGTTTGCGGGCAATGGTCGTGCCGGCCGGGCCGGAGCCGAGGATGCAGACCTTGGGAGTGAAGTTCGCGTCGCGATACGCCTCGTAGCTGTCGAAGATCATGCCAGGTCGCTCCGCTTCAGGATCCAGCCATTGATCTCGACGATCTCGTTCGGGTCGGCCCCGGATGGATCGGCCTGGGATTGACCGGGACGGGCGCCATCGGCATCGGGCAGCTTGCGGAACATCGACAGGGCAGGCAGTGCGACCAGCGCCTGCACGAGCGTGCGGCGTGACATTTTTTCGATGAAGAAACTCATGACCAGTCTCTCGGGTTAGGGCCTCGACTACGCATGGCATTCCCGGAATGAGTTCCCTGAACGACACATGCCTCGCTGCAGAAGCCAGTATCGCGCCAAGCTTCACCACAAAGCTGCGAAAACCCGGTTAGACGGTGCAACCAAGTGCAAGCAGGGTTAGAATTTTCTTAACGGACCAGCGTATCGGCTGCCTGATCAGGCCGCTTCGGAAATGTCCGTGTCGAGGATCGTCAGGTTGCGGCCCTGGTGCTTGGCCTGGTAGAGGCGCCGGTCGGCGGCGCGCATCAGGTCCGATACGCTGACATCCTCGCCACAAACGGTGCCGCCGATGCTGACGGTGAGCGGAATGGTCCGCTCGTCGACGGGCCGGAAGCGGATCAGCTCGACTTCGCGGCGAATGCGCTCGGCGACGCGCTTGGCCTCCTGCTCGGTGGCGCCGACCAGGAAGCCGCCGAACTCCTCGCCGCCGATGCGGCCGAGCACATCGCCGCTGCGCACGCCGCGCTGGATCGCGCTGGCGATCAAAAGCAGCGCGTCATCGCCAGTCAGGTGGCCAAAATTGTCGTTGATCCTCTTGAAGTGGTCGGCGTCGATGATCAGCAACGCGCCGCGATCGGACTTGCGGCGCGAACCGTCCAGTGCGGCAAAGAAGCTTTCCCGGTTGAGCATGCCGGTCATGTCGTCGCGGCTCGCCTTTTCCGCCAGGCGGCGATGCGCGGCGGCAAGCTGGGCATGAGCGCGAGCGAGGTCGCGATGCGCGTTTTTCAGCCTGTCGCTTTGCCAGAAAGTGCTTGCGCTGGCGGCCCATGCCAGCACCAGCGGACAGAGCGTGGAGGTCAGCCAGATCGTGCGGTTGACCGGAAATCCCATCGCCGGAACGATGATCAGCGTCAAAAGGAGGGAGGCCGCGACAGAGGCGAAAGCAACGGCGGCGGATCTCAGAATTATGCTGTTCATCGCTTGCTCCCACAAGACTGTCTCTGTGCCAGCAAGCCCTGAAGGCCACCTTTCCCGGATGCCTAAAATTTGAATCGTGAGGCAATTTACGCAACCTCAACGAGCAGAAGTTGTGGATAAAGTCTCTTTCAGGCTGCCCGTTTCATGCCATAAGGATCGCATGACCACGCTCCCTGATCCCGCCCGCTTCGCCCATGTCACCGATTGGGTGTTCGACCTCGACAACACGCTCTATCCGCATCATTCGAATCTGTTCTCGCAGATCGACGTCAAGATGACCGCCTATGTCGGCGAACTTCTGGCGCTGCCGCGCGACGACGCGCGCAAGTTGCAGAAGGAACTCTACCGCGAATATGGCACGACGCTGAACGGACTGATGACGCGCCACGGCATCGACCCCGACGATTTCCTCGAGAAGGTCCATGACATCGATTATTCATGGCTGGTGCCAGATCCCGTCCTTGGCACCGCCATCCGCCAACTCCCGGGCCGCAAATTCATCTTCACCAATGGCGACCGCAGGCACGCCGAACGCACCGCGCGCCAACTCGGCATCCTCGACCATTTCGACGACATCTTCGACATCGTCGCTGCTGGGCTCAATCCCAAGCCGGCACGCCAGACCTACGAGAAGTTCGCGGAACTCCACGCCGTCACCGGCCACAATGCAGTGATGTTCGAAGACCTTGCCCGCAACCTTTCGGTGCCGAAGTCGCTGGGCATGACCACGGTGCTTATCGTGCCGCGCAATTTTGAGCCGACCTTTTCCGAGATCTGGGAGCGCGACCCAGCCAACGAGGATGACGTCGATTTCGTCACCGACGACCTCGCGACGTTTCTCACGGCGATTGTGGAGGAGGGGGTAGGGAATTGAAGAATTGAAGAGCTGACGAATTGGGAATTGATTCGGACGTAGAGATCGCAATTCCCTCATTCTTCAATTCTTCAATTCTTCAATTCTTCAATTCCCCAGCTCTCCGATCCCAGCCCTACTCCCCTAACTTGTAGAACCGGCTGATGATCTCCCAGGCCTCGTCGGCGGTGTCGACGAAATCGATGATATCCTGGTCGCCGGGACTGATCGTGCCCTGTTCGGCGAGGAAGTCGAGATCGATCGCCCGTTTCCAGAAGGATTTGCCAAACAGGATCACCGGCACGCGCTCCATGCGCCCTGTCTGGATCAGGGTGAGCGTCTCGAAGAATTCGTCCATCGTGCCGAAGCCGCCCGGAAACACCGCGACCGCCTTGGCGCGCATGACGAAATGCATCTTACGAATGGCGAAATAGTGGAAATTGAAACAAAGCTCCGGCGTCACGTAGATGTTCGGCGCTTGCTCGTGCGGCAGGACGATGTTGAGGCCGATCGATGGCGCGCCGACATCGTCGGCGCCGCGGTTTCCCGCTTCCATCACTCCGGGTCCGCCGCCGGTCACCACGACATATTCGCGGTAGTATGACGTGGCTGACTGCTGCGAGCAGAGGCGGGCGAATTTGCGCGCCTCCTCGTAGTA
Source organism: Mesorhizobium sp. M0496 (assembly GCF_040321205.1). Classification (NCBI taxonomy): domain Bacteria; kingdom Pseudomonadati; phylum Pseudomonadota; class Alphaproteobacteria; order Hyphomicrobiales; family Phyllobacteriaceae; genus Mesorhizobium; species Mesorhizobium sp. M0496. The sequence continues at coordinate 24,195 of NZ_JAMYRC010000062.1, read as the reverse complement.
TTTGCTGTTTTCCTCGAGGTTCTTCCTCTGCATCTCGTTCTTGGCCGCCCAGGCCTCGCCGCCGGGTTCGGGCAGGCGTGCGCCACCGAACAGGATCACCGTCGAATGGATGCCGCGTTCGGCCAGGATCATCTCAGGCTTCAAGAGTTCGAGCTGCAACCTGACCGCACGCAATTCGCGCCGCGTCATGAAGTCGGGATCGTTCCAGGCCAGCCGGTATGTTTCGGCACGCGTCTGCGGCGTGTCCGGCACGCTCTTCGACCGCTCCAGATCCTCGTCCGAATGCGGTAGCGGGGTCCACCCCGCCTTTTCCATAGGAGTCATAATTGCCTTACCCGTCCAAATTCTTCAGTTGCGCCGTCCCATGGCGCAGCCGCGATTGACCCTCATTGAGCCTTAACATAAGCAGGTTCCGCAAAAGTGTCCGGCGGTTTTGCGACAAGAACCTGCTACATGCAAAGACCCAGGCAGGCAAAGCCTGCCAGGGGTCCGCGCGACTTTCAAAACAGGTTAAGACGCAGCCCCTTAACAGCTTGGTAATGGAGCGAATTCATGTCGAAGCCCGATCTGGCGAGTCTCGAAAAGACCATTGAGAAGGCTTTTGAGGAACGCGACGCGATTTCGACAGCGACCCGTGGCGAAACACGTGATGCCATCCAGTCGGCACTCGACCTGCTCGACCGCGGCACCGTCCGCGTCGCCGAGCGGCAAGCCGACGGCAAGTGGCATGTCAACCAATGGCTCAAGAAAGCCGTTCTGTTGTCCTTCCGGCTCAACCCGATGGAAATCATCAAGGGCGGCCCGGGCCAAGCCGTGTGGTGGGACAAGGTGCCGTCGAAGTTCGATGGCTGGAGCGCGGTCGATTTCGAGAAGGCGGGCTTCCGTGCCGTGCCGTCGTCTATCGTTCGCCGTTCGGCCTATGTCGCGCCGGGCGCCGTACTGATGCCGTCCTTCGTCAATGTCGGAGCCTATGTCGATACCGGCACCATGGTCGACACCTGGGCCTCGGTCGGCTCCTGCGCCCAGATCGGCAAGAACGTGCATCTGTCCGGCGGCGTCGGCATCGGCGGCGTGCTGGAGCCGATGCAGGCCGGCCCGACAATCATCGAGGACAATTGCTTCATCGGCGCGCGCTCGGAGGTGGTCGAGGGCTGCATCGTGCGCGAAGGCTCGGTGCTCGGCATGGGCGTCTTCATCGGCCAGTCGACCAAGATCGTCGACCGCGCCACCGGCGAGATTTTCTATGGCGAAGTGCCCCCGAATTCCGTCGTCGTTGCTGGCTCGCTGCCTGGCAAGCCGTTTCCGAACAACGAGCCGGGCCCCGGCCTCTACTGCGCCGTCATCGTCAAGCGTGTCGATGCGAAGACCCGGTCCAAGACCTCGATCAACGAATTGCTGCGCGATTGATCTTTGCGCAAAGCGAGCGCACCTTCCGCCGGCGCGACAATCGGTCGCGCTGGTTCAATATGGAGGGGTGACATGGACTGGAAATATCTGCTCACAAGCTTCGACGGCCGCATCAACCGTGCCAAATTCTGGGCCTCGATTGGAGTTTTCATCGTCATTGGCATTGTTGCCTTTATTCTCGATGCGATCCTCGGCACACGCATCACCACGGCCAGCGGCGCCCAGATCGGCATCGTCGGTATTCTCGTCGCTCTGGCCTCGATCTATTTCGCACTCGCAGTCTATGCCAAGCGCTGGCATGATCGCGGCAAGTCGGGCTGGTGGAGCCTGATCATGCTGGTGCCTTTCATCGGCCCGATCTGGTTTCTGGTGGAATGCGGCATTCTCGAAGGCGCCAGGGGCGCCAATCAATATGGACCGGACCCGCTTGCCTGACAGATCAGATCTCACCTGGCTTTTCTTCAAAACCTCGGGCCGCGTCAGTCGCGCGGCCTATTTTCTTGGTGGGCTGCTCGTCGCCATCATCCAGGCCTTCCCGCTCTACCGCTTCACGCTGGTGCCGGAGGGCTCGCCCGAGAGCAATATGTGGTCGTTCATCTTCTTCATCGTCTTCATCGCCTCGCTGTGGTCGAACATCGCACTGGCGGTGAAGCGGCTGCACGACTTGGACAAGCCGGGCATTGCCGCGCTGATCCTGTTCGTGCCTGTCGTCTCGATCGTCGCCTTCCTTGTGTTGTGCCTGTTTCCAGGGCAGCCTGGACCCAATCGCTATGGCCAGCGCACCAATGAGCCGGCACAACACTGAGGGCTGATCGGACATGCGCTACCGCACGCTTGATCCGAAACTGATCATCGAGACCGCTGAACGGCTGGAGATACGCGTCGCCGAGCGTTTCCCTGAGGCCGGCCTGCGCGGCGTTGCGGCCGAGTTGGTGTCGCTGTCGCGCGATCTGGCACGGGGCGCCAAGGCACTGGAAGCGCCGATCTGGTGGCTGCGCGGCCTCATCGTTGCCGCTGTCGTTGCCGGCGCACTGATGTTCATCTTCGTCGGCACCGTCCTGCCGTTCGACCGCATTTCCAAACCCGGTGATGCCGTCCAGTCGGTGCAAGGCATCGAAGCTTCGCTCAACATGTTCATCCTCGCCATTGTCGGGTTCCTCGCCTTGATCCGCTCCGAGGAGCGCATCAAGCGCAAGCAGGTCTTTCGCCAGTTGCACGGCCTGCGATCCCTGATCCACGTCATCGACATGCACCAGCTGACCAAGGATCCGGCCGCTCTTTCCATCAGTTTCAAGCCGACCTCGCACTCGCCGGCCCGCATCATCGATGCCGCCGACCTGGCGCGCTATCTCGACTATTGCTCCGAAATGCTGTCGATCACCGGCAAGATCGCCGCGCTGTTCGCGCAGTCGGTCAATGACGCCGTCGTCATCGATGGCGTCAACGACATCGAGAACCTGGCGTCCAACCTGTCGCGGAAAATCTGGCAGAAGATCACGTTGATCGACGGCCGGCCGGCGCCGCGACAATCTGCTCCGGCGCCAGGCCCGGCGAGCCAAGCCGCTCCGATTCCACCTCGCGCACCAGCGCGGTGATCCGCTTGACCATCGGCGCCGGCGTGCCGGCTTTTTCCGCCAGCCGCAAAATAGCGCCCTGCAAGTCATCGATTTCCGTCGGCCGACCACGTTGCAGATCGTCCCACATCGACGAGCGCGCCTGCGGGTCGATCGCCAGCATGCGCCGGGCCAGCAGTTTGAACAGCCAGTCCGGCAGTCTTAGCACCTTCGGCAGCAGGGCTGGCCGCAGGCCGGCGATCCGCGCCGGCTCGATGCCGGACGCCTTCATCGCCTGTAGTGCCTCGTCGATCTGGCCGGCCAGGATCAGCCGCCAGCGACGGTCGGCAAGTTCGGTCGCCAGCGGCAGGTCCGAAAGCGCCACCAACGCGTTGTTCAAATTCATCAGCAGCTTGCCCCACAGAACGGCCTTCATGTCGCCATGGGCTTCGACCGCAAACCCTTCGACACCGAGCAGGCCGATCAGGCCGGCGTCGCCGTCTTCGACCATCACCTTGCCGTCGCTGGCGCGGTGAACGCGCAGCGGCAGTTCGCCATCCGAGGGCTGTACGACATTGAACGGCACCATGCCGGCCAGCACCGTTCGCCCGGCCAGCACCGTTCGCCCGGCAAGCCCGGCGCGCAGTCTGTCGGCATTCTCGACGCCGTTCTGCAGGCTAACCACCACAGCATCCGGACGGGCATGGGCCTTGATGAGATCTGCCATATCCTGCGTCGCGCCGCTCTTGACCGTGACCAGGACCACATCCGCCTCCGGCAAGGCGACGGCCGGATCGGTGGTGACGGCAAGCGCCTTCGGCTTGATCGAGCGATCGCGGCCCTCAAGATCGCTGACCCGCAACCCGCCCTGCCGCAACGCCGCCTCGATGCGCGGCCGGGCCAGCAGAATCACCTCGCGCCCGGCGAGCGCCAGGCAGCCGCCGGCATAGCAGCCGATGCTGCCGGCGCCGGCAATGACGATCCTCTGGTCCCCGTTTGCCATCTCTTACTCCGCACCGGCCCGCAACTATACGACATGAAAACCATAATGTCGGCGCCATCACTGGCCCTTATGTCTGGCCGTGACAGGCCCTCCGCTTTCGACTATCGCTTTTGTCATGACGCTGCCGACTGATCCCGCCGAGAACCTCGCCGCCCTTATCCGTTGTACTTCGGTGACGCCCGCTGAGGGCGGCGCGCTGACCGCGCTGGAGACGATGCTGAAACCGCTCGGCTTCCTGGTCGATCGGCCGGTGTTTTCCGAAGACGGTACGCCCGATATCGAGAACCTTTATGCGCGACGGTCCGGCAACGGCCCGCATCTGATGTTCGCCGGCCATACCGACGTGGTGCCGGTCGGCGACGAAGCCGCCTGGACGCATCCGCCCTTCGCCGCCGAGATCGCCAATGGCGAGATGTATGGCCGTGGCGCAGTCGACATGAAGGGCGGCATCGCTTGTTTCATCGCCGCCGTGGCGCGCCATGTCGAACAGAATGGTGGTCCGAAAGGCTCGGTCTCGCTGCTGATCACCGGTGACGAGGAAGGGCCGGCCATCAACGGCACCGTCAAGCTGCTCGAATGGGCGGCTTCCAGGGGCGAGAAATGGGATGCCTCTGTTGTCGGCGAGCCGACCAACCCGGACGCGCTTGGCGACATGATCAAGATCGGACGGCGCGGCTCGATGTCCGGCGCCATCACGGTCAACGGCCGCCAGGGCCATGTCGCCTATCCCTTGCTTGCCGACAATCCGGTGCGCGGGCTGATGAGCCTGGTCGACGCCTTGCTGCACCCTGTCTTCGACAAGGGAACCAGGGATTTCCAGCCGACCAATCTGGAGATCACCTCCATCGATGTCGGCAACCCGGCCACCAATGTCATTGCGGCCAAGGCGACCGCGACCTTCAACATCCGCTTCAACGACACCTGGACAGCCGAGACCCTGCAGGCCGAGATCCACAACCGGCTCGACCAGGCGGCCAGGCGCAAGAAGTACCGGCAGGCCAAGAAGACCCCGGTCGACTACGAGCTCGTCTGGCGCGACCGGCCGAGCCATGTCTTCCTGACCCGCGACGACAAACTGATCGAAACGCTCCGCGGCTCGATCAAGTCGGCGATCGGCAAGGAGCCGACGCTGTCGACCTCCGGCGGCACGTCCGACGCGCGTTTTATCAAGGATTATTGCCCGGTGGTCGAGTTCGGGCTGGTCGGCAAGACCATGCACATGGTCGACGAGCGCGTCGCCATTGCCGATCTCGAAACGCTGACGCAAATCTACCAGCGCTTCATCGAAGACTGGTTCGGACAGGGTTGAGCATGCTTTCGGCGGACGAAACCCAAGCTTCGCTGACGGGCGCCTGGCGGCTGATGCTCGGCAAGACCGACGGATTGCGCCTGCTCGATCTATCGGCCGACGGCTTCTGGAATTCCTTTTTCGCCATTGTCGTTGCAGCCCCGGCGCTGATCGTCGGCTGGGTCGGGATCGCCAACGAGATCGGCGACCCCGACGCCTTCGCGGGGCGCTTCAGCATGCTGGTGCGCCTGGCGACGGTCGATATCGGCTCCTGGGTGCTGCCGCTGATCGTTCTGGCCCTGGTCGCGCCGCGTGCCGGCATTGGCGGCCGCTTCGTCCACTATGTCGTCGCCAGCAACTGGGCTTCGGCCATCACCGCCTGGCTGATGCTGCCCTCGGCGCTGATCAGACTCTTCCTGTCGTCCGCGAGCCAGGTTTCGAGCCTTGTGTCGCTGCTGTTGTTTGCCCTGTCGATGGTGCTGACCTGGCGCATGACCAACGCCACAATCGGCAGGGGCGCTGCCGTCGGCACCGCCGTTTTCGTCGGGATGTTCGTCGCCTCGCTGTTGGTGCTGTTCGGCCTGCAGGCGCTGCTCGGCATCACCGTGCCGGACGATGTCGGGGCTCAGAGCCTTTCCGGGTTCGTCTCCGGATAGAGTCTTCCGGCCTCTATCCTGGTTAGAGCCCTTTCGGCCTCTATCCTGGATAGTCGACCTCAGGATGATCGACGCCCGAATAATCGACGCCGATGAGAAACAGCCCGTCGGGTGGCGCCACCTGGCCGCAGGCGGCGCGGTCGTGCGCCTCAAGCGCTGCTTTCAGGTCGGCTGCGGTCCAGCCGCCGTCGCCGACGCGCTTGAGGGAACCGACCATCGAACGCACTTGATTGTGCAGGAAGGAGCGCGCCGAAGCCCGCACCTCGATCACGTCATCTTGCCTGCTCACGTCGAGCCGTTCCAGCGTCCTGATCGGACTGTTGGCCTGGCACTGGGTCGAGCGGAAGGTGGTGAAGTCATGCCGTCCGAGCAGGACCTTTGCCGCCTCATGCATGGCGCCGGCGTCGAGCCGCTTCGGCACCCACCACACCTTGCCCTTGTCGAGCGCGGCCGGCGCCCGGCGGTTGAGGATGCGGTAGAGATAGTGGCGGCCGGTGGCCGAGAAGCGCGCGTCGAAACCGTCGGAGACGACCATCGCCTTCAGGACGACGATGCGTGCGCCGGCCGCCTGCAGATGGGCGTTGACGGCATCGCGCACCTTGTCGCTGGGCCACGCCTTGGCGAGATCGACATGCGCAACCTGGGCGGTCGCATGCACGCCGGCATCGGTGCGGCCGGCGGCGCGCAGCCTGACCGCCTCGCCGCAGAATTTTTCGATCGCCTGCTCGATCGCCTGCTGCACCGACGGCTGGTCCGCCTGGTGCTGCCAGCCGGCAAACAGGCTGCCGTCATATTCGATGTCGAGGCGAAAACGCGGCATGCCGGGTGGCTATACGCTCTCGCCTAGGCGGCGAGAGCGGTGAAGGCCGAGGCGTAGACCAGTCTGCCGGCTTCCGGGGCGTCGCCCCAGGCCAGGGCCTGCAGCGCTTCGCCCTGGTAGTCGCTTTCGAAGTCCTGGGCACGCGTGTGGCTGTAGCCGAAACGCCCGTAATAGGCCGGATCGCCCAGCACTACGGCAAGCGTTTCGCCGCCATCCCTGAGGCGGATATGCGCCTCGCGGATCAGCGCGCCACCGATGCCGCTGCCGTGGAACGAGGGCTCCACCGCCAGCGGCGCCAGCGCCACGGCCGCGAAGCTCTTGCCGCCATTCTGGACGAACAGCCGCGAAAACAGGATGTGGCCGACCACCTGGCCGTCTTCTTCCGCCACCAGTTCGGCAACCGCGTCGCCGCCGGTCACCAGCGCGTCGACCAGCCCGGCCTCCGCCTGCTGACCGAAAGCGTGTTCCTCGACGAGGCGAATGGCCTCGCGATCCCGCGGCGTGGCCGCGCGTATCGACATCATGCTCATGAGAATTTCATTCCTTTTTCGATCTTGGCCCCGCGCAGGAATTCCGACGCGGCAGCGGGCCTTCCGCCCGCCCGTTGAACTTCGACCAGCCTGATCGCGCCTGATCCGCAGGCAACCGTCAGCCGGTCATCGAGAATTCCTCCCGACTCGCCCAAATCTTCCGAAAGCGACAGGCCTTCGGACAGCGTCGAGCGAAGCAGTTTCAGCCGCTCCAGGCGGCCGCCAATTCCTATCTCGGACCAGGCGCCGGGAAAGGGCGACAGGCCGCGTATATGATTGTGGACCTCGCTCGCCGAGCGAGTCCAGTCCACGCGAGTCTCGGATTTATCGATTTTCTTGGCATAGGCCACCCCATCCACAGCTTGTGCGGTAAATGTCAGGGTGTTCCTCTCCAGTCGCGCCAGTGCTTCCACCATCAGGGTTGCACCAACACTCATCAACCGATCATGCAGATCGCCGGCCGTCATATCGGGTTCGATGGCGCATTTTTCAACCAGTCCGACCGGACCGGTGTCCAGACCCTCTTCCATGCGCATCACCATCATGCCGCTTTCGAAGTCGCCGGCCATGATGGCGCGCTGGATCGGTGCGGCGCCGCGCCAGCGCGGCAAGAGCGAGGCATGGCCGTTGATGCAGCCAAGCCGGGTTGCCTCCAGAACGGCCTTAGGCAGCAGCAAGCCGTAGGCGACAACCACGGCGACATCAGCCTGCAAGGCACGGAACGCGGCTTGCTCGGCCTCGCCCTTGAGCGAAGTCGGTGTCCGGATCTCGATGCCCAGCCGCTCGGCCTCGCGCTGCACCGGCGACGGCGTCAGCTCCAGCCCACGCCGTCCAGCGGCGCGCGGCGGCTGGGTGTAGACGGCTGATATCTCATGTCCGGCCTCGGCAATCGCACGCAGCGTCGGCACCGAAAACTCCGGCGTGCCCATGAAGATGACGCGAAGGGGCATTTCCCCTATCCCACCAGCTTGCCCGGCGCCTTGTCCTTGGCGAGCTTCTTGAATTTCTTCACCACCATGTCGCGCTTCAGCTTCGAGATGTGGTCGATGAACAGGACACCATTGAGGTGATCGATCTCGTGCTGCAGGCAGGTCGCCATCAGGCCCTCGGCCTCCAGCTCCTGCAACTTGCCGTCACGGTCGAGATATTTCACCCGCACGGAGGCCGGGCGTTCGACCTCGGCGTAATAATCCGGGATCGACAGGCAGCCTTCCTCGTAGACGGAGCGCACATCGGCGCTCTCCAGGATTTCTGGATTGATGAAGACGTGCGGCGCCGGCGTCTCGTCTTCCTTGGCCAGATCGATAACCAGCATGCGCAGCGGCTCGCCGATCTGGATTGCCGCAAGCCCGATGCCGGGCGCATCATACATGGTCGCCAGCATGTCGTCGGCTAATTTGCGCAAAGGCGCGTCGACACGCTCCACGGGCTTCGAAACCTGGCGCAGGATGGGGTCGGGAAGAATGATGAGCGGCTTGATCGGCATGGCGTTCCACCTAAGACCTCCAGCGAAAAGCGTCAACCGCTGGGCTTGAGGCACGTTCACGTTTTGATCTGTGCTATCGGGGCGAATCGTCTATGCTGTCCACATGAATGATCTGAGCACCATCCTTTCGGAACCTGTCGCCCGGCTTGGCGCCACCACGATCACGCTCGGCCATGCACTGGCCTTCGGCACCTTGCTGTTCCTCGGCCTGTTCGTGGCGCTCGTCATCGCGCTGTGGCGGTCGGCCAAGGCGCGCGCAGTCGCCGCCGCCGAAGCCGCCGACCATGCCCGTGACGCCGAGGCGAGGATGGCCGGCATATTGCAAAGCCAGGCCGAGATGCAGGGCCGCATGGGCGCCATCGCCGAAGTGTTCGGAGCACGGCAGGCGGAGCTGACGCAGTCGATCGGCCAGCGTCTCGACGCCATGACCGGCCGCCTCGGCCAGACCATGACCGAGCAGACCAAATCGACGCATGAAAGTCTGGCCAAATTGCAGGAGCGGCTGGCGATCATCGATGTCGCGCAAGGCAACATCCAGTCGCTCGCCGGCCAGGTCGTGCAGTTGCAGGCGATACTCTCCAACAAGCAGACGCGCGGCGCCTTCGGCCAGTCACGCATGGAGGCGATCGTCGCCGACGGCCTGCCGCACGGCGCCTATGAATTCCAGGCGACGCTGTCGAACGGCAGCCGGCCCGACTGCCTGGTGAAGATGCCGAACGGCGCGCCGTCGCTTGCCATCGACGCCAAGTTTCCGCTGGAAGCCTGGAATGCCATCCGCGCCGCCGACGGCGCCGACCTGCAGAAGGCCGCCTCGCAGGCCTTTCGCCGCGACATCGAGATCCATGTCCGCGATATATCGGAAAAATATCTGATCCAGGGCGAGACGCAGGACACTGCCTTCATGTTCGTGCCGTCGGAATCGGTGTTCGCCGAGATCCATGAGAATTTCGAGGCGATCGTCCACAAGGCGCATCGCGCCCGCGTTGTCATCGTCTCGCCGTCGCTGCTGATGCTGTCGATCCAGGTTATCCAGGCGATACTCAAGGATGCCCGCATGCGCGAACAGGCGCATTTGATCCAGGGCGAGGTCATCCGGCTGATGGAAGACGTTGCGCGTGTCGACGAGCGGGTGCGCAAGCTGCAGGTCCATTTCGGCCAGTCGGCCAAGGACATCGACGACATCCTGGTTTCGACGTCGAAGGTCACCAAGCGCGGCCAGAAGATCGAGGCGCTGGAATTCGGCGCGCAGCCCGACGGCGATGCCGCAGCGGACGCAGCATCACGGGCTCCTGCTGCGAAGGTTGACGCGGGTGCACGCGTTGCTGATTCGAAAACCGGACAGCTCAGGCTGAGGGTCGTCGAAGGCGACGACTAAGCCCCGCTACTGCTCCTCTATGGTGGTCATGCCCTTAAATTCAGGCAGCCAGTGCAGCGCCGAGCGGTGCCATTTCTGCTGTGTCGGAACCAGATCCTCGCGTTGCCGCGCGGTTCCCGTTCGAATTCCGTAGACCTTCGGACCATCTCCGACCGATGTGGCGTAAAGGTGCGAACCGCAGTCGGCGCAAAAGGCCTGGGCGCGCTTGGCGCCGCTCGCCACGATCTTGATGTAGATTTTCGGCGTACCCTTGGTGATGCGGTAGTTGCTTTCGGGCGCCGGAACCGTCACGCGAAAAGCCGTGCCGGTCAGTTGCTGGCAGTCCGTGCAGTGGCAGATATTCGTCTTTTCAGGATCGACCTCCGCCTCATAGGTGATGGCGCCACAATGGCAGCCGCCGTCGATTTTCATCTTCGTTCCTCCAAAGTCTTTCTAATCTTAGCGGGGCAAGACCGTGAGGCAATGGCGCTGCGCTAAGGTGTGTTGATATTCAGGTGATGCCGGCCTCCAAACGGTAGCTTCCTGCGCTTCCGGTGCTCACGTACCCAAAAGTACGCTCCGCTCCGGTTCTCGGAATCCACCGTTTTCGACTCGGCCTGACCTGAATCTCAACGCACCTTAGTCCAGTGCCGGATCGGATGGGGAGTCGATCAGCTTGCGCCGCTTCTCCCAGGTGCCGGTGGTCTGCGGCTTGACGAACAGCCGGATGATCTCCGGCATCTCACTCTTTAGCTTCGCTTCCAATCGCTCCACACAAGCTTCGATCTCCGGCGCCGTCAGATGATCCTCGAACTCGATGCTCAGGCCGGCGACGATCTCTGCCGGCCCCATATGGACAGTCAGAACGCCGTTCGCCCGTTGCACCGCCGGATCCTGCTGGGCGATCGCCAACACCTGTCTCTGCACCTCGGGCGAGGCCGGCTCGCCGATCAGCAAGCCCTTACTTTCGCGGGCCAGGAAAATCGCCGTCGCGCCAAGGATCAGCCCGATGCCGATCGAGGCGGCGCCATCGAGTTCCGGCATTTCCAGCAGTTCCGCCGCCAGGATCCCGGCGAAGGCGACGATCAGGCCGAGAAGTGCCGCACTGTCCTCGAACAGCACGGTGTAGACGCTCGGATCCTTGCTTGACTGCACGGCCCGCAGCCAGCCTTCGTTGCCCTTCTGCTTGCGGAACTCCTTCAGCGCCACCAGCCAGGAGCTGCCTTCGAACAGGAAGGAAAGGCCCAGGACGATATAGTTCACCTTGACGTTGGCGACCGGTTCCGGCGCCATGATGTGGATCACGCCCTCGTAGAACGATACGCCGGCGCCCACGGCAAAGACCAGAAGTGCGACGATGAAGCTCCAGAAATACAGCTCGCGGCCGTGACCGAGCGGATGCGTGCGGTCGGCCGGGCGGGCGGCGCGATGCATGCCGTAGAGCAGCAGGCTGCCATTGCCGGTATCGACCAGCGAGTGCACGCCTTCTGACAGCATCGCCGAGCTGCCGGTGAAGAAGGCTGCCGCGAACTTGGTCAGCGCGATGGCGAGATTGCCGGCCAGTGCCGCGTAGATGACCCTTTTTGAGCCGTCATGCCCAGCCATGGTGTGTTGTCCCCGCTCGAGGCGCCCAGTCTAACGGCCAGACCGCCGAAGCTCCATAGGCAACGCGCGAGTAGCCCGGTCGTTCAAGACGGCGGTTGCTAAAGCGGTCACTGGCCAAAGACCGGCGGGCAGAAGACGGCGATTATTCGACGATCTCTTCGGTCCACACCTTGAAGCCGGCAAGCGTCCCCGGCCCGAAAATATGGGTCAGCGGCACATCGGCGGCGTCACGGCCGGAGGCGATCAGGAAGCGGCCGATGCGCGGCGCATTGTTGCGCGGGTCGAAGACGTGCCAGCGGCCGCCGAGATAGACCTCCATCCAGGCGCAGAAATCCATGCTCGCCCAAGGCTTTGGCATACCGATGTCGCTGATGTAGCCGGTGCAATAGCGCGTCGGGATGTTGAGTGCCCGACAGAAGGCGACGGCGAGATGTGCGTAGTCGCGGCACACGCCGCTCTGTTCGCGATAGGCCTCGGCAGCGGTGCGTGTCGGCCGCGCATGGCCGTAGTTGAAGACGATATGATTATGGACGAAGTCGCAGACCGCCTGAACGCGTGGAATGCCAAGCGGCGTGTTGCCGAACAGCCGCCACGCCTCACCAGCCAGAAGGTCGCTCTCGCAAAACCGGCTGGGCAGCAGGAACAGCAGCGTATCCGCCGGCAGGTCGCGCACCTCGTGCTGCCAGGCCATCAGGTCGCCCATCTCGAAGGTGCCGGGATCGCGGATCACTGCATCCGTGCCGAAAGTGAAACGCCCGGGCGGGGCGACGAACCGGTTGCACCAGTTGCCGAAACTGTCGCGATAGCTCTCGATCGGCACCGGCGGATTGGAGATCAGGAAATCCGGCCGCTCGAGATCGGAGGCGCGGGAATAGTGGACATTCAGCATCGCTATGAGCGGCGTTTCCTGCGGGAAGTCGAAGCTCATCTCGCAGCCGATGTGGATTCGCATTGTCGTCCTGGCGGCCTGCCCGACGATCACCCGGCGACGGCACGGGTTGATGCTGCAGTGCGAAAATGACCATGGCACGGACCGCCATGGTTTACGAGCAAATTAGAAACCGGTTGAAAGCGGCCGGCTGACGGCGGCGACAGGCGCTGGCCTCTTGCAGTCGGGCGTTTCTCTTGTTTCACTTCGCTTCCCGCAATCGGAGGAACGAATCATGGCTAAAGGTGCGATGAAGGCAGGCAAGGAAGCCCGCAAACCGAAGAAGGACGCCAAGAAGCCCGCCCCGGCTCCGGCCCTGAAGGCGCCGCCGGTCAAGGCGATGAAGCTCAAGGACAAGTAAGTCCCGCCCATCCGCTTCGGAACAAGATTACGACCGGCAACGCTGTTGCCGGTCGTTGTTGATCGAGCGCCCGAAATTCCTATATTGGCACGGCGGGGACGACCTCGCGCTTTCCCCGAATCCGGTCGGGACGACCCGCCATTGTTTGATAGAGCATAGGACTCCGAAAACCACTTTTCGGTCCGATGTTCCGATGGAGCGTTGTCGATGTCTTGGATTCTTCTCTTTTTTGCCGGCCTGTTCGAGATCGGCTGGGCAATCGGCCTCAAATACACCGACGGCTTTTCCAAGCTGATCCCGACCGTGCTGACCGTTGCCTCGATGATCGTCAGCCTCACTCTGCTCGGTCTTGCGCTGAAGGCGCTGCCGGTCGGTACCGCCTATGCGGTGTGGACGGGCATCGGCACCGTAGGCACGGCACTGCTCGGCATCTGGCTGCTCGGCGAGCCGGCCACTGCGATCAGGCTAGTCTGCATCGCGCTCATCGTCTGCGGCATCATGGGATTGAAGTTCGCCGCCTGACCATAGCGGCAGACAAACACGTTCAGGGCCGCTGCGAGGCGACCCTGATTCTCGAAGCACATTGCTTCGTAGCTAGAGGCTAGCGGGCGGAGAAGCCCGGAGGCGTTCTGCCGGTACGCTGCTTGCGCGCCGCATAACGCGCGTCGCGCTTGGCCTTGCGTTCTGCTTCGTCGGCCAGAAAACGGGCGATGCGCTCGTTCTCTTCGGATTCCCGAATCTTGGCCTCAGCCTGTGCAGCTTCCTCGGCGGCGATACGCGCCGCCTCGGCTGCTGCCTCGCGCTCGGCCCTCTCGACCGCTTCGCGTGCCAGCTTTTCCTGCTTCAGCCGGGCCTTTTCAGCTTCGCGGATTTCGCGAGCCGCGAGGATCGCCTTGCGTTCGGCCTGCCGCGCCAGCACTGCGGGATCATCCGCCGCCGGCTTTGCCTTGAAGCGCTCGAGAAGCGCCTTCTTTGCCTCGTTTGCGGCGTTGCGCCGCTCGAAAACGTCTTTTTCCCTGTAGATAGCCAAGTCCACTTCCCTGAAGTCAATTCGCGACGCTTACATACGCGCGAAAACCGAGAGTTCAAGCGCCAAAACGGCATGGCAGCCATGAAATTATTGGCTGTTGCAGCCGGGAGACGCCTTGGAGCAATTCCAGGAAAAGTGTGAAGAGGTTTTCCGTCCGGAATTGCGACGAATAGGTAGAGCCGAAACCGACATGCACTGTTCACCGTCCGCCCCTCTGGCGGCGAGGCGGGGCGCTCGCTACCTCTAGCCCGAAAACCCAACACCAGGATGACATGACATGGAACTCGGTCTCTACACTTTCGCCGACGTCAGCCCGCAGCCGGGCCCTGGCGCCATCGGTCCGCATGAGCGGCTGCGCAATCTGATTGAGGAGGTCGAACTGGCCGACCAGGTCGGCCTCGACGTCTTCGGCCTTGGCGAACATCACCGGCCGGATTATGCCGCCTCCGCGCCGGTCGTGGCCCTGGCCGCGGCCGCCGAGCGCTCGAAGCGCATCAAGCTGACCAGCGCGGTCACCGTCCTGTCTTCCGATGATCCGGTGCGTGTCTTCCAGCAATTCGCCACGCTCGACCTCCTGTCGGGCGGCCGCGCCGAGATCATGGCCGGGCGCGGCTCGTTCATCGAATCCTTTCCGCTGTTCGGCTACAACCTCGAGGACTATGACGAGCTGTTCGCCGAAAAGCTCGACCTGCTGCTTGCCATCCGCGATAGCGTGAAGGTTACCTGGTCCGGCAATCTGCGCGCATCGATCAACGATCGCGGCGTTTATCCCCGGCCTTTCCAGGACAGGCTGCCGGTCTGGATCGCGATTGGCGGGACGCCACAGTCTGCCGCCCGCGCTGGCGCCCTCGGCCTGCCGCTGGCGCTCGCCATCATTGGCGGTGAGCCGGCGCGTTTCGCGCCGCTGTTCGATCTTTACCGCGAGGCCGCCAAGCGCGCCGGCAGCGATCCGGCGGGCCTTGCCACCAGTATCAACGTGCACGGCTTCATCGCCGAGACGACCGAGCAGGCAGCCGACGACTTCTACGGTCCGCAGGCGGAGGTGATGAACCGCATCGGCCGCGAGCGCGGCTGGGGTCCGACATCGCGGGCGCATTTCGACCAGTCGCGTGGTCCCAATGGCGCACTGTTCGTCGGCAACCCCGAGCAGGTGGCCGAAAAGATCGTCGCCCAGCACAAGATCTTCGGCAACGACCGCTTCCTGCTGCAGATGGCGATCGGCACCATGCCGCATGCCAAGATCATGAAGGCGATCGAACTCTACGGCACCAGGGTGGCGCCGATCGTGCGCAAGGAAACGGCGAAATCCGCGCTGGCGCTGGCAGCGCCCGTTGCCTGAAGCCAATCGCAAGGCCCACATTTCAGGCCTTGCCTGCAATGCCGGCTAACGGAACCTTGAGCCTGCGGAGACGTTTCGTCAGCGGAATGCACCAATTGCGGTGCACCGCTGAGAGATCGTTATGAAAGCCGAACCCGCCGCTCTGGGCGCAGGTGTTGCCGATGAGCCGGATTCACGGGTCGCGGCTCGTGCCGACACGCGTCTGATGCGTTCGCTCCTCGTCGGCATCTTCCTGTTCATGGCCGTCTATGCGCTTTACTTCGCCCGCGCCTTCTTCATGCCGGTCATCCTGGCTTTCCTGCTGACGCTGACGCTGACGCCGATCGTCCGGCTGCTGCGCAAGCGCGGCATCCCCGAAGTGGTTTCGGCAACCGTGCTGGTGCTGCTGTCGCTTTTCGTTTTCGCCAGTGCCGGCTATTTGCTCAGCGGTCCGGTCATCGAACTCATCAACAACACCTCGTCGATAGGCCAGCGACTCACCGAACGGCTGGCGCAATTGCGGCGTCCGCTCGAGAAGATCATGCAGATTTCGCATCAGATCGAACAGCTGACCGAGACCTCGCAGGAGCCGGGCATTCAGAAGGTTGCGGTGGCGCAGTCCGGCATTCTGTCGGCAGCAGCCAGCAACATCCTGTCGGCGGGAACAAGCCTCACCATAATCTTCGTGCTGTCGCTGTTCCTGCTCGCCTCCGGCACGATGTTCTATGAAAAGATCGTCCAGTCCTTCACCCGTCTCAGCGAAAAGAAGCGGGCGCTGCGCGTCGTCTATGACGTTGAACGGGAAATCTCGCACTATCTGCTCACCGTCACCATCATCAATGCCGGACTCGGCGCCGTCATCGGCCTTGGCCTGTGGGCACTCGGCGTGCCCAACCCGCAAGTCTGGGGCATCACTGCCGCCATGCTCAACTTCCTGCCCTATGTCGGCGCGCTGTTGACCATCATACTTGTCACGATCATGTCGCTGATCAGCTTCGACACCATCTCCTACGCGCTGCTGGCTCCGGCCTTCGTGTTGTTGTGCGATATCGTCGAAGGCCAGTTCGTGACCCCGACCGTGGTCGGCCGCCGCCTCGAGATCAATGCCGTGGCGATCCTGATCGCCATCGCCTTCTGGTCGTGGCTGTGGGGCTTCGTCGGAGCCTTGATGGCGGTGCCGCTGCTGGTCGTCATCAAGGTGTTCTGCGATCATTTCGACGGGCTGAGCCATGTCGGCAATTTTCTCGCCGCACAGCACACGGCTGTCATCGAGGACGAGGACATCGCCGACACCGAAACTGCAAAAGGCTGATCAATATTTTTGAATTTGCGGCGTCATCGGATGCTTCCTACATGCGGTCCTGACACAGGATACCGTTCATGACCGACCTTTCCGTCCTCGACCTGTCGCCGATCATCGAAGGCAGCGATGCCTCGCAGTCGCTGGCCAATTCACTCGATCTTGCCCGTCATGCCGAGCGGCTGGGCTACAAGCGCTTCTGGCTGGCCGAGCATCACAACATGCCGGGCATCGCCAGCGCCGCCACCGCGGTCGTCATCGCCCATGTCGCCGGCGGCACCAAGACCATTCGCGTCGGTGCCGGCGGTATCATGCTGCCCAACCATTCGCCCTTGGTGATTGCCGAGCAGTTCGGCACGCTGGCCGCCTTGCATCGGGGCCGCATCGATCTCGGCATCGGTCGGGCGCCCGGCACTGACATGGGCACGGCCCGAGCCTTGCGCCGCAACCTCGAGGCCGGGGTCGATAATTTTCCGCAGGATGTCGTCGAGTTGATGGGCTATTTCCAGCCGGCCGAGGAAGGCCAGCGCATCCGCGCCGTGCCGGGCGAGGGCCAGAACGTGCCGGTCTGGATCCTCGGCTCCAGCCTCTACGGCGCGCAGCTCGCCGCCATGCTCGGCCTGCCCTACGCCTTCGCCTCGCATTTCGCGCCGGCGGAGCTTGACCACGCGCTGGATGTCTATCGTTCGCGCTTCCAGCCGTCGGAGCAGCTCGACAAACCGCATGTCATGCTCGGCCTCAACGTCTTTGCCGCGCCCACCGACGCCGAGGCACGTTTGTTGTTCACCTCGTTGCAACAGGCTTTCGTCAATCTGCGCACCGGTCGGGCCGGCCGGCTGCCGCCACCTATCGAGAACTATGACCGCGATCTCGATCCGATGGCCAAGACCATGCTCAGCCAGGCATTGTCCTGTGCCGTCGTCGGCTCCCCGGAAACGGTCAGGCAAGGCATCGACGCCTTCGTGCGCCGCACCGGCGCCGACGAGCTGATGGTCACCGCGCAGATATCAGACCATGCGGCGCGGGTGCGGTCGTTCGAGATCCTGGCCGAGGCCCATAAATCACTGTCGCAAGCGGCCTGACAATTTTCTGGACCGCCAAGCGAAGTGCAAGGACCCGAACTTCGTGGCCTACCTGCGCCATGTCTTCGAGGTCACCGGTGAGAGACTCGCCAGGCCGTACCGATCAAATCCGTTCAAGACCCCATCCCGCAAGGAGTGTATCATGCAAGCCGTACAGCGCCAGATTGCTGAACAGCTCAAGGTCCAGCCACCGTTCGCCGACCAGGCCGCCCTCGAAGCCGAAGTGGCGCGGCGGATAGCCTTTATCCAGGATTGCCTGCTGAACTCCGGGCTCAAGACCCTGGTGCTGGGCATCAGTGGCGGCGTCGACTCACTGACTGCCGGCCTGCTGGCCCAGCGCGCCATGCGCGAGCTGCGCGAACGCACCGGCAACCTGGACTACCGCTTTATTGCGGTGCGCCTGCCGTACGAAACCCAGTTGGACGAACACGAAGCCCAGGTTTCGGTGGACTTTATCGCCGCCGACGAGCGCCACACGGTGAACATCGGCCCGGCGGTCAAATCCCTGGCCGGGGAAGTCGCGGCCTTCGAAGGCAAGGCCGCGGTGTCGCGGGACTTCGTCCTCGGCAATACCAAGGCGCGCATGCGCATGGTCGCGCAATACACGCCGGGGCGGCCCATGGCTGGTGATCGGCACCGACCACGCGGCGGAAGCGGTAATGGGTTTCTTCACCAAGTTCGGGGACGGCGCCTGCGACCTGGCGCCGTTGAGCGGGCTGGTGAAGAACCAGGTCCGGGCCATCGCCCGGCACTTCGGCGCGCCGGAGTTCCTGATAGAAAAAATCCCCACCGCCGACCTTGAGGACCTGGCACCGGGCAAGCCTGACGAAGCCTCCCACGGCGTCACCTATGCCGAGATCGACGCCTTCCTGCACGGCGAGCCGGTACGCCAGGAAGCCTTCGATATCATCTGCCGGACGTACGAAAAGACCCATCACAAGCGTGAAATGCCATTTGCGCCATGATTCGGGCATCAGGACCGCGAGGTCGAACTGTTCATTCGCGCCGCTGGCCGGCAGCTTGGCTATGTCGAAGAGCACATGAACGCCTGCCTGGCCGGCATGCTTGTGGTCGAAGAAGCCGGCGGCATGGTCGTGAAGCCGATCCAAAGACGGTGCTGCAGGGCGGGACACTGGTCATCACCGGCGGCAAGGGCGTCTTCCCCAAACTGCACACGCTCTGTTCCGAAGCGTTCAAGCTTTAGGATACGACAAGTCAGGCGCTCACACTCTGCGCCATCGCTCCCAGGGGGCGGCATGAATTGCGGATCATCAGCCGGCCCTTGAGCACCAGCTTGCGTGGTGGCGCGTCCCTGTTGCCGGCCAGACGGTCGAGCAAGAGATTGGCCGCCTGTTCGCCGATCGCCTGCACCGGCTGGGCGACCGTGGTCAGCTGCGGCTGGAACACATCGGACCATGGAAAATCGTCGAAACAAGCGACCGAAATATCCTCCGGGCAGGACAGGCCGATGTCGCGGATCGCCTTCATGGTGCCGATCACCATCGGGTTGTTGGCCGAGAAGATCGCGCTTGGCCGATCATGCGAGGAAAGCATCTGCATGGTGGCGTTGTAGCCGTCGATCTCGTGGAAATTGCCGAAGCGGATCAGCTCCTCCGCGATCGGCAGGCCGGCGGCGTGAAGCGCCTCGCGATATCCCGTCATGCGGTCATGCATCGGCGAAATGTCCGACGTGCCGGTGATGTAGCCAATGCGCCGATGGCCGAGATTGATCAGATAGGTGATGGCGTCGAACACAGCGCGCTGGTTGTCGAGCACCACGGCATCGGTATCGACGCCTTCGCAGAGACGGTCGAGCAGCACGACCGGCACATTGGCGTCGTCGACGATCCGCTTGAGTATAGCGCCGTCGCCGACGCGCGCCACGATCAGCCCGTCGACCATGCGGTCGAGCAGCAGCCTGATCTGGTCGTCCTGGGTGTTCAAATCCTCGTCCGTGCAGCATAGCATGACGGCATAGCCGGCTCGGTCGAAGGCCTGCTGGATGACCGAGACGACATCGGTGAAGAACGGATTGGTGATGTGCGGCACGGTCAGCCCGATGGTGCGGGTCGTGCCCATCTTCAGGCTGCGGGCGATCGCATTGCGCTTGTAGCCGATATCGCGGATCGCCTGTTCGATACGCTGGCTGAGCTCCGGGCTGACCGTCGCCGTGCCGTTGATCAGCGCCGACACGGTGGCGACCGATACCCGCGCCGCCTCTGCCACGTGGAGCATGGTCGGCGCCGTGGATTTTCGCTTCTTAATCCGCTTGAATGCTGCCATTTCGAAACGTTTCGCCGCCCCCCTAGTGCCATACCTACGGAATCTTGCGGTTTTTCGCAAGAATTGAAATGCATCAGTCCAGCATTACCAGATAGCGGCTTGACATGATCGAAACGTTTAGATTAGCGTTTGGATGAGATTTGACGAGGACGGAAGGGAGGCCGCCATTGTCATGGAGCACGCGAGTTCCCTTTCCCCGGAGCACAATGCGGCGGATCGGTCAGAGACCGTTCTGAGCGCTGAGCGCATCTCCAAGAGCTTCGGCGGCATCGCCGCGCTGGTCGATGTCGGCTTTGAGCTGCGGCGCGGCGAGGTCCATGCCCTGATGGGCGAGAACGGCGCCGGCAAATCGACGCTGATGAAGATACTCTCTGGCGTCTACACCGGCTATGAAGGCACGATCAGCGTCGATGGCCGTCCCGTCAGCTTCGCCGGCGTGCGCGACGCCGAGGATGCCGGCATTGCCATCATCCATCAGGAACTTAACCTGGTGCCGGAACTCAGCGTCGCCGACAACATCTTCCTCGGCCGTGAGAAGCTGATTGCCGGGCTGATCGTCGACCGCAAGGCGAGCAGCCGCGCGGCGGGCGCCCTTTTGCAGCGGCTCGGCATCGAACTCGATCCGCAAGCTCGGGTCGGCGCCTTGCGCGTCGGCGAGCAACAGCTGGTCGAGATCGCCAAGGCGCTGTCGATGTCGGCACGTATCCTGATCATGGATGAGCCGACCTCGGCGCTGTCGCCGGCTGAATGCCAGCGGCTGTTCCGCATCATCCGCCAGCTTGCCGACAGCGGTGTCGCCATCGTCTACATCTCGCATCGCATCGACGAGGTCATGCATCTGGCCAGCCGCGTCACCGTGTTTCGCGACGGGCGCCATGTGCTGACCGAGCCGATGGCCGGGCTCGACGAGGATGCGATCATTTCGGCGATGGTCGGCCGCAACCTGCTGGCTTCCTCCGAGGGGGAGCGCGGCCCCAGTGGCAGGATCGTGCTTTCAGTCGAGAACCTGTCGCTGTCGAAACCAGATGCCCACGGCTGGCGCACGGTGATCGACGGCGTCGGCTTCGATCTTGCCGCCGGAGAAATCCTTGGCATTGGCGGGCTGCTGGGCTCGGGCCGCACCGAGATCCTGGAAGCGATCTTTGGCTCGAGCGATGGCCGCACCGGCGGCGAAATTCAAGTCGACGGCAGGCCCGTGGATATCCGCTCGCCGCGCGACGCGAGGCGGCTGGGCATCGCGCTGGTCACCGAGGATCGCAAGACGCAAGGCTTGCATCTGCAGGCCTCGATCACGGACAATGTGGCGCTGCCATTGGTCGGATCGCTGGCGCGCTTCGGCATCCGCTCGCTGGCCGGCGAGCAAGGGCTGGCGCGGCAGGCGGTCAAGGCGCTAGGCATTCGTTGCCAGGACATCGACCAACCCGCCGGCACGCTGTCGGGCGGCAACCAGCAGAAGGTCGTCATCGGCAAATGGCTGGCGACCAGGCCAAGGGTGCTGTTGCTGGACGAGCCGACGCGCGGCATCGATGTCGGCGCCAAGCGCGAGATCTACGACCTCATCTTCCAGTTGGCGCGCGAGGGCCTCGCCATCGCCGTCATCAGCTCCGAACTGCCGGAGCTTCTGCATCTCTCCGACCGCATCCTGGTTATGGCCGATGGCCGCCAGACAGGCATTCTTCCCCGCGATGCGGCAAGCGAGGAGGCCATCATGCGTCTCGCCGCCCCGCGCCGGACCATATCGAGACCAGCCGCATGACCGTCCTGAAACTCTTGTCCCAAACCAAGCTCTATTGGGGCCTGATCGCCATCTTCCTGATCGGCGTGCTGGGCTCGCCGATGAGCTCGAAGGGCAACAATATCTTCCTCTCCTACGGCAATCTGCTCGACGTGTTGCGCCAGGTGTCGACCACCGGCCTGATCGCCACCGGCATGACGGCGGTCATCATCACCGGCGGCATCGATCTCTCCGTCGGCTCGCTGATGGCCATCTGCACGGTGGTCTGCGCCATGCTGCTGACGGTTCCAGGCGTGACGCCGGGCGTCGTGCTGGGCGTGCCGACCGTCGCACTGGTGGCGCTTTGCCTCGGCTTCGTCGTCACCCGCTTCATCTTCCAGAACCTTGCAAAATCCCGTGCCGGTGCCGATGTCGCCCGTGAGATCAGGCTCGACGGTATTCGGGGCCTGGTCACGCCCGCCGTCGTCGGCGTGGTCCTGTGCTGCCTGTCGCTCTGGTACCTGCTGCCGCAGATCGAGCCGAAATTCGGCGTGCTCGGCGTGCTTCTGGTGGCGCCATGCGTCGGGTTGTTGTTCGGCGCGCTCAACGGCTTCATCATCGTTGCCGGACGCCTGCAGCCCTTCATCGTCACGCTGGCGATGATGGTGACGGCGCTCGGTATCGCCCGGCTCACCGCGGGCCAGAACAATGCAGTGCTGCCGGTCTATACCGGCTCGAACGCCACGGCAGATTTTGAGATATTGCGCTCGCTGGTGTTCGGCATCATCCCGATGCCCGGCCTGTTCTTTCTCGGCGCCATCCTGATCTATGGCGCGGTGCTGCGCTTCACGCCGTTCGGCCGCTATGTCTATGCCATCGGCGGCAATGAGGAGGCGGCGCGGCTTTCGGGCATCGCCGCCGGCCGCGTGAAGATCGCCACCTACGCCGTCTCCGGGCTGCTCGCCGGCATCGCCGCTGTGCTCTATGTCGCGCAGTACCGGCAAGGCAAGCCGGATGCCGGCGCCGGGCTGGAGCTTGACGCCATCGCCGCCGTCGTCATCGGCGGCACCAGCCTGATGGGCGGGCGCGGCAGCCTCACCGGCACGTTCTGCGGCGTGCTGATCTTCGGGCTGCTCTCCAACATCCTGCAGCTCCACAACATCAATTCGAACCTTCAGCTGGTGCTGAAGGGGATGATCATCATCGGCACCGTGCTCGTGCAGGAGCGCAATGCCGGTGATCTCCTGGCCTATCTGCGCCTGCCAGGCGGGCAAACGGCGCGCAAGGAAACGGCCGCGGCAAAGCGGCCGTCACAAGAGACATCGTCTCTCAATCTCGGAGGAAACAAAAATGAAACGACGTGACATGCTGAAGCTTGCCGCCGTGACCGCGGCACTGCTGACCACCACCGCACTGCTGACCACCGGCAATGCCTTCGCCCAGGACAAAAAGTGGAAGATTGGCTTCTCGCAGGTGACGACCATCGAGCCCTGGCGTGCGCAGTTCAACAAGGACATCCTGGCCGAAGCCGCCAAGCACCCCGAGGTTGAGCTGATCATCACCGACGGCGAGGACAAGACCGAAAAGCAGGTCGCCGATGTCGAGAACCTGATCCGCCAGGAGGTCGACGCACTGCTGGTGTCGCCGAAGGAATCCGCCGGCTTGACCGGCGTCGTGCAGCAAGCGATCGATGCCAAGATTCCGGTCTTCGTGCTCGACCGCAATGTCGACACCAAGGACTACACCCAGTTCGTCGGCGGCGACAACGCGCTGATCGGCCGCGCGGCCGGTGAATATGCCGTCGAACTGCTTGGCGGTAAGGGCAAGGCAGCCGGCAACGTCGTCGAGATCTGGGGCGGCATGGGCACTCAGCCGGCGCATGATCGCCATGACGGCTTCCATGAGTTCACCGACAAGGAACCGGGCATCAAATATCTGCTCGACCAGCAATCGGGCGACTGGAAGCAGGACCAAGCCTACAATTTGATGGCCAATGCGCTGAAGAGCAACGAGAAGATCGATCTCGTCTATGGCCACAACGACCCGATGGCCTACGGCGCCTATCTCGCCGCCAAGGATGTCGGCCGTGAGAAGGACATCAAGTTCATCGGCATCGACGGTCTGCCCAACGAAGGCGTGCAGATGGTGAACAAGGGCGAACTGACGGCGACCTTCACCTATGTCACCCCCGGCGCCGAAGGCCTGCGGCAGGCGATCAAGTTCCTCAATGGCGAGAAGGTCGAAAAGACCATCACCTTGCCGACCGAGAAGATCACCAAGGAAAACGCCGCCCAGGTGCTGAAGGACAACGGCCTCTGAGCAACAGGCGCGAGGGGTATAATTCAGCGCTGCCCCTCATCCGCCTGCCGGCACCTTCTCCCCGTATAGTGACCTATTGCATTCACACATCTCGGTTGCGTTTTGGGGCGAAGCTCGATTCTATTTGGGCCGGGACGCTGAAGGAGGTTTGAATGACC
>NZ_JAMYRC010000061.1:0-35260 GCF_040321205.1 Mesorhizobium sp. M0496 | reverse complement strand
CGGTCAATCCGAGCCGACCAAGAGACCGATCCTCCCTCAATCAGATGGCCTTCATATATGAATAACTTTCCCCGGACAGTCCTGCCCCTTGCGGGGGAGATGTCCGGCAGGACAGAGGGGGGTGTGAAGGATCGCTACAGAACAAGCTTCTGCCTTGTGCCGTTGCAGTCCCTCTTCCTCGTCGCGGCATGGATCCCAACGGTCTGCGCTCTGCTGCTATGACGAAGGCGTGGTGAACCCTACCGCGCCAGATCGGCCACCACGGCGTCGAGCACGATCATGCCGGCTGGTGTGGCGCGCAGGCGAGCATTGCCGATCGGTGCCACCAGCCCCTCGCCCTGCAGCATCGAGAGCCGCGCCGTAGACAGGCCGCGTCCGGAGAACGCCTCGTAACGGGAGAGATCGATGCCCTCGGCCAGCCTGAGCCCCATCAGCAGGAACTCGTCGGCCTCTTCCGAACGCGTCAGGATCTCGCCGCCGGTGACGCCGTGACCCTTGGCTTCTACCAGATTGGCCCAGGTTTCCGGCATCCGCTCGGCGATCGTGACGGTACGGCGACCGTTCTCGACGAAACGGCCATGCGCGCCGGGGCCGACCCCGACATATTCGCCATAGCGCCAGTAGGTCAGGTTGTGTCGGCTTTCGGCGCCAGGCTTGGCGTGGTTGGAAATCTCGTAGGCCGGAAGCCCATGCGCCGATGTGATCTCCTGCGTCAGCGCATAGAGGTCGGCGGCGTGGTCGTTGTCGGGGATGATGAATTTCTTCGCCGCATGCAGGGCGTGGAAGGGCGTGCCTTCCTCGATGGTCAGCTGGTAGAGCGACAGGTGGTCGGCGGCATGGCCGATCGCCTGTTCGAGCTCCGCTTGCCAGGCCTCCGGCGTCTGGCCGGGGCGGGCGTAGATCAGATCGAAGGACAATCTTGGAAAGATTTCGCGAGCCAAACCGATCGCATGAAGGGCTTCCTCGACATTGTGCAGCCGGCCGAGGAAACGCAAATCCTTGTCGTTCAGCGCCTGCACGCCGAGCGACACCCTATTGACACCGGCCGCCCGGTAGCCGCGAAAGCGTTCGGCCTCGACCGAGGAGGGATTGGCCTCCAGCGTCACCTCGATGCCATCGGGAACAGTCCAGTTCTTCGCCACGGCGTCCAGAACCCTGGCCACGGTTTCCGGCTGCATCAGCGACGGCGTGCCGCCGCCGAGAAAAATGCTGGTCACCTCGCGCGGTCCGGTGCGCTCGCGCATCGTCGCCAGTTCCGCCTCGAAGGCGCTGGCGAAGCGGTCCTGGTCGACCGGCTGGTGGCGGACATGGCTGTTGAAGTCGCAATAGGGGCACTTGGCCGCGCAGAACGGCCAATGGACATAGACGCCGAAGCCGGGCGCCCGGTCGAGCAGCATGCTCATGTCGAGCCCAATCTCGCCTTGGCGAATTTCTGGAAGGCGCGGGCGCGGTGCGACAGCGCCGTCGGCTGGCCGGGCTTCCAGCCGTGCTTTTCCTCGGCGCTCATCTCGCCAAAGGTTTTTTCGAAGCCATCGGGCAAAAACACCGGATCATAGCCGAAGCCGAGTTCGCCACGCGGCGGCCAGACCAGCGTGCCTTCGGCCTCGCCGCGATAATATTCGGCCTCGCCGTCAGGAAACGCCAGGCAGATGACGGCGACGAAGCGGCCCTTGCGCTGTTGTGGCAAGGCCGCGCCGACTTCCTGCAGCGCCACTTCGGTGCGTTGCATGGCCATGCCGAAATCGCGCGAACCGTCGGGTGTTTCGGCCCAGTTGGCGGTGTAGACGCCGGGCGCGCCATCAAGCGCGTCGACGCACAGGCCGGAATCGTCCGACAATGCCGGCAGGCCGGTCGCCTTGGCGGCGGCCAGCGCCTTGATGTAGGCGTTTTCCTCAAAGGTGGTGCCGGTTTCGTCGGGCTCGGGCAAGCCGTAGTCCTTGGCGGATTTCGCTTCGAAGCCGAACGGCCCCATCAGGTCGGCGAATTCGCGCAGCTTGCCTTCATTGTGGCTGGCGACGACGATCTTCATTCCATCGAGAGAATGCATCAAAGGCCCCAGATTCGTGGCTCGGCGAATTCGATCGAATTGCCCGAGGGGTCGCGTATATAGATCGAACGGCCGCCCTGCGGCCATTCGAATTCGCTTTCGATGACTATGTTTTTCGCTTCGAGATGCGCTCTCCAGCGCACGATCTCGTCAGCGGTCGCCGCAAAGCAGAGATGGCCTTCACCGACAGCGCCGTGTGGCGGCACGGGCAGCCTGGCGTCGGGCGCCGGCGGGATTTTGGTTGCCTCGGCATTGAAGACGAGCAGCACGCCCGGGCCGCAGCGGAAGAAAAGGTGGCGGCCATCGACTTTGCCGAGGAGGTTTAGGCCGAGGACGCCGGTGTAGAAGGTTTCGGCCGCGGCAAGGTCGGTGACGTAGAGAGCCGATTCAAGAATAGCAGAGGGAGTCACCAGGCGCCCCCCTCTGGCCTGCCGGCCATCTCCCCCTCAAGGGGGGAGATTGGCAGCTTCAGCGCCCCCGCACATCTCACGCCGCCGAAAGGTGGCGCAAACCAGCGGGATAGCCGATCTCCCCCCTTGAGGGGGAGATGGCCGGCAGGCCAGAGGGGGGCACTCAAGCTCGGCATTTGAGAACTAAGCCACCGCCATCTGCTGCAAACTGACCAGACGCTGGATGCCCTTCTTGGCCAAGCCCATCAAGTCCGCGAACTGCCCTTCGGAGAAAGGCTCGCCCTCGGCGGTTCCCTGGATCTCGACGATGCCGCCCTTGCCGGTCATGACGAAATTGGCGTCGGTGCCAGCCGAGGAATCTTCGAGATAATCAAGGTCGATGACAGGCTGGCCGCCATGGATGCCGCAGGAGATCGCCGCGACGTGGTCCTTCAGCACCTTGGCGACGCTGGCCATCTGGCGGGCTTCCATCCAGCGCAGGCAGTCGTAGAGCGCCACCCAGCCGCCGGTGATCGAGGCGGTGCGGGTGCCGCCATCGGCCTGGATGACGTCGCAGTCGACGGTGATCTGCTGCTCGCCCAGTGCTTGCAAATCGACCACGGCGCGCAAGGAACGGCCGATCAGCCGCTGGATCTCCAGCGTGCGACCGCCCTGCTTGCCGGCGGAAGCCTCGCGGCGCATGCGCTCGCCCGTCGAACGCGGCAGCATGCCGTATTCCGCCGTCACCCAGCCCTTGCCGGAATTGCGCATCCAGCCCGGCACTTTTTCCTCGAGGCTGGCCGTGCACAGGACATGCGTGTCGCCGAACTTCACCAGGCAAGAGCCTTCGGCATGCTTGGAGACGCCACGCTCGAAGGAGATGGCACGCATTTCGTCGAATTGGCGTTTGGAAGGGCGCATTCAGGCTGCTTTCTTGTCATTTTTCGGAATCTTGGCCGGCTTGTAACCGCATGGGACGCATGGCGCAAAGGAAAATGGCCTGACGATCTGACGCAGACACCGGTTGCGCGGGCCGTAGCGAAGTCTATATCTTTGGGCCGGAGGTTTTTGGCCGCAATGACCAAGGCAGTCGATCCGAATTCGCAGGCGCCCGCGCTTCAATCATTGGACATGCGCTCGCGCGACATTTTTCGGCGCATCGTCGATTCCTACCTCAGGGACGGCGAACCGGTGGGATCACGCAGCCTGTCGCGCATCCTGCCGTCCTCGCTGTCGCCGGCCACCATCCGAAACGTGATGAGCGACCTTGAGCATCTCGGCCTGATCTACGCGCCGCACATCTCGGCCGGCCGGCTGCCGACGCAGGCCGGCCTGCGTTTCTTCGTCGACGCCTTCATGGAGCTTGGCGACCTCTCCGACGAGGAGCGCCGCGCCATCGAGGCGCAGGTGCGGGCGTCGGGCTCAGGCGCGACGCTGGAACACATGCTGACCGAGGCCAGCCAGATGCTGTCGGGCATGTCGCGCGGCGCCGGCCTGGTGCTGGCCGCCAAGAACGAGGTGGCGCTGAAGCACATCGAATTCATCCAGCTCGAGCCGACGAAGGCGCTGGCGGTGCTGGTGTCGCAGAATGGCGACGTCGAAAACCGCGTCGTCGAGCTGCCCGCCGACATTACAGTCTCGCAACTGCACGAGGCCTCGAACTTCCTCAACGCTCATATCCGCGGCCGCACGCTGGCGGAGGCACGGGTCGAGATCGCCCGCATCAAGGAAGAGACCAGGGCGGCCCTCGACACGTTGTCGCAGGACCTGGTCGAGAAGGGGCTCGCGGTGTGGGCCGGCGCAGACAGCGGCCTGCCGGCGCGGCTTATCGTGCGCGGCCGCGCCAATCTGCTTGAAAACGTCACCGCCCAGGCCGACATCGAATTGTTGCGGCATTTGTTCGAGGACATGGAGACGCAGGACGGGCTGATCCAGCTGCTCGACCTCGCCGAGGAAGGATCGGGCGTGCGCATCTTCATCGGCTCGGAAAACAAGCTGTTCTCGCTGTCCGGCTCATCGCTAGTGGTCGCGCCCTATCGCGACAAAGACGCCCGCGTCGTCGGTGCGCTCGGAGTCATCGGCCCGACCCGGCTCAACTATGCCCGCATCGTGCCGATGGTCGACTATACGGCGCAACTGATTTCCCGCATGCTCCGCTAAGTGTATTGATATTCAGGTGATGCCGGCCTGACCTGAATCTCAACCCTTAGACCCAAAAAACAAAGAACAAGCATCTGAGGAGAAAAAGAATGGCGCTCGAAGAATTCAAGGCCCGGATCAGCCTGCTGCTCGAGGAGATGGTCAACCAGCCGGAAGATCAGCACGAGATCCAGGAGCAGTTGCGCGAGAAACTGCGGGAAATGCGCGCCATGGGCCTGCCGCTGCCGGCCGATCTCGTCGAACTGGAAAAGCGCCTCGACGACGATTTCTACGCTGCCGGCAACTGAAGCTGGAAACCTCCGCTCTCACTTCAACTCATCGTGTGCCGCGGAACAACAGACGAAACTGCCCGTTTGCCCTCTTTGCAGCCTGTCATTTGTGATCAGGTTTGGAGGATTGAATGATCCAATTGGCCGGGCTGGCCCTCTCCGCTGCGATGTTTCTCACCGCCACTGCATTCGCCCAGCAGGCGGAGCCCGTATTGAAAGGTGCCGCCGCCTTCGGCGACTGGCGTGCCGACAGGCCGGGTGTGCGCCGCCTGATCAAGCCCGAAGATCTGCCAAGACCCGACGTCACCAAATCAACCTCGAACAGCGCCGGCCTCGCCGAAAGGCCGGCAGGCGCCAAGCCGGAGCTGCCGCCAGGGTTCTCGGCTGAGTTGATCGCGTCGGGCATCGACAATCCGCGCGTCGTGCGCGTCGCGCCGAACGGCGACCTGTTCGTCGCCGACAGCGAAGCCAATCAGATCCGCGTCTACCGCCTCGCAGACGGCAGCGCCAAACCCATCGAGAGAGGCATCTTCGCCGGCAATCTCAACCAGCCCTATGGCATTGCCTTCTATCCCCCGGGCAATGACCCGCAATGGGTCTATGTCGCCAACAGCGACAGCGTGGTTCGCTTTGCCTATCGCAATGGCGACCTGAAGGCATCAGACGATCCCGAGACCATTGTCGACAACATCCCTTCAAGTCATCACTGGACCCGCGATATCGCTTTCTCGCCGGACGGCAAGACGCTTTATCTATCGGTCGGGTCTGGTTCGAACGCCGCGCAGAATATGGGCAAAGAACCGGAGGGTGGCCTCGACGCCTGGGCGACGTCGCAGCCGCTCGGTGCTGCCTGGGGTTCCGAGGATGGCCGCGCGGCTGTGCTGGCCTTCGATCCCAATGGCAAGAACGGTCGCATCGTCGCCACTGGCCTGCGCAACTGTTCGGGTATGGCCGTGCAGCCGGCGACCGGCGCACTGTGGTGCGTCGTCAACGAAAGCGATGGGCTCGGCGACAATGTGCCGTCGGAATATGCGGCTGTGGTCAAGGACGGCGCTTTCTATGGCTGGCCCTGGTACTATATCGGCAACAACGAGGATCCGCGCCACAAGGGCGCGCGCCCCGATCTTGCCGGCAAGGCTGATATTCCCGACGTGCTGATACAGGCGCATTCGGCGCCGCTCAACATCGCCTTCTACGAAGGGAAGAACTTTCCGGCCGAATACAAGGGCGACGCCTTTGTCGCTCTGCACGGCTCATGGAACCGTGGCAACAGGACAGGCTACAAGGTGGTGAGATTGCTGTTCAGGGATGGCAAGCCGACCGGCGAATACGAGGATTTCATCACCGGCTTCGTTGTCTCCAACGGCGAGGTCTGGGGTCGGCCGGTCGGCGTGGCGGTGGCGAACGACGGCGCGCTTGTTGTGACCGAGGACGGCAACGGCACCATCTGGCGCATCACCCATGACGGCGGTCGCTCCTGAAGCGGCCGGATGAGGGGGCCTTCTCCACGTGTTTCAGCGATATCTGGTGCAATGGATTCCGATCCCCAGGGAATTCAATCCTGATCCATTCCATGCGACAAGGCATTCTGATTTGAGGCCGCAACCATGACCCTCACCGGATTCCTCGCCTACAGTGCCGCCCTCGGCATCGCCGCCGCCATTCCTGGCCCCGGCGTCACCGCGCTCGTTGCGCGAGCACTCGGCTCCGGCTTCCGTTCGTCGCTGGCGATGTCCTTTGGCCTGATGGTTGGCGACCTCACCTATCTGACCGCCGTGGTGTTAGGTCTCGCCTTCGTCGCGCAGAGTTTCGGCATGGTCTTTCTCGCCATCAAATGGCTTGGCGTCGCCTATCTTGCCTTTCTCGGCTGGCGGTTCTGGAACAGCGGCATCACGCCCGAGACCGTCGAGGCCAGGAAGGGCAAGGGCGGGCTGCTGTCGAGCTTTGTCGCCGGCCTGACCGTCACGCTCGGCAATCCGAAGACGATGATCTTCTACCTGGCGATCACGCCGACCATCGTCGACCTGAAGACCATCACACTGACCGATTATGGCATTCTCGTCGCGCTGACGGTCGTCGTGCTTCTGGTGGTGCTGGTGCCGTATCTGGCGCTGGCGGCCAAGGCGCGCTGGTTCCTGAAGTCGCCGCGCGCGCTCAAGGCACTGAACCGCACTGCCGCCGGGTTCATGGTCGGCGCAGCTGCAGCGATTGCCGCCCGCCAATAGGGGCTTTCGGCCAAAGCATTTCCCAAACAGGCCTTTGCGGGAAATGCTTTTCCGGGACGGAGACGTTTTAGACACAGGTCCCACTCGGTTATTTTCGGCCGACAGCTTATGTTGCGCGGTTGAAAGCCCTATCTTGCCGGCTGCAATTCCACTTGCCTGAAATTCTGGGAGCGAAACCAATGAACAAGCCCGTCACATCAGCCCGCGTGCCCGGTCGCGGCCGCGTCTACGATTCCATCACCGACACGATCGGCGATACGCCGCTGGTACGGCTCGACAAATTCGCTCGGGAAAAGGGCATCGTCGCCAATCTCATCGCCAAACTCGAATTCTTCAATCCGATCGCTTCGGTCAAGGACCGCATCGGCGTGGCGATGATCGAGGCGCTGGAGGCTTCCGGCAAGATTTCTCCCGGCAAGACCACGCTGATCGAACCGACGTCGGGCAACACCGGCATCGCGCTTGCCTTCGCCGCCGCCGCCAAGGGCTACAAACTGATCCTGACGATGCCGGAAACGATGTCGATCGAGCGCCGGAAAATGCTAGCGCTGCTTGGCGCCGAGCTGGTGCTGACCGAGGGCCCGAAAGGCATGAAAGGCGCCATCGCCAAGGCCGACGAACTGGCAGCGACGATCCCCAACGCGATCATCCCGCAGCAGTTCGAGAATCCGGCCAACCCGGAAATCCATCGCACTACGACGGCCGAGGAGATCTGGAACGACACACATGGCGAGGTCGATATCTTCGTCGCCGGCATCGGCACCGGCGGCACCATCACCGGCGTCGGCCAGGTGCTGAAGAAGCGCAAGCCCTCGGTGCATGTCGTTGCCGTCGAGCCGGAATCCTCGCCGGTTCTGTCGGGTGGCCAGCCCGGCCCACACAAGATCCAGGGCATCGGCGCCGGCTTTGCGCCCAAAATCCTCGACACGACGATCTACGACGAGATCGTCAAGGTCTCGAACGAGGATTCGGTCGCCAATGCCCGCCTCGTCGCCCGTCTCGAAGGCGTACCGGTCGGCATCTCGTCGGGCGCCGCCCTGCAGGCGGCGATCGTCGTCGGCTCGCGGCCGGAGAACAAGGGCAAGAATTTGGTGGTTATCATCCCGTCCTTCGCCGAGCGCTATCTGTCGACGATCCTGTTCGAGGGGCTGGGCTCGTAGTCCTTCGCTTCTTCGTGACTAAGCTGGTCCGTTGAAAAAACCGCCCGTGGCGCCAGCCACCGGCTTGAGCAGTGCCCTGCTTCCGGTTCATATCCCACCGGCCTGCTTTCCGTGGGCCGGGGGAGGATTTCATGTACAAGCTCTACACCCGTCCGGGCAGCGGCGGCTTCGTCGTCGAGGCGGCGCTGGCGCTGGCGAATGCGCCGTTCCAACAGATCGACGTGCCGAAGACGGACCGGCCCGATCCGGCCTTCCTCGACATCAGCCCGTTGAACCAGGTTCCGGTGCTGACCTTGCCGGACGGAAGTTCGATGACCGAATCGGCGGCGATCTGCATCCTGCTTGCTGAGCGTCACCCCAATGCCGGCCTGGCGCCGGCTGTCGACGCGCCTGCCCGCGCCGACTTCCTGCGCTGGATGGCCTTCATGTCGTCGGTGCTCTATCCGGCGGTGCTGCGCTTCTATTACGCATATCGCTACACGGCCGATGCCGACGGCACCAAGGCGGTCAAGCAGGCAGCCGTCGCCGAGATGGACCGCGGCTTCGCCGTTCTCGATGCCGCTCTCGAAGGCCGTGACTGGCTGGTCGGCGACCTGATGTCACTGGCCGACATCTATCTCGTCATGCTGGTAGCCTGGCATCCCGACGCCGAGAGGGCGCGCACGACCTGGCCTGATATGGAGCGCCTGTGGTCGAAGCTGCGCGAGCATCCCCTGATGAAGACGCTCAACACATCGCATGAGATGTGGCCGGGCTGAACGGACGGCCGGTGGCGAGGCTCAATTTCTGAGCGTTGCCCGTTTTCCCTGCAGGAAGCGGCGCACCGCCGGGTCGCGTTCGAGGCCGATCGCCCGGTCATAGGCCTCGGTTGCCTGTGGCACCTGACCGAGCCTGGCCAGGAGACCGGCGCGGGCTGCCCAATAGGGCTGATAGTCATCAAGCCGCTTGTCGTCGCCCAGCACGTAAAGGGCCGCCAATCCCGCCACGGCGCCCTCGGCCTCGGCAATCGCCACCGCACGGTTGATCGCCACCACCGGCGATCCCGCGATCGAAAGCAGCGCGTCGTAGAGTTCGCGGATCGCCACCCAGTCGGTGCGGCCGGTCAGCCGCCGTGCCGCATGTGCGGACTGCACGGCCGCCTCAAGCTGGTAGCGGCCGATGATGCCCTTGGTGGCGGCGCGGCGGAGCAGGGATTCCGCTTCGTCGACCAAAGCGCCATCCCACAGCGTATGGTCCTGCTCGGCCAGCGGCACATAATCCCCGGCCGCATCGCGCCGTGCCGCGCGCCGCGCATCGGCAAACAGCATCAGCGACAGCAGACCCAGCGCCTCGGGCTCTTCCGGCATCAGCGAGGCCACCAGGCGGCCGAGCCAGATGCCTTCGGTCGCCAGATTGCGGCGGCGCGTTTCGGTGCCCGCCGGATCGGACCAGCCTTCGGCGAAGACCGCGTAAATCGCTTCCAGCACCGCATCCAGCCGTTCGCCGAGTTCGGCCCGCTCCGGCACGCGGAACGGAATGCCGGTTTCACGGATGCGGGTCTTGGCGCGCACCAGGCGCTGGCCCATGGTTGCGGGCGAGACCAGGAAGGCAGAGGCGATCGTTGCCGCGTCAAACCCGAGCACAGTCTGCAAAATGAGCGGCGAACGCACGTTCGATTCGATCGCCGGATGGGCGCAAGCAAACATCAGCCGCAGCCTTTCGTCGGGCAGGTCTTCGTCGGTCATGTGCGCCTCCGCCTCCTCGGCAATCAGCTTGAGATGCTCGCGGCCGGCCTCGCTGGTCCGCCGCCGCCGCACCGCATCGACGCGGCGCCGCCTTGCCACCGCCAGCAGCCAAGCTTCCGGTTTCTTGGGTACGCCGGTTTGAGGCCATCGCTCGAGTGCGGCGGCGAAGGCATCGGCCAGCGCGTCCTCGGCGCCGGCCACGTCGCGCGTGCGCGCCGCGAGCCAGGCGACAAGCTTGCCGTAGCTTTGCCGGGCGGCGACTTCCGCTGCCGCCCGCGCGATCTCCGGGCCATTCTCCATCACATGGTCTGTTCCCAGATCGGCCGGAGCTCGACCGTGCCGACGCTGGCAGCGGGGCAGCGCGCCGCCCAGGCGATAGCGGCATCGGCGTCCTCAGCCTCGATCATGTAGAAACCGGCGAGCTGCTCCTTAGTGTCGGCATAGGGGCCGTCGAGTACGTTGGTCTTGCCGTTGGCCATCCGCACCGAAGTGGCGGCCTGGGTCGGCTTCAGCCGGTCGCCGGCCAGCCAGGCGCCGGATTTCTTCAACGCCTCGGTATAGGCGCCATAGGCTGCGCTGATCTCGTAGGTCTTGTCGGTCGGCGCGGCCGCCATCGCGGCTTCGTTGACGTAGATCAAAAGCATGTATCGCATGGTCTTCTCCCGTTTTCTCGAAGGCCGCTTCGTTGCGAGCCGGACGTATGTCGTGCGGCAGCACGCGATTTCGACAGGCCGCTCAAAAAACTTTCGGCTTCACCACCAAGTTTCGCAAGGACCAGATCTCACCTTGCCTGCCGGACGACAGCCGGCGCCGCTCTGGCAGCGGTTCCTCGCAGCACTATCCTCTGTCGTGGACGGGCGGATCATGCGAGCGACAGGAGAAAGAAAATGGAACTCGTGACCCACAAGAAATTCAAGAACGGCCGGTTGATGCCGTGGGGAAAGGGCACGGTCGTCAGCGGCGCGAAAGGTACCGTCTATCTCTGTGGAAACACCGCGACATCGGACGACTACGATCCGGCCAGCAAGAAGGGCGGCGGCTTCGCCGGCGATGCAGCAGCGCAGTGGCGCGCCGTTCTCGGCAACATCAAGTCGGACCTGGAGGAGCTCGGCAGCGGATTGGATCATCTCATCAGGCTGACCTTCTTCGTCAGAGGTCCATTTCCCGATGGCGGCGTTCTCAGCTCTCCTAATTTTCGCCTCGACGTGCTGGACGCGTTCTTTGTCGAGCATTGTCCGAAGCATTGCAGTTATAACAATCCACCACCCTCGGAGGTGATCGGCGTTGCGGCGCTCGCGCAGGCAGACATCGTCATTGAAATCGTTGCTGTCGCGGCGCTGCCGGATTGATGATGGACACGAGCCGCAGCGCCTGGCGCTCGGGTTTTGCGCGCCTCAGCCGTTCGTCTAATGGCTGCAATTGCGGGTTGGCATTTGCCGTCTGCCGTCTAAACTCGCGCTGCTCATGCCGAGGAGGGCAGTGCGGCGCCACTATTTCAGGGAGGAGATCAGATGTTCCATTTCAGAACGAAATTTGTTGCAGCTGGCGCAATGGCGCTGTCACTCGGCTTCGGCGCGATGCCGGCAGGAGCGCAGGAATTCATCAACGTGCTGACCGGCGGCACGTCCGGCGTCTATTATCCGCTCGGCGTGGCATTGTCTGAAATCTACGGCAAGGGCATCGAAGGCGCCCGTACCCAGGTGCAGGCGACCAAGGCTTCGGTCGAAAACCTCAATCTGCTGCAGCAGGGCAAGGGCGAGATCGCCTTTGCACTCGGCGATTCCGTCAAGCTGGCGGCCGAAGGCAATACCGAGGCCGGATATCCAGGCAAGCTCGACAAACTCCGCGGCATTGCCGCCATCTATCCCAATTACATCCAGATCGTCGCCAGCCAGGAATCCGGCATCAAGACGCTGGCCGACCTCAAGGGCAAGAGCCTCTCGGTCGGCGCGCCGGCATCCGGCACCGAACTCAACGCGCGCACCATCTTCGCCGCCGCCGGGCTGAAATACGAGGATCTCGGAAGGGTCGAATATCTGCCTTTCGCCGAATCGGTCGAACTGATCAAGAACCGCCAGCTCGACGCCACGCTGCAATCGGCCGGGCTCGGCGTCGCCTCGATCCGCGACCTCGCCACTTCCGTGCCGATCAACGTCGTTGCGGTTCCGGCGGAAGACGTCGCCAAGATCGGCGCGCCCTATCTTTCGGTGGTCATTCCCAAGGGCACCTATGAGGGCCAGAGCGAGGATGTCGCGACCGCCGCCGTCGGCAATTTCCTCATCACCCGCGCCGATGTTTCCGATGAGACCGCCTATCAGATGACCAAGCTGCTGTTCGAGCATCTCGACCAGCTGGCCGCGGCGCATGCCGCCGCCAAGGCGATCGACCCGGCCAAGGCACTCGACGGCATGCCGGTGCCGCTGCATCCGGGTGCTGAGAAGTATTACAAGGAGAAAGGGCTGCTGAGGTAGGCGCTTGGCAATCCGACATGTCTTCGCCAGGCGCCCCCCTCTGCCCTGCCGGGCATCTCCCCCTCAAGGAGGGAGATTGGCCGTCGCGATGTCTTTTGCCAATCGCTGACGTTGCAAAACGAGCGCCGGCATCAGTGTATCCGATCTCCCCCCTTGAGGGGGAGATGCCCCGCAGGGCAGAGGGGGGCGCCTCGCACTATTCGCTCCTTTTGGAGATCGTCGGATGAGCGAAGCAACGACAACCGACGGCAAATCCGCCACCTTCCATCTCCCCGTCGTGGAAGAGCAAATCGAAGGGCTGCCGCCGGGCTTCGGCGACGGCATTGCCGGCAAGGCCGCCTTTTTCATCGCCGTCGCTTTCTCCGTGTTCCAGATTTATGTCGCCGCCTATGGCAGCATTCCAAGCCAGGTGGTGCGCGCCATGCATGTCGGCTTCCTGCTGCTGCTCGGTTTCGGCCTGATCGCCAACCTGCGCGCCAAAAGCGTGACGGCGAAAGCCGCGTTCTGGACGCTCGGTGTGCTCGGCTTGGGCACAGGCCTGTACAATTGGGTGTTCTATGCCGATCTCATCCGCCGCTCCGGCTTCCTGACCACGCCGGACCTGATCGTCGGCGCCGTGCTGGTGGTGCTGGTCTTCGAGGCCGCGCGGCGGCTGATGGGGCTGCCGCTGGCGGTCATCGCCTTAATCTTCCTCGCCTATTGCTTCGTCGGCAACCATCTGCCGCCGCCCTTCATCCATCGCGGCTATGACTTCGCCCAGCTCGTCGACACCTTCGCCTATGGCACCGAAGGCATATACGGAACGCCGATCTATGTTTCGGCCGCCTACATCTTCATCTTCGTCGTCTTCGCTGCCTTTCTGGAACGCGCCGGCATGATCGCGCTGTTCAACGATTTCGCGCTCGGTCTTGTCGGCACCTGGCGCGGCGGCCCGGCGCAGGTCTGCGTGCTGTCGTCGGCGCTGATGGGTACCATTTCCGGCTCGGGCGTGGCCAATGTGGTGGCCAGCGGCCAGTTCACGATCCCGCTGATGAAGCGCTTCGGCTTCCGCGCGGCTTTCGCCGGCGCCGTCGAGGCAACCTCCTCGATGGGCGGCCAGATCATGCCGCCGGTGATGGGCGCGGTCGCCTTCATCATGGCCGAAACGCTGAACGTGCCTTATGCCGAAGTGGTCAAGGCGGCGATCATCCCGGCGCTGCTCTATTTCGGCGCCTGTTTCTGGCAGGTGCATCTGGAAGCCGGCAAGGCCGGCCTGCATGGCATGGCCAAGGCGGACCTGCCCAACCCGTGGGACGCGGTGAAACAACACTGGCCGCTGGTGCTGCCGCTCGCAGCCCTCATCTATCTTTTGTTCGCCGGCTACACGCCGATCTTCGCCGGCACGATGGGCCTGGCGCTGACCATCGTGCTCATCCTCGGTACGCCACTGGCGGCGGCGATCGGGCCGCTCGCCTTCCGTGTCGTCTTCTGGCTGGCCCTCGGGCTCGCCGCCGCCTCGTTCATGAAGTTCGGCGTCAACCTCCTTGGCCTTGTCATCGCCGCGCTGATTGTCGCCTGCTTCACCTTCAGGGGCGGGCGCGAGACGCTGCAAATCTGCGTGGATTCGCTCGCTGAAGGCGCCAAGAACGCGCTGCCGGTCGGCATCGCCTGCGCCATCGTCGGCATCGTCATCGGCACGCTGACGCTGACCGGCATCGCCTCGACTTTCATCGGCTGGATCATCTCGATCGGCGAGGACAATCTGTTCCTGTCGCTGGTGCTGACCATGGTCACTTGCCTGGTGCTCGGCATGGGCATCCCGACCATTCCCAACTACATCATCACCTCGTCGCTGGCCGGGCCGGCGCTGCTGTCGCTCGGCGTGCCGCTGCTGGTCAGCCACATGTTCGTCTTCTATTTCGGCATCATGGCCGACCTGACGCCACCGGTGGCACTGGCCGCATTTGCCGCCGCACCGATGGCCAAGGAAAGCGGCCTCAAGATCGGCATCCAGGCGACCAAGCTTGCCATTGCCGGCTTCTTGGTGCCGTTCATGGCGGTCTACACGCCGGCGCTGATGCTGCAGGATGCCGGGCCGATCGCCGCCCAGTTCGGCTATCCGGTCGAGGTCGTCTACATCGTCGCCAAGGCGTGCATGGGCATCGTGCTGTGGGGTGCCGCCGCCGTCGGTTTTCTGGCCCGCCGCATGGCGTTGTGGGAACGGCTGCTGGCCTTCGCCGCCGGCGTGCTGCTGGTCGCCGCGGTGCCGCTTACCGACGAGGCTGGCTGGGCGCTGTCACTTGCCTGGATCGGCTGGCATTGCTGGCGGGTGCGGGAGGCCACCGCATGAGCCTGTGCATCCTAGCCACCGGCAAAACGGTGACGCTCGCCGTTGCCGCCTTCACGCTATCCTGGACGCATTCGGTGGAACGGACGCGCTGGGAGGAAGACTGGAAGGTCACGCCTACCGGCCTGCAGGTGGTCGAGGCCCGGATCAAGGGTTCGGGCGCCGGCATGGAACCACCAGAAGGCGCGGTGCTGCGCGACGGCTGGTGGATCTATGCGCCTGATGTCGGCCCGCAGCGGCGCGTCGTGCTGGCCGCCTCCGGCGCGACCGGCGACGGCTGGACGCTGTGCACGGCTCAGGGCTGCCGAGAATTTGGCAAGGCGGCCGGCAGCTCCATCGTGCTGGAACCATGCGGGTCGGACGGCACGAGCCAGCCACGATAGCGCACGATCAATCCGGTGAGCGGATGGGAAATCTCGACATGGAAGCGGAAGCGGCCATTTTCGATGGTTTCGTGGGATGTGGAGCGCGGGCAGAGCCACAGGCCTCTAGTCGATCAACCGTCCCCTCAGCGCGGCGGAAGGAATGTCACAACTGTCCTTCCTGCCGAACAGGGCGTAGCGGTTCTTGGCAATGCTGACATAGAGCCAGTTGCGCAGCGGGCGCGGCAGCAACAGCAGAGCCTTCATCGCCCGCCAGGGCCAGCCGAGTTCCGCCATGACGGCAACGAAGCTATCGAGCCGCGTGAAGGCGACGCCGTC
Organism: Mesorhizobium sp. M0496; assembly: GCF_040321205.1. Lineage (NCBI taxonomy): Bacteria > Pseudomonadati > Pseudomonadota > Alphaproteobacteria > Hyphomicrobiales > Phyllobacteriaceae > Mesorhizobium > Mesorhizobium sp. M0496. The sequence continues at coordinate 19,788 of NZ_JAMYRC010000061.1, read as the reverse complement.
GATCAGGACGAGATTGGTTTCGTAGGAGTCCGTGCGCAGCCCGTGTTGCCTGAACAGCGCCTCGCCAAACGGCGACTGCGCGGTGGCGAAGCGGAAGCGGTTTTGGCGGTCGAGCCTGACCACCATGCGCACGAAGCCGGAGCACAGAACACAGACGCCATCGAAGACGATCAGCGGATGGCTTTTATCGAAGAGCTCATGGGGACTTGATTGGGGACGGTTGGTCAAGCGGGCCTCGGCTGCTCGTGTCCTATGACACTAAGCCAGCCGATGGCGGTATCAAAGCCGTGGCGATGTCGCACGCCGCCTGTCGGCGAGAGCGGGACGCTCGGCGCGATAGGTGGTGGCCCGGGTAGAGGTGGCGGGCCTGCAGATCCGGCTGTCGTGGCGATTCTCGAAAGCCATGATCAGTGCGCGCCCAGCGAGTTGCCGCGACGGGCGCAGGCCGGGCCGGGGCCGCGCATGTAATAGCGCTCAGGCCGATAGGTCGGCGCGACGAATTCGCGGATGGCGGCGGCATAGCCGATGAGGTGCGCGAGGAAGTTCATTTACCTAGTCCCTGTCCCGATTTTCGGATGTCCCTTCCGAATTGCGGTCATCATAGCGTCGAGGCGTGAATAGTCAGTGAACGTGATGTTAATATCTGGTCGAAAATGCCTTGCTTCGTGGCTGGAATGCGGCTGATTCGGGGTCTTTCCGTGCAGTTGGTCGGCATTGCGGCCAATGTGACTTTTGCATCACATATGTTTCGTTTGAATGTCGCGCGCGCGCGGTTCTGTTTCAATTCTTGCCGCAGCCGTGAAATTTCCGTGCTTGGCGCCTCGACGCCGCAAACCAACCTGGACATCCAATCGTCGTGCCTTCGGGGAACTGGACTGGCATCTGTCCGTTCTCATCCTCATCGGGTTCTGGAAGGGAAAAAGTCATGGCGCCGCGTCCAGCCTGGAAGGGTTATCTGAAGCTGTCGCTGGTCACCTGCGCCGTCGAGTTGACCAACGCCGTCAGCCACGCAGAGAAGGTCTCGTTTCGGGTGCTGAACCGCAAGACCGGCAACACGGTGAAGCGCATCTATGTCGATTCCGAAAGCGGCAAGCCGCTCGGTGACGGCGACGAGATCAAGGGCTATGAGGTCGACGACGGCGAATTCCTTCAAATCGAGGAGGACGAGATCGAGGCTGTGCAGATCGAAGCATCGCATACGCTGGCCCTCGATGGGTTCGTCGATAAAGCCTCGATCCAGCAGATCTATCTCGACACGCCCTACTATGTCGCGCCGGCCGACAAGGTGTCGGAAGAGGCGTTCGCCGTCATCCGCAACGCCATGGCGGGCAAGAAGATGGCGGGGCTGGCGCGCATCGTGCTCTATCAACGCGAGCGCCCTGTGGTGATCGAACCGCTCGGCACGGGCATGGTGCTGACGACGCTGCGCTACGACACCACGGTGCGCGCGCCCGACGCGGTGTTCGGCGACATCAAGGCGGTGAAGACCGATCCGGAGATGACCGATCTGGCTGAGCAGATCATCGACAAGAAGAAGGAGAAGTTCGATCCAGCGCAATTCGAGGACGAATACGAGAACGCACTGCTCGAACTGATCCGCGCCAAGAAGGCGGGCAGGAAGGCGCCGAAGGCCACGGTGGCGTCAAAACCCTCCAACGTCGTCAATCTGTTCGACGCGCTGAAGAAGAGCCTGTCGTCGGATGACGGCTCAACGAAGGCTAAACGCGCCAAGCCGAAAGCCGGCGCGCCCAAGCGCAAATCGGCCTGAGGATACGAAGCGATGGCGAGCCTCGAACAGTATCACTCCAAGCGCGATTTCAAGAAAACGGCCGAACCGGCCGGCAAGGTTTCTCGCGACAAGAAAGCCAAGGCCGGCGGTATCTTCGTCATCCACAAGCACGCCGCGACAAGGCTGCATTACGATCTTCGCCTCGAACATGCGGGCGTGCTGTGGAGCTGGGCGGTGACGCGCGGCCCGAGCCTCGACCCGCACGAGAAGCGGCTGGCCGTGCATGTCGAGGATCATCCGATCGACTATGCACCGTTCGAAGGCACAATCCCCAAGGGCGAATATGGCGGCGGTTCGGTGATCGTCTGGGACGAGGGTACCTGGACCCCCGAGATCGACCCGGCCAAGGCGATGAAGAAGGGCCATATCAGCTTCGAACTGAAGGGGCATAAGCTGCACGGCCTCTGGCATCTGGTGCGGCTGAAGCCACGCGCGGGTGAAAAGCGCGACAACTGGCTGCTGATCAAGTCGGACGATGCCGCCGCGCGTCCGGGCGAGGATATCCTCGAGGAAGCACCGGAATCGGTGAAGTCGGGCCTGACGATCGAAGAAGTCGGCGAAGGCAAGACTGCCAAAGGCCGGAAGCCAAAGGTCTGGCATTCAAACAAGCCGGTCGCCGGCAAGGCGAAGGCCGGGGGCAAGAAACTCGACTTTGTCGAGCCGCAGCTGGCCACGCTGGAGCGGGAGGCGCCGCCGGGCAAGGACTGGCTGCATGAGGTGAAGTTTGACGGTTATCGCATGCAAGCACAGATCGCCGGCACCGACGTGCGACTGCTGACCCGCACCGGCCTCGACTGGACCGAGAAGTTCGGCGGGGAGATCATCGCTGAACTCGCCGGACTGAAATGCAGCGACGCCATCATCGACGGCGAGATCGTCGTGCTGGCCGACAGCGGTGTTTCGTCCTTTGCGCTGCTGCAAGCCGATCTCTCAGCGAAGCGGACGGATCGCTTCCTCTACTATGTCTTCGACGTGATGCGCCTTGACGGCGAAGACCTGCGCGCCGAACCATTGGTCGAACGCAAGCAGGCCTTGCGGGACCTGCTCGGTAAGCAGCGGGAGGATGCAGCAGTCCGTTTCAGCGACCATTTCGCCGAACCCGGCAACATCATGCTAGAGCATGTCTGCCGAATGGGGCTCGAAGGCGTCGTCTCCAAGCGCGCCGACGCGCCCTATCGCAGTGGACGCGGCCCCACGTGGGTGAAGTCGAAATGCACGGAACGGCAGGAATTCGTCATCGGAGGGTATCTGCCGTCGGACAAGACCGGGCGCGGACTGCGCTCGATCCTCGTCGGCTTCCACGAGGGCGGCAAACTGCATTATGCCGGACGCGTCGGTACCGGCTTCTCTGGCAAGGTCGCCACCGATCTCAAGAAGAAGCTCGATGCGCTGACGGCAAAATCATCGCCCTTCGACAAGGCCGTGCCAAAGGGCAAGGGCCTTGTCTGGGTCAAGCCGGAACTTGTCGGCGAAGTGGAGTTTCGCAGCTGGACATCCGACCGTATAATACGCCACGCCTCGTTCCAGGGATTGCGCGAGGACAAGCCGGCGGAGGAAGTCGTGCAGGAAAAGCCTAAGGCGTCGACAGGCAAGGCTCCCGTGACGGCAAAGCCAGCAGGCAGTGCGGCTAGGGCTGCCGGGTCGATGACGACCACGGTCAAACTCTCCCATCCCGACAAGCTGCTGTGGCCGGACGAAAAAATATCCAAGCAGGGGCTGCTCGACCATTACGCGCAGGTGTGGCCGCGCATGAAACCGTTCGTCGTCAATCGGCCGCTCAGCCTGGTGCGGGCGCCGGACGGCGTCGGCGGCCAACGCTTCTTCCAGAAGCACGCCTCGGCCGGCATGAGCGACAAGATCGCCCGCATGAAGGACCCGACCGACGGCGAGGAGATTCTGTTCATCCGGGATTTCGACGGCGTCGCGGCGCTCGTACAATACGGTGTGGTCGAGATCCACATCTGGGGCTGCACCGTCGACGAGTTGGAAAAGCCGGACCAGATCATCTTCGACCTCGATCCCGATGAAGGCGTCGATGTGAAGGCGGTGCGCCAAGCGGCGCTCGATATCAGAGGCAAACTCGACGAGCTGTCGCTGCCGAATTTCGTCAAGACCTCAGGCGGCAAGGGCTATCATGTGCTGGTGCCGCTGAAGCCGTCGGCGGATTGGGACGCGGTGAAGACCTTCGCCCATGATTTTGCCCGCGCGCTCGAACAGGGTGCCTCCGACCGCTACACGGCGACGCTGTCGAAAAAGGCGCGCACCGGAAAGATCTTCGTCGACTATCTGCGCAATGGCAGGAGCTCGACGACGGTCGCGCCCTATTCGTCACGCGCCAAGAAGGGCGCCACCGTGTCGATGCCGGTGACCTGGGCCGAGATCGAGGCCGGGCTGGCGCCGAACGCTTTCCCGGTCGACGACAAGACGACGCTGAAGCAGCTGGCGAAAGCCGATCCGTGGGCGGATTTTTTCGAGCAGGGGAAGGTGTTGAAGCGGGGGTGATTGGAGGCGGCGACATCTTCGGATGCAGCGTTGGCCGAATGGCGGATGCAGCGATCCTTCACACCCCCTCTGTCCTGCCCCGCAAGGGGGGAGATTGGCAGCCTCGCCGTTCCGCTCACTCCTGCAACATTGGAGATTGGCGAAGGCGGTGGAGCGAATAATCTCCCTCCTTGCGGGGGAGATGGCCGGCAGGCCAGAGGGGAGTGCTGTCCCGCCGACATCGCGAAACCGGCACCGCCAACACCTCAATCCAAAAACACCCTCTCAAACGCCTGCTTGCCCGGCGGCGAGAAAATGACCGCGCGGCTGTCCTTTTCGCGGCGTGCCCATTTCTCCGAAAGGATCTTGTCGAGGATGGCAGCGCCCAGCGTGCCGGCTAGGTGCGAGCGGCGCACGCTCCAGTCGAGGCAGGCGCGACACACCGGCCGGCGCGGCTTGGTGTAGACATCGATGCCGATGGCGGCGAAATGCGATGCGGCCGCCGGCCCGAGCCTGATCTCCTTGTCGTCGCGCAGAAGAATTTTTTTGGCGACAAGACGGTCGAGCATCGCCACCGCCTGCTCGCCGGCGAGGTGATCGTAGCAGACGCGCGCCACGCGCATCGCTCCATCGCGCGGCCCCGGCCGAACGCGCTTTGGCCCAACGGCTTCCGCGACGCCGGTGATGGCTTCGATCATGCCCGCCACCTGCGGCCCGGCGAGGCCGTAATAGCGATGCCGGCCCTGGCTCGCCACGGTCAGCAGCCCGCCTTCCATCAGTTTGCCCAGATGCGAGCTGGCGGTCGGCAGCGAGACGCCGGCCTCAAGCGCCAGTTCGCTTGCCGTCAAAGCCGTGCCGCCCATCAGTGCGTTGAGCATGTTCGCCCGCGCCGGGTCACCGACCAGGCTGGCGATGCGGGCGATGTCGGGTCCTTCGCGCATAGTTCGTTCCCCATCGAAGCATTCATGTCAGATAACCACTATTCTCCGATCAGATCAAGGAGACGACAATGACCGCACGAACCGCTTCCCCCCCAGCACCGCTTCCCGGCCGTCAATCGTTCCCGTTCGTCACCTGGCTGCGCACGCGGCTGCTGGCCCGCTGGTATGACCGCCATTTGCAGCGTCTCGACCTTGCCGAGATCGACGATCATCTGCTGCGCGACCTTGGCCTGACACCGCAAGACGTGCGCCGCGAATGCGCGAAATCCTTCTGGCAGACCTAGCAGGCCGGGCAACACAATGTTTCGACGCCGCTCGAACTATCGACGCAGAAACCCAAGGAGACCACAATGACCATCACCTGCTTCATCCGCTACGAGATCGACCCGTTCGGCAAGGCGGCCTTCGAGGAGTATGCGCGCAACTGGGGCCAGGCCATTCCGCGCTGCGGCGCCGATTTGATCGGTTATTACGCACCGCATGAGGGCTCGGCGACGACCGCCTACGCCGCCTACAACATCGAGAACCTGGCGGCGTACGAAGCCTACCGGGCCCGGCTTGCCGCCGATCCCGCCGGCAAGGCAAACTACGAGTTCGCCAAGCGCGAGAGATTCATCCTGAAGGAGGACCGCATGTTCCTGAAGCACGTCTCCGGCCCGCACGCGAAACTGGTGCTGCCGTGATCGCCGTCATCTTCGAGGTCGAGCCGGCGGCGGGCAGGCGCGACGCCTATCTGAGCATCGCCGCCGACTTGCGGCCGCTGCTCGACGGCATAGACGGCTTTCTCTCCATCGAGCGCTTCCAGAGCCTGGTCGACCCGAACCGCATCCTGTCCTTGTCGTTCTGGCGCGATGAAGAGGCGGTGAAGGCCTGGCGCAACACCGAGGAACACCGGCAGGCGCAGAAAGCCGGCCGCGGCGGTATCTTTGCCGGCTACCGTCTGCGCATTGCGCATGTGGTGCGCGATTATGGGCTGACCGAGAGGGACGAGGCGCCGCAGGATAGTCGGGCAGTGAATGGGTGAGTGAAGCTGGTCACGCATTCCCGATCAACACACCCGCCGCGAACACCAGGGCGCCGCCCAGCACCACCTGGAAGGCGGCACGCAGGAAGGGCGTCTGCATGTAGCGGTTCTGGACGAAGGCAATCGCCCACAGTTCGAAGAACACCACGACTGCCGCGACACCTGTCGCCGTCCAGAAATGCGGGATGAGATAGGGCAATGCGTGGCCAAGGCCACCCGCCGACGTCATGACGCCGGTGGTGATGCCGCGTTTTATCGGCGAACCACGGCCTGACAGTTTGCCGTCGTCGGAAGCCACTTCGGTGAAGCCCATCGAAATGCCGGCGCCGATCGAGGCGGCAAGCCCGACCAGAAAGGTCTGCCAGGTGTCATGCGTGGCGAAAGCGGCGGCGAAGATCGGCGCCAGCGTCGACACCGAGCCGTCCATCAACCCGGCAAGCCCCGGCTGCACATAGGTGAGGATGAACTGGCGCTGCTCGGCGGCCGCCTCTTCGTCCTTCACTTCGCCCGGCACGTGCTTTTGCTCCAGGCGCTGCGCCAGCGTCTCATGACCCTGTTCCGCCAACGCCAGATCGTCGAGCAGTTTCCGGGTCGAGGCATCCGTAGTGCGCTTGGCTGCCTCGACGTAGAACAGATAGGCCTGCCGCTCCATCGCCTCGGCCTGGCTGCGCACATGCTCGATGCCAAGGGGTCTCACCAGCCAGTCGGGCTTGCGCTCGTAATAACCCTTCACATGTTCGCGCCGGATCAGCGGAATGCGCTCTCCGAAACGATCGCGGAAGAGCTCGATCAGCGCATCGCGATGGCCATCCTCCTCCTCGGCCATCTCCTCGAACACTTTTGCCGATTGCGGAAAGGTGTCGGCCAGTCCGTCGGCGTAGGCCCGGTAGATACGACCGTCGTCTTCCTCGGACGAAATGGCCAGCGCCAGGATTTCTTTTTCGGAGAGCGATTCGAAGGAACGGCGGCCGAAGCCGAAGACGCGGGAAAGCATGAGGAATTCACCCTAGTTTAGAATAGTTCTAAACTAGGGTTTGGCGCGCCTTCGGTCAATCGCGCGCTTGGGTCGCGGTCAAGAATTGTTGAAGCCCGCGCGCGAAGCAAGGCCTTCACTATCAGTGAATGTTCACCTATATGACTGAGCCAAGCCAGGAACAAGGAGCCCGCAGATGACGGCGACAAAGCCTCCGCACCCCTATGATCCCAAGCCCGTTCTCGATCTCATCGCCAGCATCGAGGCCGACCTGCAGCGCCTGAAAGGCCTGGTCGAACAGCAGGTCGAGAAATTCGATCCCGCCAACCCGCACAACAAAGCCCCGGACGGGAAACTGACCGAGGAAGGCGTCGAGTGCTGCTACCGCATGTTCGACGAAGGCAAGTCGCGTTATTCAGTCGCCCAGCAGATGAAGATTTCATTCGCCGCCGCCAGCCACCGGTTCAACAACTGGCGCAAGCTGGGTGGGAGCAAGAGGCAGAGGACGCTGTTGGGATGAGAGCCCGGTTCGCCGCAGGCGAATTGAAAGGTCCGGTGGACCTTTCAAAGGGCTCGAACCGGGGAGCTGCCGTAGGCAGCTGGCCCCCGGCTGAGCATTCGACCGCAGCGGAGCGAGATGTCCGGCAGGACAGGGGGGCGTGCAGCCGTGGCGTTGGCAGCCGCCCCGCCAAACTTTGTAACGGTCACATTTTTTCATTGGTGCGCTGACCGCCTTTCCGTGCACCATGGCCGGACCACATCTTTGCAGGACCCGCCATGACCACCCCTCCCGGCATTGCCGATATCCACGCCGCCGCCACGCGTCTCTCCGGCCTGATCGTCGAAACCCCCTTGATCGAATCGCAGGAGCTGAACAAGCGCTTCGGCGCCCGCATACTGTTCAAGCCGGAGACGCTGCAGCGCACCGGCTCGTTCAAATTCCGCGGCGCCTATAACAAGCTGTCGTCGCTCAGCGAAGAGGAACGCAGCGGGGGCGTCGTTGCCTTCTCGTCGGGCAACCATGCGCAAGGCGTCGCGGCATCGGCGGCGATGTTCGGCGTCAAGGCGGTCATCGCCATGCCGGCCGACGCGCCGGCGATGAAGATCGCCAATGTCCGCAAGATGGGGGCGGAAGTGGTGCCGTTCGATCGCTTTCGCGACGACCGCATGACTGTGATCCGCCCTTATCTCGAAAAGGGTATGGTGCTGGTACCGCCCTTCGACGACCCGGCCATCATTGCCGGCCAGGGCACGATCGGCCTCGAATTGATGCGCCAGGCAAAAGCGCTTGGCGTCAGCCTCGACGCGGTTGTCGTACCCTGCGGCGGTGGCGGCCTGTCGAGCGGCATTTCCGTCGCCGTCAAGGACGCCTCGCCCGCCACCGCGGTGTGGGCGGTGGAACCCGAGTATTTCGACGACACCCGACGCTCGCTGGCCGCGGGCGCCAGGGTTTCGAACGAGCCCGGCCATGCCTCGATCTGCGACGCGATCCTGACCGCCGAACCCGGCCTGATCACCTTCGAGATCAACCGCAGGAACCTTGCCGGCGGCATCGCCGTCTCCGACAAGGCGACCGCGCAGGCGATGCGCGATGCCATGGCCTATCTCAAGCTGGTGGTCGAGCCCGGCGGCTGCGTGGCGCTGGCGGCACTGTCATCGGGCGAGATCGCGCTATCCGGCAAATGCGTTGCCGTGGTGCTGTCCGGCGGCAATGTCGATTTCGGAACGTATGCCGGGATCATGGCGGCGGCGTAGGCAGGGCGACAGGCGGCGCTGAATGACCGCTGTAGCGATCCTTCACACCCCCCTCTGGCCTGCCGGCCATCTCCCCCGCAAGGGGGGAGATCGATGCCACCAATGCTTTCGCCAATTACCAGCGTTGCAGAGATGGCCGGAACGCCGAAGCTGCCAATCTCCCTCCTTGCGGGGGAGATGCCCGGCAGGGCAGAGGGGGGTGCTGACCCGCCGGCATTCAAGACTTCTGCACCGCAGAGGCGCTCGATGTCTAATCCAGCGTCCGCCTGAACCGCACCAGAGCGATGCCGGCAAACAACGCCACGAACACCACCAGCCAGCCGATCTCCGTTGCCACCGCCGGCAGTTCGGCACCTTTCAGCATAACCGCGCGGATGATGCGCAGGAAATGTGTCAGCGGCAGGATCTCGCCGAAGATTTGCGCCCAGCCCGGCATGCCGCGATAAGGGAACATGAAGCCGGACAGCATGATCGACGGCAGGAAGAAGAAGAAGGTGAGCTGCAGCGCCTGCATCTGCGTGCGGGCGATGGTCGAGATCGTATAGCCGAGCAGCACCAGCGCCAGCACGAAGATCAGCACGGCGGTCAAGAGCAGTGACATCGAGCCGGTGAAGGGGATGGCGAACAGAAGCTTCGCCGCCGCCAGCACCACGACCACCTGCACGGCGCCGACCGCCAGATAGGGCAGCACCTTGCCCAGCATGATCTCGAGCGGGCTCGACGGCATCGCCAAAAGGTTCTCCATCGTGCCACGCTCGGTCTCTCGCGTCAGTGCGATCGAGGTCATCATCACCATGGTCATCTGCAGGATGACGCCGAGCAGGCCGGGCACGATGTTGTATTGCGAGATGCCTTCGGGATTGTAGCGCCGGTGCACCACCACTTCGAGCTGGCCAAGCGCCGCCTCGGCGGCGGCCTCCTGCATGCCGCGCGCCCGAAGCAGAGCCTGGCTGGCCACGGTGCCGAGCGTCGAGATGGCACCGCTGGCGACGGCCGGGTCGGTGGCGTCGGCCTCGATCAGGATCTGCGGGCTGTCGCCGCGTTCGACACGCCGGGCGAAATCGGCGGGGATGGTAACGACGAAGGCGACATCGCCGCGCGCCATCAGGAACTCGGCCTCTTCGGCACTTCGCGCGACATGGTCGAAGCGATAATAGCCGGTGGTCTGCAGCGCCGAAACCATGGCCCGCGTGTAGGGGTCGCTGCTCGTCGCCACGAGTGCTGCCGGCAAGCTTTTGGGGTCGTTGTTGATGGCGTAGCCGAACAGCACCAGCTGCATCAGCGGCACGCCGAGCATCATGGCAAAGGTGATGCGGTCGCGCCGCATCTGGATGAATTCCTTGATCAGCAGCGCACCAAGCCGGGCGAAGGACAAGACGTTGTTCATGCCATGTTGTCCTTCGAGCCGGACATGAACTGGATGAAGACATCTTCCAGGCTGGTTTCGCCGGGCGAAACTTTCACGCCCTTGTGCTGCTTTTCGACATCGGCGAGCGCTGCTTCCAGCTTCTTCTTGTCGGAGCCGACGACATGCAGCGTCGCGCCGAACGGCGCCACCTGGTCAACGCCGGGCCGGCCCTGAAGCGCTTCGGCCACCTGGTCGAGCCGCGGACCCTGCAGAACGTACGTGGTCAGCCCAGCGTTCTTCACCACCTCGGCGACGGTGCCGGTGGCCAGCATCTTGCCATAGGAGATATAGCTGATGCGGTGGCAGCGCTCGGCCTCGTCCATGTAGTGGGTAGAGACCAGCACGGTCAGCCCGCCGCTGGCGAGGCGATGGATCTCGTCCCAGAATTCGCGCCGCGCCTTCGGATCGACGCCGGCCGTCGGCTCGTCGAGCAGCAGCAATTTCGGCTTGTGCATGATGCAGGCGGCGAGCGCCAGACGCTGCTTCCAGCCGCCCGACAAGGTGCCTGCGAGCTGGTTGCGGCGCGTGGTGAGGCCGAGGTCTTCAAGCGTCCCGGCGACATGCTCTTCGACCGGCTTCAGCCTATAGAGCCGTGCCACGAATTCGAGATTCTCGCCGATCGTCAGGTCCTCGTAGAACGAGAATTTCTGCGTCATGTAGCCGACTTCGCGTTTGATGCGCAGGCTGTCGGTGCGGATGTTGAAGCCAAGCACCGTGCCTTCGCCTTCGTCGGGCGTCAGTAGGCCGCACATGATGCGGATGGTGGTGGTCTTGCCCGAACCGTTGGGCCCGAGAAAACCGACGATCTCGCCTTCGGCGACCGTCATCGTCACATGGTCGACGACGGTCTTGTCGCCAAAACGCTTGACCAGGCCATGGACGTCGATGACGTTCATTTTGCGCTGTCCGCCAGATCGACATCGACGATCTGGCCCGGCTGCAGCGGGCCGGCATCGCCCTCGGGCCGTGCCTCGACGAGGTAGACCAGCTTCTGCCGGTTCTCCAAGGAGTAGATCACCGGCGGGGTGAATTCGGGATCGGGCGAGACGTAGCTGACCCGCGCCTTCACATCCGGGCCGCAGCCGTCGCAATGGACGCCGAGCAAGGTGCCGACCTTGACCGAGGAGAAGGCGCTCTCCGGAATGTAGACGCTAAGCTTCACCGCGCCGTCGGGCAGGATCGAAATGACAGGCGCGGTCGGACCTGATGTGTCGCCCGGATTGCGGATGACATCGTTGACGCGGCCTGGCGAGGGCGCTGCCAGCACGCGCTTCGACAGCCGCCACTGCGCCTGCTCCAAGGTCGCCTGCGCCTGCTTGACCTGATTGTCGGCGGCCTTGATTGTTTCGGGCCGCGCCGGCAGGCCGCCGACGGCGAGATTGGCACTGGCCTGGCCGACCTGCGCATTGGCCGTCTCCAGCGTCGCCGACGCAGTGTCGAAATCGGCCTGCGTGCCGGCGCCGCGCTTGAACAGATCGGCGGCGCGGTCGAATTTGCGCTTGGCATCGGCGGCCTGGGCACTGGCCATGTCGAGCTCGGCCTTCAGCACCGCGATCTCTTCCGGCCGTTTGCCGATCTGCAGGTCGGCCAACTGCGCCTGCGCCTGGGCAAGCCCGGCCTCGGCCTGCGCCACCGCGATCTTCATATCGGCACTTTCCAGCGTCACCACGGTCGCGCCGGGCGCCACACGGTCGCCGCGTTTCACGGTGACGGTCTCGACCTGCGCCACCTCGATCGGCGCCAGCAGCACATAGTCGCCCTCGACATAGCCGACGGCCAGCGGGGCAGCCGGGGCACAGGCCGAGAAGAGCTGCGCGGCGAGCGGCAGCGAACACAGAAAGCTCATGGTCTTTGCCCCTTCATCCTTGCCTCTTCCTGGCAGCCAGTATGGCCTTGAGATTGCCCGATGTGGCCGCCACCACCTTGGCGGCCTCGGCGGCGCCGATGTCGTGCCAGCCCATGCGGCGCATCACCGCCTCGCGGCCGATGCGGAAATAGATGACCTGGCCGATCAGCGTGAACACGGTGAGCCTTGTGGCCTCGCTTTCGGCCGGCTCGCCTGTCGCCTGTTCCCAGAGCTGGCACATCCGGCGATGCGTCGGCTCGAAGACGCCGTCATAGATGCGGTCGAGGGCCGCCGTCGGATGCGAAAGCTCGCGCAGCAGGAACTGCACGATCTCGCCGGCCTGCGGACTTGCCACGACAAAGCCGACCATCCGCTCCAGCGCCGCGAAGAGTTGGGCCTGCGCCGCCTCGGGACTGCCCCGCGCGGTTGCCTGCATATTGCCGAGCGCCTGGCCGGCAACCGTCTGGACGGTTTCGACGATAAAGTCGGCGGCGGCGGTGCGAAGACCCTCCTTGCCGCCGAAATGATAGGCGATCGAACCGATATTGGCGTGCGCCTCCGCGGCAATCTCGCGCGTCGAGGTGCCGTCAAAACCCTTTCGGCCGAATAGTTTCAGCGCCGCCCGCACAAGAGCCGCACGCGTCATCTCGGTCGGCTCGCGACGAGGGCTTTGGGGGTCGGGCGACTTTGCCATGAGCGGTATTTAATCAATCGATTGATTAAAGTCAACCCGTGAGCGCCAACTTGTGTACGCCATTGTCTTGCCATGGACGGCGGCAACCGCTTTAGTGCGCGGCCATGGGCAAGGAAATCGAACGCAAATTCCTGGTCTCCAGCACCGCATGGCTAGAACTGGCCGAGGCGGATATCCGCATCCAGCAGTTCTATCTCGCCGCCGGCCCCGGGCGCACGGTGCGCGTGCGCATCAGCGATGGCACTTCCGCCAAGCTGACGCTGAAATTCGGCAGCAAGGCGCGCGAGCGCGACGAATTCGAATATTCGATCCCGCTGTCGGAGGCGGTGGAGATGCTGGATTTCGCCATCGGACGTGTCATCGAGAAGACACGTCACCATGTTAGGCATCGCGGCTATCTCTATGAAGTCGATGTTTTTGGCGGGTCGCTTGCGGGACTTGTGGTCGCCGAACTCGAGACGCCGGAGGACGTGCCGGACGAAATGCTGCCTGACTGGCTCGGCCGTGAAGTCACCGGTGAGCAGAAATTCTACAACGCGTCGCTCGCCCTCGGGGGGATACCGGAGATCGCCGCATGAGCTTTCGCATCGATCCGCGCCTGCCGCTGACCGGCGAGGTCAGGCGTATCCTTGCCGAGGAAATCGGCAAGGCGCTGCATCATCTTGATGCCGCGCGTAGCCGGCCGGAGCAGGCGCTGCACAAATGCCGCAAGCGGCTGAAGAACGCGCGTGCCCTGCTGCGTCTCGTTCGTTCCGGTGACGAAACATTCTGCGAGACCGAAAACCAGTGCTACCGCAACGTGGCGGCTCTGCTTGCCGGCCCGCGCGAAGCGACGGCGTTGATCGAGACCATCGACCGGCTGGCGGCAAGCTTTCCCAAAGAGAGCGCCGACGATCGGTTGGGCGCGGTGCGCGACAGGCTGATCGCCCACCAGCATGAAATGCATGAGGGCAGCGGGCTCGAAGCGGCGATCGGTGCCGCAGCGGCCGCTTGCGAGGACGGCCTCAAGCGGATCGAAAGCCTTGCCTTGCCCGATCAGCCGGAACAGGCCGCCGACGTGCTAGCCGAAGGCGCCCGCATCACCTTGCGCCGTGCTAGGAAGGCACTCGACAAAGCAGGATCGCGCGGCGAAGCCAATGATTTCCACGATCTGCGCAAGGCGGCCAAGACCCACGGCATGCATCTGTCGCTGCTCGGCAGGCTGTGGCCGACGCCGATCAAGGCCCGGCGCAAGGCCGTCGACGAACTGGGCGAGCGGCTGGGCGACCTGCACGACGTGCTGGTGATGCGCGCTTTGCTCGAGGCCGATGACCGCCCGCTCGGACCGCCCGAGGACACGAAGCTCCTGGGCAAGCTTTTGAAGCGGTCGGAGAAGCAGCTGAAAAAGAGCTGTCTGGCCGAGGCGGCCGAACTGTTCGGCGACAGCCCCAAACGCTCGGCGAAAAAGCTAGCCCGCAAGGCGCGCGACGATCTGGCTCCTCCGCCGGAAGACGCAGGTGCCGCGGCTGGCTGACCGACGTGCGGCTGGCGCCCAGCCGCCCGCCTATGCTAATCGCCATAGGACATGACCGAGCCCGGCGACACGCTTCTGGATCGACTTGGCCGCTGGCTTGCCGGCCGGCTGCAGGAAGAATCTTCCGGCTACGAGCCCTATACGCCGTCCGATGCCGAGACGCTGCGCCGCACGCTTGAGCCCGGCGACATCCTGCTGATTGAGGGCAACCAGAAGATCTCGGCGGCGATCAAGTACCTGACCCAGTCGACCTGGTCGCATGCGGCCTTCTATGTGGGCGACGCGCTGGCCGAACCGGACGACGGAACGGAGCGGCGACGGCTGATCGAGGTGACGATCGGCGAAGGCTGCATCGCCGTGCCGTTGTCGCGCTATCGCACCTACAACACCCGCATCTGCCGGGCGAGCGGGCTGGCCCCGGAGGACCGTGACAAGGTCGTCGCCTTCATGGTCAGCAAACTCGGCCTGAAATACGACCTCAAGAACATTTTCGACATGCTGCGGTTTTTCTTCCCGACGCCGCCGGTGCCGGTGCGCTGGCGGCGCCGCATGCTGGCCTTCGGCTCCGGCGACCCGACACGGGCGATCTGCTCGACGCTGATCGCCGAGGCCTATGGCCAGATCCGCTATCCGATCCTTCCCGAGATCACCCGTGCGCCCGGCCGCGCTTCGGCGCAGTCGAATTATTCGCGCAAGGAAATCCTGCACATCCGCCACCACTCGCTCTACACGCCGCGCGATTTCGACCTGTCGCCCTATTTCCGCATCGTCAAACCGACGCTGGAATATGGTTTCGACTACCGGCAGATGGTCTGGGACGACAAGGCAAGCACAGACGCCGCAGCCGCAAAGGCTGGCGCAATCGCCTCAGACACGTGATGGCCCCTATGGCGCGGCCTACCGCTATCCAGCCGAGGTGCAGGCGTTTCACATGGCGGCCTTATCACGCCGAAACCGCAATAGCATCCTGGTTTTCGGCTCCGTGTTCGACCCAGACATGGACCGGTTCGTCCCGGCCGCGGATGCTCACCGGTCCATGATCGCGCGCATTCAACTGTGTCGTGGGCGATTCCGCCTTCGCGGCCTCAATTAGTCGTGACCCAAAGCAAATATTCGCCTGAAGCTCACGGCAGAGCGACTGCAAACGGCTGGCGACGTTGACGGTGTCGCCCACCACCGCGAAGGACAGATTGCGCTCACTGCCGACCGCGCCGATGACCACTGCGCCATATTGTGCACCGATCCGAACGTCCAGCGGCGGGTATCCCCTGGACACCCGCTGTACATTCCAGTCTTCGAGAGCGGCGACCATCGCTTCAGCACACTGGATGGCCCGAGTCGCGTCGTCATGGCTGGCTTGCGGAACCCCGAATGTCGCCATGATGCAATCGCCGATATAGTTGTCGACGGTGCCACGGTGGTCGAAAACGACCTGTTCCATGCGACGGTGGAACTGACGCAGAAGTTCGAACACTGCTTCGGCCGGATGATCCTCGGAATAGTGTGTGAAGCCGACGATGTCGGCGAACAGCACCGCGATATCCTGCCGGCGGACCGGGCCGAAGGGCTCGTCATCGGTGGCGAGCTGGTCGACGACATTGGGCGAAAAGTGCCGGGCGAGATTGGCGCGGGCGCGCTCTGCCTTGACATAGTCTTCCGACAGATGTCGGGAACGATAGACGACCAGCGCCATGATCGCGCCGATAATCAGCACAACCAAGACGTTGGTCGCCTGCGCAAATGTATCGACGAAATTGGGGTTGAGATAAAGGTTCAGTCGCTCTGTCATCGGCAGGGAATAGAGGTTCGTCGCCGGAATGACGGTTCCCGGATGAGAAATCACCCATCCCACCCCGATCGCCCATGTCAAGGCCGCGAGCGCGCCGAGATAGAGCGCCAATCGTGTCGAAAGGGTCAGCGCGCCGAGGCATACGAAAATCAGCAGGAATTTGAAGCTGCCCTCGCGCAGTTGCATCGCGGCCGGCGCGACCTCCAGGGAAAACGGGTTGGGCGTTACCAGCAGAACGGTCAACAGAATGATGTCCAGCGTACCGACGAGGTAACCGATCCACCATCGCGCCGTGCGACGGCGCGCAAAGAGAAACTGGATCAGGCCGACGAGCTGGAACAGCACGAGGCCCGCCAGCACGAAGAGCAGCGAAGCATCCCAGTGGCTGATCAATGAAAGGAAGCAGGAGATCACAGCGAGCGATGCCGTACGGGCCCAGAACTGCAATGCAGCACCCTGGCGTTCTGCGCGCGCTCGCAAATTTTTCAGGCGCGAATAGCGGCGAAGTTCAAGTGTTGGCGCGGTCGGCATAGGATCACTTCGATTTCACGGGGCACGCATTCGGCAAACCCGACCTCTACAGCCTGGCAAATCAGTGCGCGAACTCTATCATGAATGTGATTTCATTTCTGAACCGCGGCTGCAAAGAGCAAAAATGTCCGGACAAAAGATCATGGTGAAAACCGAAGCAGGACAGGCGGAGGCTTCCCTGTTCAGGTCACCAAAAACCGCAGCGCCCGGTGTCATTCTCTACATGGATGCGTTCAGCCCGCGGCCGGCGCTGGGCGCAATGGCGGAATGACTGGCTGCAGAGGGCTATACCGTGTTGGTGCCGGATCTGTTCTATCCCAGCGTGCCCTATCCTGCTCGGGATGATTGGCCGTATCAGGCCGGTAGCGGGCGGCGTCCCTTTGCGGGAGCGGCGGGCCGATCGAACGCGCCGGCATCTCGCGGATGCGGCCGGATCGGCATGATCGCCGGAAATGGCGTTGCACCAAAGGCAAACGTCCATTTGTAGCCGACCAGCCCGTCTTCTGGTGTGGTGTGCTGGTCGTGATGGGCCAGCAGTTTGGCGCGATCGGCGAGGTCCTGCGCCTCGCGCCGCACCATCTCCGCCGTCTCCGGCCGCATCCGCCTGCTAAAGCTGACGAAGGTCGCTTCGTTCTCGATATGGGTGATGGCCCAGCCGATGAAGTTCTTGTTGGTCATCTCGAACAGCGGCCGCAGTGGCCCCTCGAAATTCCACTGAATCGGCGTCTCGACCAGCAATCTCGCCGACAGACCCCGGCCGAGCGCGATCAGGCCGAGCTCCTCCAGATCGCGCAGATAAAGGAACATCGAGGCCTCGCTCAGGCCTTGCGAGCGCATGATGCCCTCGGGCGTGAATTTTTCCGACAGCATGACGAAGATGAACAGCAGTGCCGGCCGGCCGGCGAGCTTGCGCTCGATCTCCGGCGCGATGTGGTTGACCGGCCCCGGACCCCTGTTCATCGAGCCAAGCACGTTTTCGAGCTCGACCCCGGCGGCAGCGCAGATCTCCATCAGCCGGTCGAGCTTGCAGTTGCGCTCGTGGAAGATGCGCTTCACCGTCGGTTCGGAAACGCCCATGCGTTCGGCAAGTTCGCGGTAGGTGACGCCCTTCGCCTTGAGCGTCCGCTTCAGCGCGTCGAAGATCAGGCCGTTCATGGAATGCACCTCTTGCCGGCGGTTTCGTATCGACTTTCGATACTAGTACTAATCGGCCTTTCGCAAAAGTATCGAAAATCATAGCTCTCCGCCGTCATCACAGGAGACAGCCATGAACAGCTTCACCATTTCAGCGTTTCTCGTCACGATCGGCATCGCGGCGGCGCCCGCCGCCGAGGCCAGCGAACTCTGGCGCGCCACGGGCCTCGAGCAGCCGGAATCGGCCCTGTTCGACGCCGACAACAACCGCATCATTGTCTCCAACATCGTCGGCAATCCCGGCGAGGCCGACGGCAACGGTTATCTCAGCGTGCTGTCCTTGGACGGCAAGACGGTCACCCAACACTGGACCGACGGCATGGACGCACCCAAGGGCATGACAATATCGGGCGGCAAGCTCTATGTCGCCGACATCACCAAGGTTCGCGTCGTCGATCTCGCCAGCGGCAAACTCGTCGCCAGCGTTGCGGTGCCGAACACCGTCTTCCTGAACGACGTGACATCGGACCGATCAGGCATGGTCTATGTCACCGACATGCTGGCCGACACGATCTACCGCATCGACGGCGACCGGCCAGAGCTGTTCGTCAAGGACGAAATGCTCGCTTCGCCCAACGGCATCTTCGCCGAAGGCGACCGGCTGATCGTGGCGTCCTGGGGCAAGGGCATCAAGTCCGATTTCAGCACGGCGGAGCCGGGCGGTCTGCTGTCGGTCGATATCGCCACAAAGGCGGTTTCGCCCTTGCCGGGCGCGCAGAAATTCGCCGACCTCGACGGCGTCATTGCCATCGGCGATACCATCTACGCCACCGCCTACATGACCGGCACGCTCTATCGCTATCATGCCGGCGGCGCGCCGGAAGCGGTGGCGCATTTCAAGCCGGGCAGCGCCGATATCGGCACCGACGGCAAGTCGGTCCTCTATGTGCCGCTGATGAACGAGGGCGAGGTTGCGGCGCTGAAGCTCGACTGAGAGCCATAATCGGCGCCTCAGAACCTATCTTCGACACGTTCGCCAACAGCCGTGACATGGACTGTCGTTCGTCGGCGACAAACGCCAACTCGACCTCGTATCGTGGCTAATAAACGACGTCCCCCCGATCGGCCCACCTTGTGCCAAAGGAGCAGCTTACACGCGCAGCATGTAACTCAACGTGGGAGAAGTAGAGAGATCTTGGCACGAGGTGCGAAAAAACAACGCAAGTACAGCTGATTGGTTACGGCGTAGGCATTCTCGCAGATATGGTATTGGTCGTCCGGGGATTCCTGTACACGGTCCCGTGGGATGATAAAATTATGCGGCAAGTAAATGTAACCACCGTCGACCCTTAACCGCACCGAAGAGCGAGGTATGGCGCGGCAATCAGACCCGCCGCAACACTTGAATTTCATCTGCGGATCAATCTTGTCTTCGTACCAATCGTGGGCGCTAGCGGCCGTTGCCGCAGCGATACACATTGCCGTGAAGATGAACCTCCGCATGGCATTCCTCAGGTATCTGGCAGGCGCTGCTCCTTCGGGCGTCTATGTATATTAGCCTCCCATTAAAAATACCATTGGCCTTCGACTGACCAACGCAGTTCCAGCAAGCGACGCTTGCAAGTGAAGATCGCAAAGTGTGGAAACGAACATTCGAAAGCCGCTCGTGCGAAAAGCCGCTGCGCTCCAGGAGCGGACAGCTTGCGCACAGATTCCAGCGTCTTGTTTGGGCCGGAGAACGAACCCGCTGCGCGGGAAGGCGCCTGCGGTTGAGGTAGGGATCAAGAACCGGTCGTCGCGCTCGCGTTGAGCGTCGTTCGGCTGGAGCAGAGCATGGCGGGCTTCTTCAACAAGGAGCCTGACCATGCACCATCCTATTCTCGATGCCCGGATCAGCCCGCTGCGCCAGC
>NZ_JAMYRC010000060.1:0-35613 GCF_040321205.1 Mesorhizobium sp. M0496 | reverse complement strand
GCCACCCTATCTCCATGAATGTAGGTTCCCCTGCGAACGCCGTGCATGCTGCATGGACTGACGAACGATACAAGATGGGCTGCCAGACGAATTTCGAGATCGGCGCCTTCCGTCGCCGATATGTTACCGCGTTGGCACGAACAATTTTTTTGGGAGAACCGACCGATAGATCGCGGCACGTTCATCAGGCGTGCCTTGATGGTTTCCTCGCTGCCTTTGACGCTATACGGCCTGGAGTGAAGTGCAACGATGTGGAAAGAGCTTTTCGACGCGAATTTGGACCTCGGGGCGTACGAAAGGAATCCAGAATCGGATATACAATAGGCATCGATTGGGCGTCGGACAACCCGTGCTTCCAAGAGAGCGATGAGACGGTTCTCCAGGCCAACATGACCATGCATCTCATCATTGGCATCTTTGAACGGACCGATGGTTATATTTTCAGTGAAACCATTCGCGTAACCGATAATGGCGCGAAGTCCTTCAGCAATATGTCGCGCGACCTGCTGGTAAATCATTGATGTCTTGCGAGGCCGGCGCAGTGTGATGCGCTGTGCCGCATTCCAGAGAGCCTAGCAGGTTGTTGTCACGTTAAGTCCCCTGCTTGAGAAGCCTTGAGGCGTCTTTAGCGCCCGTGGACAAAGATTGACTGCGGAGTCCGTTTTTGAGTCAAGGCTTCCACTTGGAGACAGCTTTGGGCGGCGGATCGGTCTGACGGACGAGGAATGGGCGCTGATCGGTCCGCTTCTTCCTGCGGAACGAGGACGCGGATGCCGTCCTGCTCAGGACAATCGACGGTATTTCGAAGGTATGATGTGGATGGTGCGCACCGGCGCACAATGGCGACACCTGCCTGATGAATACTGCAAGTGGAACAGCGTCTTCCGGCGCTATCGACGCTGGGTCGAGACCGGCGTGTTCGAGGCAATGCTCGAAACGCTGGCAGATGTGGTCGAGCGAGATTGAAGCGCCGACGTGATCGACAGCACCATTGTCCGGGCACACCATTGCGCGGTCGGCATAAAAAGGGGACTCAGGAGACCGAGGCGCTTGGTCGATCGCGCGGCGGCTTCACCACCAAGCTCCATGCCCGGTGCGATGCGAAAGGCCGCCCGCTCGGCTTCGTCCTAACGCCCGGGCAAACGCACGACACCCAAGGCTTTATACCAAGATTCACTGATCAGAACTCCTGAGGCTAATCTCGCAGGCCGATAGACATTATCCGCCATGGTTGCTCGACAAGCTTGTTCCATGCGTCGCAACAATGGTCGACAATTTCGTCGTAGGAGCCGAACACCCGGTTCGATAGCCAGTTGTCGCGCATGAATTGCCAGATGTTTTCCTGCGGGTTGAGCTCCGGGCATTTTGAGGGGATCGCGATGATGGAGATGTTGGTTGGCAGTTCGAGCTTTGGCGTCAGGTGCCAACCAGCCTGATCCATAAGCAGCACGGCGTGGGCACCGGGCGCGACGTTCAGTGAGATCTCTGCCAGATGAAGGTTCATGGTGTCGGATGCAGTGTGGCAGAACGAGGCCGGCAGCCTTGCCCTCCTGCGGGCATATCGCCCCGAAGATATAGGCGGACTTGGTGCGTTGATCATGCGGTGCAGATGGCCGCGTTCCTCGCTTCGCCCAACGCCTCGTGATCTTGTTCTTTTGCCCAATCCGGGCTTCGTCCTGGAACCAAACTTCTATCGGCGTGCCGCGCGGGAGGGACGCTCTGACCTTGTCCAACTCGGCGGCAAATCGCTTCTGGATCCTGGGCATGATGCTTGGGCCGCGCTGAAAGCTTGCGGTAGCCGAGCGCTCGCAGCTCGCGGCTCAGCGTCGGCCTCGAAACCGACAGCGAAATCGTCCCAGAGCATTTGCGCCAGGTCGATGATCCGCCAGCGCACCACCCCGTGAACGGCCGGTATCGGGCCCCTCTCGATCGCGTCGACCAGAGCCGCGCGATGTGTCGCATTCAGCAGCGACGGCTGCCCTGGCGCCTTCCGGTCGATCAATCCGTCAGGTCCGGTCGCGTTGGATAGTGTCCTGAAGGTTCTGCAAAAAGCTCTGGAGAGAGAACAGGCCTTGCCCTGAGGCGAGGCGGCCATGGCACGCTGGTGACGTTGCGATCACCGATTCCCGTGGAAGGGTAAGTGCCATGACCAATCGAGAAGTTAGACTGAGCAGAGGCGAGTTGAAAGCGTTGCTGTTGTCGGATGAGGACGGCTTCCGCAGAGTTTTGCAGGCTGTCGTGCAGGAGGCTTTGGAAGCCGAGATGACGGAGGCCATCGGGGCCGAGAAAGGCGAGCGGACGGCGGAGCGGGTTGGTTACCGGTCCGGCTATTATGAGCGCAAGCTTGTGACGCGGGTTGGGGTCCTGGAACTTCGCGTTCCGCAGGATCGGACCGGCCGGTTCTCGACGGAATTGTTCGAGCGTTATCAACGCTCGGAGAAGGCACTGGTATCGGCGCTGGTCGAGATGTACGTGCAAGGCGTGTCGACCCGCAAGGTCAAGGCGATCACCGAGGAACTGTGCGGCCATTCCTTCTCGGCCTCGACGGTGAGCGAGGCGACGGCGCGGCTGGATGAAGCCCTGAAGGCGTTCTTTGAGCAGCGGCTTGCCGAACCTTACCCGTACCTCATTCTGGACGCGCGCTATGAGCGGGCGCGCGAAGCCGGCGTGATCGCCAGCCAGGCGGTCTTGGTGGCGATCGGCGTCGACTGGGAGGGCCGGCGCCAGGTGCTCGGTGTCGAGCTGGCCAACCGTGAAAGCCATTCGAGCTGGCGCGCGTTCGTGGCAGGGCTCAAGCAGCGCGGGCTTGCCGGCGTGGAGTTCGTCGTCTCCGACGACCATCCGGGGCTCAGGGCAGCGATCCGGGAAGTCCTGCCTGAGGCAGTCTGGCAGCGCTGTTACGTGCACTTCCTCAGAAACGCGCTCGATTATGTGCCGCGCAAGGTCGATGACGACTGCCTGATGGAGCTCAGATGGTTCTATGACCGGCGCGACCTAGCCGAGGTCAAGCGCGACCTGGCGCAGTGGATCGCCAAATGGCAGGCAAAATACCCGAAGCTGGTGGATTGGGTGGAGAACAACATCGAGGAGACGCTGAGCTTCTACCGGCTGCCGCTGCCGCATCACAAGCACATGAAGTCGACGAACATGCTGGAGCGGCTAAACCAGGAGATCAAGCGGCGCACCCTGGTCGTTCGCATCTTCCCCAACCCGCAGAGCTGTTTGCGGCTGGTTCGGGCATTGGCGGTGGAGATCCACGAGAACTGGCTCGAGGCGACCCGCTACCTCAACATGGATCATCTGCGCGAGCACAAGAAGGAGAGCCTGAGAGCACTGGCCGCCTGAGACGCGGCCCGCCATGTCCGCCGCTCCGCTAAACACGGGGGCTGCGCGGCGGACACGCCAACGTCACCGCTGAATGCCACGCCATTTTTGCAGAACTTGACGCACACAACTGCGTTGAACTTCACCACCCAGTCCCGGATGATCTGCAGCGTTACTCCGCCGATCCGCGCTGCCTCCGTCCGGATCGCACCCTCATAGATCGCCGCCAACGCCAGCAGACGCCGGGCCTGTGCTCCATCCTTTGATCTACGCGCGGCTGCTCTCACCGTGGTGGCGTCAAAATCTGTGCGATGGGCATGGCGAACTCCGGTCCGTTTGCCATGTTGAATCAATTCAAGCCGCCGCTGGCAACCCCTCCGGAGTCAGCCTCTGTGAGACTTGGTATTAGTTCATACTGAACTCCTTCCGTGCCTCTGCAGCACACTCTCATCGATGAACACGAGCTTCGCCGGATCGAGATCGAGCTGGCCGTCGAACCAGTCCCGGCGCCGCTTCAGAATGTCGGGGCGATCCTGCTCCAGTGCGTGCGCGGACTTCCTAAGAAACAGCCGCCTCAGTCTCGCATGGAACGTAAGCGGTCAGCCGATAACGTCAGGCCTAAAGTTCCAAGGCATGAGCATTTCGATCTCGGATGCCGGCCATCCTTGAGCGATGCGGGTCAAGGTCTGCGAGAGCCAGTCGAGCGGATCGACGCTGTTCATTTTGCAGGTTTGCAGCAAGGTGGCTACCGTCGCCCAGGTTCGTCCACCGCCTTGGCTGCCGGCGAATAGACTATTCTTTCGCGTGATCGTCTGGGGCCTGATTGCACGCTCGACGATATTGGAGTCGATTTCGATGCGACCGTCCATCAGAAAGCGTTCCAGCGCCTCCCGCCGGGTGAGCGCGTAGCGGATCGCCTCGGCGGTCTTGGATTTTCCAGAGACCTTCCCCAGTTCCGCTTCCCATAGATCGAAGAGGCTCGCGACAATGGCCACGGACTTTTCCTGACGGAGCGCGGCGCGGCTTCCGGCATCCTTGCCGCGAACCTCGTCCTCGACCCTCCACAATTCGGTCATGACGATTATCGTTACCGTCGCGGCCTGCGAGATCCCGCTAATATGCAGGTCGTAGAATTTGCGCCGCAGGTGAGCCCAGCACCCGGCGAGCCGGATTGATTCATTGCTGCCGGCTTTGGCCCCTGCCTTGACCAGGTTGGTATAGGCCGAGTAGCCATCCACTTGCAGGATACCGCTGAACCCGGCGAGGTGGCGCGCCACGCAATCTGCGCCTCTGCTGTCCTCAAAACGATAGGCAACCATTGGCGGACTGGTTCCGCCATAGGGTCGATCATCTGTGATTTTTCATGGAATGAGGACCCTGTTTGAGGGGTGATTTTCGTCCAAACGGGGCTCTGACTCACATTTGATGATTTTCGCTGCTGGCGTTGTGCTGTTTTCTGAGGGGAATCAGCACCATGGTGAGAAATTTGCGTTTGTCGTCGTTGATCCCGGAGGGATTAGCCGTCGAGGCCATCGCCGAGAGCGAAGGAGTGATTGCCGTTACCGCCCGCTCAGGGGCGCCAGCGCGACCTTGCCCTCTTTGCCGCAGAGTGTCGCACCGGATCCATAGCCGCTATCTTCGACGAGTTTCGGATCTTCCCTGTACCGGGATGAAGGTAGAGCTTCACCTCGTTGCCCGCCGCTTTATCTGCGATGCGCCATTGTGTCGTCGACGAATCTTCGCTGAACGCTTTGACGACTGCGTTGTCGCCGAGCGATCCCGCCGGACCTCGCGATTGGAGTGTATCGTTCATCATCTTGGGCTGGCGCTCGGCGGCCGGCCGGCGGCCAGTTTTGCGAAGCGGCTGATGGTCCCGGTCAGTAATGACACGCTGCTGCGGGTGGTGCGGCGACGGGCCTGTTTGCAAACAGATCCTCTCAAAGTTGTCGGCATTGATGATTGGGCCTTCCGTCGCGGCCATCGTTACGGCACGATCGTCTGTGATCTGGAGCGGCGGCGGATCGTGACGCTGTTGCCTGATCGTGAGGTTGCCACCGTCGAGGCCTGGCTCGCCGACCATCCTCAGATCGAAACCGTCTCGCGCGACCGCGGCGGCGGTTACGGTGAAGCGACCGCGAAGGCGTTGCCCGAAGCGGTTCAGGTCGCCGACCGCTGGCATCTCATGGAGAATGCGAGTGCGGCTTTCCTCGACGCCGTCCGCAAGTCGATGCGGACAATCCGAACTGCGATCGGCGCTACGACGGTCAATCCCGATCTGCTCACCTACGCGGAGAAGCGGCAATACGAAGGCTATCTGCGGCGCGAGGAGACAAATGCGGCAATCATGAAACTTGCCAGCGAAGACATCCCTATCAAGGAGATCGTGCGTCGCACCGGCCACAGCCGTAAGCTGGTCCGTCAGGTGGTCCGTGGCCAGCGGACCGATATTTTCCGCGCCCGCCAGAGTTCACTCGAAGCCTGGCTGCCCTTCCTGGACGGGCAATGGAAATCTGGTTGCCACAATGCAAGCGAGCTTTGGCGACGGCTGAAGACAAAGGGCTTTCGGGGACGTCTGGGTGTCGTCAGCGAATGGGCAAGGCGACGACGACGCGCCGAACAGGCATCCGATCAGCAACTCCACAAGGTGCCATCAGCCAGAACGATCGCACGGTTAATGACGACGGCGCGCGATCATCTGAACAAAACCGACACGGTGATGATCGCCGTCATCGAGGCGGGTGTGCCCATGCTGGTGGAAGCACGCAATCTGATCGCTGGTTTCCATTCCATGATCCGCAAGAAAGTCGCCGATGAGCTCGAGCCGTGGATCGCCGACGCCAGCAAAAGCCTCATTGCGTCTTTCGCCAATGGCATCATTCGCGACCGTGCTGCCGTCCGCGCCGCGATCACCGAGCCATGGTCCAACGGGCAGACGGAAGGACAGATCACCAAGCTCAAGCTTGTAAAACGGCAGATGTACGGCCGCGGAAAGCTTGACCTTCTCCAAGCACGTTTGATCGGTGCTGCCTGAAACAAAATATCATCGAGAGTGCGTCAGACCCCCTTTTGCGCGAAAATATGGGGTCCCGATTCCGTGATCATTGACAGATCATCCCGTGCGTAGGCCCGTAGCCAGGCTTTCGTGGTTTTCCCGGAACCGGGGGCAAGGGTGGGCAAGGTCGTCTCGTCGGCGAAGACCCTTTCGCCCTCCTTCACACGCTCGAGGATGTAATCAGCGAGCATCTGCAACTCGAAGCCCAGATGCCCCATCCACTGCGCCATCAGCGACCGGCTGATCTCGACACCGTCGCGCAGATAGACCGTCTCCTGCCGGTAAGATGTTGCGCACGGAATTATGCTGCGGAAGCTCCGGTTCTCCCTGAGTTTCAGGCGATTCCAAGCAAATCTCCGCAACATAATTTTCTGAAGTCAAATTGCATTCAGGAACGCCATCACACCCTTGTCCTCCTTCCAAGGCCGGTCTGGCCCCGAAGCCGCTGCATCGCACAGCGCCATCGCTTCGCCTTCATCTGGAGATCGATTTCGGCGTAGATGTTGGTGGTCTCGAGGCTGACGTGTCCGAGCCATGCGCGGATGGTGTTAAGGTCGACACCGGCCTGCAGCAAATGACAGGCGCTTGTGTGACGGATCACATGCGGCGTGATGGCCCTTGCGGCAAGCGTTGGTACGCGCGCCGCGCATCGCTCGACAAGCCGATAGACGCCGAACCGCGTATAGCGCTTGCGATGGCGGCTGATGAAGACGGGGGCACCGTTTGCGCGTCCCCGAACGAGTTCGCCAAGCGCGTCTTCCGTGCGTGGCCACAGTGGGCATTGCCGGATTTTGTTGCCCTTGCCGCAAAGGGTGACGAGCGCATGATTGTCGCGGTGCCGGCCGACCTGGAGATTGTCGACCTGCAATCGGGTCGCCTCCGAGACCCGCGCCCCGGTGTTGTAGAGGAAGAGCAACAAGGCGTGTTCGGCCCGGCCCGGCGGCGTCTGGCGCTCGGGAACCGCGAGCAGGGCCTCCATCTCATCCTTGGACATCCACGAGATCGGCTGTGATGCAGCCTTCTTCGTTGCAATGGCGCGGATCTGCGCACACCAGGCGAGACGGGCCGGATCACGGCTGGCGACGAAGCGGGCGAAGGACCGGATCGCCGTCAGGCGTTGGTTGCGGGTCTGCACCGAACAGCCGCGGTCCTCCTCAAGATAGGCAAGGAACTGCAGCACGCGTGATGGAGCGATATCCTCGACATCCAGGAGGTCCGCTGGTTTGCGGACCTTGGCGCTGATAAATGGCAGGAGCAGCGTGAAGGTGTCGCGGTAGCTCTTTTGCGTGTTGCGGGCGAGACAGCGCTCGGTGACGATGTAATCAGCCAGGAAGCGCCGGAGCCAGGGGCCGAGCGTGCGGGAATCACGCATGGTCTCCTCCATTGACGTAGCGGTCGAAGCAGACCGACGCTTCGTACAGGAGCTCCGGCGTCATGGACAGGTAAACGCTTGTGTCGTCCAGGTTGGCGTGGCCGAGATAGGTCGAGAGCGCCGGCAGCAGCCGTTGCACATCGGCGCCCTCGCGGTACCAGGACGTCAGCCGGTGCACGGCCGCGGTGTGGCGCAGGGCGTGCAGACACGGGGCGCGCCGGCCGTCATCCTTGCGACCGATTCCGGCGGTCTCGAGCAGCCGTCTCAACGCATGGTTGACATTGTGCTTCCTCACCTGCGTTCCGTCGCGGTTTGCAAGGAAGGCGGACGCCATCCCTTCGGGCAGCGGACGGTCCGAACGTCGTTCGGCATAAGCCCTAAGCGCGCCGGCGAGTGGGGAGGCAACGGGAACGAGGCGGCTCTTGTAGAATTTGGTGTTCCGCACCGTCAGCACGGCGTCCGCAAGGTCGACGTCCCTCATGGACAGGTGGAGCGCCTCACTGGTTCGCAGTCCAGCTCCGTACAGGATCAAGAGCAGTGTACGGAAGGTGTCGGCATCGAGCCGGATGGCGTGCTTGCGGCTGATGTCGACGGCCCCGAACAGGCGCTGCAGTTCCTCGCGGGAATAGATGTAAGACGGCGCCGATTGCGGTTCTCTCGGCTCTTCGTCCGCCGCCGGCAGCGGCGACCGGGCGGCATAACCGCGGCTGATCGCATAACGGTAAAATCCGGCGAGAGCGCCGTACTTGTTAGCACGCCAACGGGTGAGCGGACCGGTTCCGGCGAGGAATCGGCGCACCTCGCTTTCTGGAACAGCATCGCAGCACACGTGCTCAGGAACGCTCTTGCAAAATTGGTACAATGTGCTTGCGCTGGTAATAAATCGGGCGCCATGGGCTCGCCGCCACGCTACATAGTGGTCGATCGCGTCACGGAGGATCATAACAGCCCCTCCAGATCAATCTCCGCAACCTCGCGAAGAGCATTGAGCTGCACCTTGGCGTAGATTGAGGTAGCCGCGGTGCTTCGATGGCCGAGAAAGTCGCCGACCGCTTTCATCGACAGACCCTGATCGAGGAGATGCTGGGCGGCGGCATGGCGCAGCGCATGCGGACCGCGGCGTTTGCCGGTGATTCCGAGACGATCGAGACGAGTACAGACGATCCCCTTTATTACTCCCCGGCTAAGCGGCTTGATCGGGGCCTTCATCGTCAGGAACAGACTTCGTTCCGGGTGCGCGGGACGAACCGCGCGCAGGTAGCGCAGGATCGTCTGCCCCACGCCTGGTGACAGCGGATAGAGATGCGTGCGTCCGGGCTTGGGACAGCGCACCCGCAACATCTCCTGCTCCCAGTCCAGATCGTCGAGCTGAAGGCCGCTGACCTCGCCGGCGCGCAGGCCGTAGGTGATCAGCAGCATCAGGATGGCACGGGCGCGTATGTCGTAAGGACGGTCGCCCTCAGTGGTCGCGAGCAGGCGGATGACCTCGTCCCGCTTCAACCCTTTCGGAATCGTCTCGCCGGGATAGCGTCGCGGCGGCATGATCCCGTCGGCCAGCCCCGGCCTGCACCAACCCTGCTGTCCGGCGAACCGGACGAATCTGCGCAGTTGCTGCGCATAGAGATGGATCGTTGATCGACTGAAGCCGCGCGCGTGACAGCGCGCGATGAACTGATCGATCATGGTGATCCCGACCGACGCCAGATCGACGCCTCTCCCGTCCAGCCAGACAAAAAAGCAATCGACCGTCCGGCAACATCCTTCGATCGTGGCGTCCGCCCATCCGTATTCGGAAGACATGCGCGCCGCAAAGATAGTGACCTCGCGCGTATGGGAGTGGCGTGTCGTCTCGGGCTCCTCAAGCCAGCCCATAAAGCGCATCCATCGCTCAGCGTGCCCGAAGAATTGTCGACGCGCGCCAGGTCGTGATTTGCGTTCGGCGGGTAAAGACCATAGCCGGAAACCATTCTCGACCTTGAGCAAGATCGAGCTGTCGTTGTCATGCAAATCGAGAATGCGCACCAGGTCCAGCTGGTAGGCGGCGATCTTGCACAGCGTCTCAAGCTTGATGCCGATTTGCTCGCAATGGGCAAGATAGAGGAGCCGCTCCCTGAGCAATGGAGCGGAACGATATCGTGCGATCGCAGACGGTCGGCTAAAAAGAACCTCAAACATAACCCAGGTCTCCTCGTTGTTGGCGCCTGGATCATGACATCGGATGTGCTTCAGAAAATTATGTTGCGGAGATTTGCTTGGAATCGCCTGAAACTCAGGGAGAACCGGAGCTTCCGCAGCATAATTCCGTGCGCAACATCTTATCGTTTATGTTGATATCAACATAACCGGTAAAGCGGAAGGCCGTCGGCGTATTTCGACACGGCGATGTAGGCGAGCAGCCGCTCCGTCGGCAGGCCGCTTTCAACGATGTGCGCCGACGCCAGAGCCTGGACCACGCCGTCACGGCCCCGGAAAGCGTATTTGGGACGGCGCGTGACGATGACCCGGAACTTCGGCGGCACGACGTCCAGCCGCTCGGATCGGTCCTCACCGATCAGAACCTTTTCCAGCCCCTCGCAGTCGCCTGGGATTTCCGGCTCGATAACTTCCTCGATGCGTTCGAGGTGGGCAGCAAAACCTTTGCGCGGACGCGGGGCGCGCTTCGGCTTGTTTCCGACCGCGCGGTCGAGTTCGCTCCGGATTTCAGAAAGGCCGGTCTCGACCTCTTCGAAGGCAAAGGAGGCCTGCTCGTCGTCGATGGCCAGGCGTAGCCGCTCGGAACGCGTGCCATGGTGCGTGCGCTGTAAAACTTTCAGGATCGACGTGAGATTGGCGATCCGCTCGTTGGCGCTCCTCTCGACGGCCTTCAGCCGGGCGACCTCCGCCTCGGATGCTACGATCCGAGCTTCGGCGACTGCGATCCGGGCCTCGCTTGCAGCCTGCTCGCGAGCCATGGAAAGGATCATCGCCTTCAGCGCATCAACGTCGTCGGGAAGAGCAAGACCCGGTAGAACCATGGCAAGCAACAGAGCACAAAAACAGCCGCTTTCCCAACCTCCAGCCGCATGATTCATCTTGCCGCAGGCCGGTTTCAGCCCGTCGATAACGGCCGCCTGACCCTGGCCGGACGGATCTTTTTCCAGTCTAACCCGGCCAGAAGCGCCATCAGCTGCGCGTGGTCGAGACGCATGCGCGCGGCCGATATCGCAGACCAGCAGAAGCTGTGATCTTCCAGAGTCTTCGAATAAAGACAAACCCCGCTGCCGTCCCACCACACGATGCGAACCCGGTCCGCACGCTTCGAGCGGAACACGTGAAGCGCCCCCGAGAACGGGTCCAGGCCGCCATCCCTGACCAGCGCCATCAAAGATGCCGCGCCCTTGCGGAAGTCGACAGGTTGGCACGACACGTAAACCACCACACCGGAAGCGAGTATGCCTTGCGAACCGCGCGGATGATTCTCGCCAGGCGATCGGGATCAACATCGCCGCCGGCGCGCACCACGGCATCGCCAATGACGATTTCCACCATGTCGCTGCCCATCGCTTCAAAGCGCGTGAACTTCGCCGGCTTGCTCGCTGCCTCCGTCAGTGGCGCAACCATGCCCGACGAAAGCGCCTTGCGGCGCCATGCATAGAGCTGCGAGGGGTCCAGCCCCTCGGAACGCGCAACTGCCGACACATTACCCCCTGGCGAGAAGGCTTCGGCGACAAGCCGTGCCTTCTCTTCGTCCGACCGATGGCGCGGGCTTGCGTCGGGACGGCACAGGCTCCGCCGTCAAAATCTCGAATGTTCGATGATGGCTCATACTGTCGCTCACAGGATTCTCCGCATGATTCATGCTGAAAATGAGCGATCAACCGCCTGCACGCTACGTGGGGATGCCTACGCGCTTACCATGGAACAGCTTGCAAAACGAAGCCCAGCGATTTGGCGCGCCGCTTCAGGTTGGCGAGGACACGGCTGCGATATTGTTCCTCATAGTGATCGGCGCCCGGATCCCTGTAGGTCATGCCATGCCTGAGGGTGTTGTAGAACAGGACCGCAATTTTGCGGGCGGTCGCCGTCACGGCCTTCGCCTTGCCCGCACGAGAGGACAGCCGACGATAGAATGCTCCGAGCGCCGTATCGCTCCGCCCGATAGTCGTGGCCGCCAACCGCAACAGCGCTGCTGCCCGGCTGGATGATCTCCGCGTGGGTGAAGAGAGCACCTTGCCGCCGGAGATTTTGTTCCCCGGCGCGAGACACAGCCAGGAGGTAAAGTGCTTGGCGCTCGGCCAAGCCCTCAGATCCGTGCCGCACTCGCCGACAAGCTTTAACGCGAGTGACGGACCCAATCCATGGATCTCGGTCAGATCAACGCCAAGCACGCCGTATAGAGCGGTCCTCACATCGAACGATGGTGTATTGACCTGCTTGGTCTTCACCCGCGGCCTGGAGAGCTTGCCGACCGGCTTGGTCCCTTTGTCAGTCAGCGCCGCTATTAAGGATTCCAGCTTGCGATCGCAGTCGAGCATCTTGGCCTGATAGGTGTCGTAAAGCTCCAGCGACTGGGTCAGGGCGAAGACATGTTCGTCCCGGTCGTTGCCCACCAGTGCAGCGCGGATCGTCTCGACAGAGGAATGGCAGCGCACATCGCGGTAGGTAGCCAATATATCGGGATTGCGCTCGCCCGCTACAATCGCTCGGATGATCCGCATACCGGTCGCGCCGGTGACGTCGGAGACGACGTGGTGAAGTTGCAGGTTCATTTCCGTCAGGGCCTTCTGCATGTGCTGGATATGGGCGGCTGCGTATTCCACGAGCCGCTCCCGCTGACGCAGATAGGCGCGCAGGGTTGCGATCTCGGCATCAGGACGGAAACTCCCGCGTAACAAACCGTAAGAATGAAGCTGGCGGAGCCACGCGGCATCGCTGACATCTGTTTTGCGCCCAGGCACGTTCTTTGCGTAACGCGCATTGACCAGAATGACCTCGAACCCGTGCTGCTCGAGAATCTCGTAGGCCGGGATCCAATAGACCCCGGTGGATTCCATCGCGACACTGGTCACGCCGCACGCTTTGAACCAGTCCGCCAGATCATGCAGGTCTTGCGTGAATGTGCCAAACGCTCGCACTGGTGTGTCTGTGCAGGCCGGGTCGACCGCTGCCATGTGCATTCTTGATCCGATGTCGATGCCAGCGGCACCAACATTGACCGGCTTCAACTCCGGGCGGTCGCCGGTCGTCATCTTGGGCATCGCAAATCCCCCATCAAAAATTGTGGGCGGGAGGGTCTGGGCTATGCCTATCTTCATCTTCCTAATGGGGATCGCCGTTGGAGCGGCGTCACCACTCTCAAGTTCGCATGCACCCATGGACCACTTTTTTTTACGGGGACTGCGCCTCCAATAAGCTGACGGTCGCTACCCTCCGAGGTGCGAGGGTAGCATAGGCTGTTTCTACCGCGCGCAGGCGGGCAACGGCCCGTGACAGTTTTTTTGAATGTCCAGCCGTGGCCGCGAAGCCAGGCGCTCAAGGCGCTGCGGCTGATCCGCACCGAATGCTCGGCGCTGAGCCGCTCCACCATCTCGTTCAGCGTGATGTCCTTGCGCTCCTCGATCAGCCCGACGATGAAGGCTTCATGCGCATCGAGGCTGGAGGCGCGGCGGCGGCCCTGCGGGCGTGGCGCCAGTTCGCCGATCTTCGCCCGCACAATCCAGCGGATCGCGCTGGACACTCCCACGCCGAACCGCGCCGCCGCTTGCCGCGCCGACATGCCCTCGTCCGAAGCCTTCAAGACCCGCGACCGAAGATCCCCGCTCAATGCTCTTCCCATCATCCACCTCCGTCGAGATGGATGTTGAATCAGCACAAGACGCGTAATTACTCACGCCCTTGTCAGGGGCAAGAATCCCTGAATCTATGGGGATATGGAACGCACTGATTTGCAGCGTCTGACGAAGGAAGAGCTGATCGATCTGATGTTGCGGATGCAGCGGCCAGAGAAGACATCACGCACGTCGTCCAAGCCACCGTCGAGCGATCGCAAGGCGCGGCGGGACAGGGCAAAGCCTGCCGGCGCCAAGGCGGGTCATGAAGGTCACAGCCGCGCCATGAGTGAGGATGCCGATCGCATCATCGATCATCATCCCGACCAATGCCTTTGCTGCCGCGCCAGCCTGTCGAGCGATCTTGCTGCCGAAACCGTCAGCGAGCACGACAAGATTGAGCTTCCTGCGATCAGGCCTTTGATTGAGGCGCCATCGGCGTCTGGCAGTCCGTTGCCCGTCCTGCGGCACGCTGGTCGTCGCGGCTGTGCCAGATGCGGCGAAGGGGACGCCGTTCGGGCCACGCGTGCACGCCGTAGCGACCTATCTCAAGACTTTCCAGGCCCTGTCCTACGAGCGGCTGCAGGGCGCGTTCGCGAACCTTTTCGGTCTCACCATTAGCCAGGGCGGACTGATGAACATGTTGCGCCGTGCGCAGGGCGCCTTCGCGGACGAGTGCGACAAGGCCGTCGCGGCGTTGCGCCGGGCCAAGGTCATCGCCTCCGATGAGACCGGCGTGGGGATCGAAGGAAGCAACGCCTACCACTGGGTGTTTCGCTGCGCCGAAGCGGTTGTTCATCAAGCGGCGCCAACGCGCGGCGCTGTCGTGGTCCGGACCCTGATGGACGGCCATCGGCCCGACGTCTGGTGTTCCGATCGCTATGCCGCGCAACAAGGTCACGCAAATGCGCATCAGACCTGCCTGGCGCATCTCGCCCGCGACGTCGCCTATGCGGACGAGGCAAGTGAGGACATGCTGCCCTCACGGCTCAAGCGTTGGCTGCAAAGGGCCTTCGCCCTAGCCGACGGTATCGAAACCTTCGCCGCCTCGACCATCGCCGGCAAGCGTCGCGCCCTGGAGCGAAGTCTGGACGATATCTTCGCCACCACAACGTCATGCGATCTGGCCCGCGACATCCAAAACAAGTTCAGGCGAGCTCGCGATCAACTTTTGACCTTTGCCCAATGACCAGGAATGGTCGACGCGACGAACAACGCCTGCGAACGCGCGCTGAGACCCGCCGTCGTTCAACGGAAGATCACCAACGGCTATCGCGCCATGTGGGCCGCCCAGGGCGAAGCCGACATTCGAACCGTCGTCGACACGGCTCGTCTCACGCCAGGCACGAACCCCTTCAAAATCATCCTTCAAACCGTCAGCGCCTGAAATCCGCCATGACTGAGCCCGCGACCTTGATCTTCCGAGCCTCTCTTCGGGCACGGCTTTATCGGGACATCGAGGTGTCGAGTTCGAGCACGCTGGCGGATTTGGCCGAAGCCATCGTAGCGGAATTTGGCTTCGACATGGACCACGCCTACGGCTTCTATTCAAAGCTGACGGGAAAGCTGTTCGACTCGCCCCTGCGGTTCGAACTCTTCGCCGACCTAGAGGGGAGCGGCTCTCGCAGCGTGAAGGGCACGCGCGTCACCACAGCCTTCCAGAAGGTGGGCTCGGCAATGACGCTCTTGTACGACTACGGTGACGAATGGCGCTTTCGCGTTGAAGTTATTGGAACAGGGCAGGCGCAGCCCGATGCCAATTACCCGAGGATCGTCAGCACGATCGGCAAGGCTCCCCCGCAGTACCCGGACATCGACGACGACTGACGGCGCACCCTGCCGCATCGAGGGGGCAAGGGGGTGGGTAATTACCAAGACGCTGACGTCACTTCATAATCGATTCATCGATCACAGGACGCGCTCTAGCTGGATGCTGCAGATCTTCTGCAGCGCACTACCCATCGGTCGGTTGCCATTGGCCGCTCTCAGCGGGATGTAGACGAAATCGAAGCTACACTAGCTGTATTCGAGAAGAAAGCGAAGCTCAGTTTCGATCCGATGACTGGTTGTCTATGATCGAAGGTAATTACGACTTTCACATCGGGATCGCGCAGACCGGCCGCAACCAGTAATTGTCCGGATTCTATAGCTGATTCTGGAGGAAGGGCGATGGATGCTTTACATTGACAGTGTTGTAGTCTATATAGCCGGTTCGGAAACCACAGTGTCGATAATGGGGAGTTTTACCCCCCTCTAATTCACACGAGGGCCGCAGCAGCGGATAAAACAGGACAAATTTGGGACCTAGTTGGCGCGGTGCTTGTCCTGGTTGTGGTGACGAGCGCGATTTTTGGTCCGCTCATCATCACACATAAAACTATCCGCATTGTCGGGCCTCGTTTGGCGGGCCCTGCAGCAGATTGCCATCAGCGTCGGCTGGATTCTTAGCGTTTGAAGGGGAGACTGTAGTGGCTCGTGTTGTATTGGTTCGGCATGAAGATGGCCCGGAGGACGACCGGGTCGTTGAATTCTTCCGGGCGCACGGCGTACTAGCCCAAACGATCAGACCCTTCTTGGGCGAGCGGTTAGACGATGTGGATGCATCGGTCGTCGGCAGCGTGATCTTTGGCGGGAAATTTAACGTCTTCGACGATCACGAGTACCCGTTTCTCAGGGACGAAAAAGAATGGGCCGAGCAATGCCTAAAGCAGAACGTCCCCCTGCTTGGGATCTGTCTTGGCGCCCAAGTTATGGCTACTGTCCTGGGCGCGAAGGTTGGACCTCTTCCTGGCGATCCGGGCGAGTTCGGCTACTATGAAATCGTCGCAACCGAGGTCGGGAAAGCCTATCTCCCGGAACGGCTACACGTCGCGGAGGCGCACTATCACCAATTCGAGATTCCGGCTGGCGCCGACCTCCTGGCCAAAAGCGAGCTATTTGAGCACCAAGCGTTCCGTTATGGCGAGAAGGCCTTTGGATTCCAATTCCATCCCGAGGCAAGTCCCTCCGTGTTTCGCCGATGGCAGCAAGACCCAGGAAAATACGTTAGACTAGGCGCCCAGGACCGTGCCAAGCAAGACAGGCTGATGAACATCCATGACGCCGCGCAACATGCTTGGTTCACGGAGTTCCAGGAGCGCTTTTTCGAGCCGGCCGTGCAAGCTGCCTGTTTCACTAAGCGCCCGTCGTCAGCGGGTTGAAAAAGCGGTGGCCTGTAAGCCAACTGAACAGCCGTTCCCAGCTGAGGGGCCGGGTTAATCCAGGGCGTGGGACTAGACGTTATGACCGAGGTGTGAGGGGCGGCCGCCCTTACTCCTTGCAGGCTTAAAGCAAACGGGGTTGCTCTGGAGTGCCTAGCCTAGTGTTGCGGGTGTGGTCAAGGCGGATGCCTATGGAGTAGAACTCAGCGCAGTCATTCGCCGTTGCCCTCCGACGGTTGCACATCTTTTTTCGTGGCGCACCTCCAGGAGGGCTCAGCTCCGCCAACACAACGCTATGTCTGAGGTGTATGTCCCCAAACGGACTCCTTCCCGGCTCTGGCCGTTTAGACGCTCAACCTTAAGCCGGTACTCACTTCGGAGCTTCGGGTTCGGTTTTGGATCGAGTTGGGCGAACGTGAAGCCTGGACTAGCGGAGACGCCGTGCATGTGAGTCCGAATCTCGTCCTGATCGGGTTCTTCCGCATATTTGGTGCAGGAACTACTTTTTTGGGTGTCCCTTTCCGGGCGGGTCAAGCGGCTGCCAGCAGTCGGCTCCGGAGGAGTGGATAGGCGGCGCGCCCGTACATCTGGCGCTTGATCGTCTTGAGGCGGTTGATCTGACCTTCGACCGGGCTCGTGCTCCAGGGCTGGGTGATTGCCGCCCGGACAGCCTCAATGTCACGGCCGATGCCTACTGCAAGGGAGGCCAGCTCACTGCCCGTGGCATCGGCGATCCATTGCTTGAGGCCGGCATCATCATCGCCGCGTATCACTGCAGCAAAACGGCGGGCGAGCACCTTCGCGTTGGTCCGCACCACGGTGATACCGTCGTAGCGGGCTTCCTCGGCAAGCTTGCCGACATCGATCTTGAAGTTCTTGCCGCTGGCCTTGAGGTAACGCCGGTAGGCCGAGTTGCCGACCAGTGCCTTGTCGCCCTTCTTGAGCTGTGCCTCGAGGCCGGCGATGATCGCCTGGCGGTCGGCCTTGTCCTTCTCGGCCTCGGCGTCATTGCGGCTGACGATGTAGCGGTCTTTACCGACCTGACCTCTTTGACCCACAAATGAGTTTCACCGCGCTGGCGCTCGAGAACGAGCGGAACCATCGGTGCCGTGTCATTGAGCACGACGTTGTGGATCACGCCGCTCGAGCGTTCGCGGGCCCCCAGAATGTATTCCATGCCCAGCTTTTCGAGCGCGGCGATGGTATCGGCGCTGATCATGCCGCGATCGGCGACAACGCAGGCGCGTGTGACGCCGAAGCGCGTTCGCAGCCGATCGACCACCGGCAACAGGACGGTCACGTCAGCGGTGTTGCCGGGCACCATCTCGGTGCAGATCGGCCGGCCCTCGGCATCAACGACCAGCGCCAGGATCATTTGCGCCAGATCGGGGCGGAAGTCCTTGGAATGCCCGCGCTTGCCCAGCGTCTCGCCGCCCGTGCCATGGAAGGACAACGAGGTGGTGTCCATGAACACGAGGCTGAGGTCGGTGAACAGGTCCTGCCGGCGCGCGAAGAGCTTTTCCTCGATCACGTCTTTCACGCAGCGTGCCACCAGCGCGCCTTGCGCCTTTTCGCCGAGTTCCTCGCCCAGCCACGCCATTGCCCGGTAAAAGTGATGGAGCGCCAGACCCTCGGCGCCCTCGATACCATAATCGGCCATCCAGTTCACGCAGTCGCGGTCCGAGCCCGAGACGAACAGCCGATGCAACGTGCCAATGAACACCGCCCGTTCCACCGCAAAGCCGAACTGGCGCCCCTCCAGCACCTCTTCCAGCACATCGCCGATCCCGATCCGCTGCCACAGCCGCCCGAACAACAGCGAACCGCCAATGCGGCGAGAGGCAATCCGCCCCGTGTCAATGTCGGACAGGATGAGGCTGCGTTCGCGATGGCGCGCAATCGAGGCCGCCAATCTGTCAAGTTCGCCGCTGGCAACCAGCGCATCCTTGCGGCCCAGCGCCTTTATCGTGCGCTGGCGAACGGTCTTGCCGTCGCGGATACTTTCCACGAGGTAGAGATAGCGGTGGCCGCGCGCGACTCTCTCAACGACAGACATGCCAGCATTGTTAGCGAATAAAGGCCGTAAGATTCATACAGAACAAGGATAGCAGCACAAATGTTGTTACCACACATTTTCGCGCCGGAAATTCAAGGCAAGTAATAGCTTAACGGACAGTGTTCGCCATCCGTTCACCTCCAACTGTTCAAGTCGGGCGAGAGATGTCGGGTCTTCGCTCAGGAGCCATGCGCAATTCCGGCGCGAAGGCGGCCGCCACCGCGATTTTGGTGGCGCGGTCGGTGGCCGCTCCTTACGGGCGGCGGTCCATCTGTAGACGGTCGCCCTGCTGCCTTCAAAGCCACGGTGCTTGATTTCGGTCCACAGCTGCAGCCCGTTGTGCTGGCCTTCCTCCCAGCGCTTTTCGAGATAGTCTCGAAAAGGATCCATGAGGACGGAGCGCCAGGGCGGCCGCCGGTGCTCGGGCTCACCGCCCGCTGCAAGCCAGCGTTCGACAGTTCTCACGTTCAGGCCAATCTGGGGCGCGATCTGTCGCGGCGATAGACCGGCCTCCCGCAACTGAAGGATTTCAGCATAGAGCTCACTGCGCTGGTTGCGCCTCGACCGGCGCAGGCAATCAAGTTTCGGGGATAGCTTGGCGTCGTCGTTTCCGGCCATCTGGACGTCATGGCCTTCCCCGCGGCGCTGACAGCTCTTCGATGGCGGCCGACGGCCAAACGCAACGCTTCGCCCAGGTTCTGGGAGAAGATGCCAGCGGTCGGCGACCTGGGTTGCATCGGGCGCACCGCTACGGGCGCCCTCGGCATAGACGCCGGCACGATCGCGCGCGATGATCTCGATGCCAGGATGGCGTTCCAGCCATGATGCGACCGTGTCGGCATTTCGATCCGGCAATAGATCGAGGACGCGATTACGCTCCAGATCGCAGATGATCGTCCCGTAGCGCTGTCCCTTGCGCCAGGCCCAGTCGTCGATGCCGACTACACGCGGCGCTTGCGGCGGCTCGAACCCGGCCGCGCGGATCATCCGCAACAGTGTGTCGCCGCTCACCGGCATGGCGAGCCTGTCCGACAGGCGTGAACCCGGCTCGCCGCCGACCGCGAAGCCGATCGCCAGCTGGCTTTCGCCGAGCCGAACCGTGCGTCGAGCTTTCGGTTGAACCGTCTCAGGAAGCCTCTCGGTGAAGATCCGGCGCGGGCATTGGGGATCGGCGCATCGAAACCGTCGTGCGTGAAGCTGGATTTCGATAACCCGTCCCTGCCACGGCAGATCGGCCAACCGGCGCATGTAGTGACTGTGGACGCGACGCGTCCGGCGGCCGCAACATGGACAGCACGATTCCATCGCCTTCGGCCGGGCAACAAGCACAACCCTGTCAGCCTGCGGGAAAATCTGGACAATCGAAAGTTCGGGCGAAATCAGCGAACGGAAGGCATCGAGCACGGGCAAATCACGGCGTCGACTGCGATTCCGACTCTATGAACTTATTCGCACCGTCCGTGAATCCCGCAACCTGCACCAAATATGCGGAAGAACCCCTGATCGCCGCGCTGCAACGACCAACTCGCTTCTCCTGGACATATGTTCGTCCACGACATGGCTCAGAGCGTTTCGCCTGGCGGCGCGGAGATGTAGCAGGACGCATAGATGTAGCCGGTCGTACGCTCTAGATGATCCTCCATACCGAGTTTGGCCATAGCCTTCAGGATCGCCTGCCGTTCCGTCGATGTGGAGAAGCGGCGCTGGCGCTGTCTGAACCGTTCTACGAGCCGTGTTTCCAACGAGAAAGCCCGAAAGGCCGCCGCGATGTCGTCGTACCTGAAGGGGTGCATTGCGAAGGCGACAACCCACGGGCGTGACGACGCCGACGCCTCATACACGCGTGCAAAGGTTGCCTCGGTTGCATAACCCACACAGCCTGTGCTGATTAGGATATCCGCATCCGCGAGTGCGCTACGTTCCTTTACCATCAAGTCACGAGTTTCCACATCAGTCGTGACGCCAGCCTCCAACAGACCCACATCCAGCGCATAGCGAACAGCCCGGAACGATGGATCCACGCCGACGAACTGGATGTCGTCGCGGAGGCTCTGTTTGCGAAAAAAGGCGCGATGCTCGATCTCCTGTCGGCGCGACAGCGATCCGCTGGGGTCCAGATAGGCAGCATACAGATCGTCGAGGTCGAGATCGGTTCGCAGCAAGGCAGCGTTGACACCATAGGAGCAACCGACATCGATTATCTTCAACTTCGTCTTGTTTCGAATACGTCGATAATCGGCGAAGATCCTTTCGAAAATCGGCTTGGCCCGATCTGGAAGCATATAGTCCAGGAATAGACACGTCCGTAAATAGGAGTGCGGCCACCTGCGGTTGTAAGTTGCCGTGAAATCGTACTTCGCCCCCTGAATTCTGCTGTGCTCAGCACTTGATGCCTGACCCGACATGCTGCTTTCCCTTCTTCGCTTCAGTGATAGCAATCTCACCCACGCATATAAATTTCGCTCGCCACCTCCTCCGGCTCACGAGAGACGTTTCAAAAGTCGTGCCAGCCTGGGCAGAGGCCTTAAAAGCGATTTTTCTGCACTTCAATTCAATTCCTTAGTGCAACGGGAGGCTAAGTCGACATCACCGTGTCGCGTACTCGACACTCTGGCAATATCGATGCACGTCGCTATCCCAGAATGGAGATGTGTTCGTCGCCGCGGTCAAAATCCCCGGGTATGGTCACTTGAAACGCCCTCAGCGGCGTTGACACGTTAATCGGGGTGAGGTTGCTTGCGTGTCGGATTGAACGCAATTCTGGGCGATGCAGACCTCAGATATCAGTTTCAAACGCCATCGGGTTCCGCCGCAGATCGTTGCTCACGCGGTCTGGCTTTACCTGCGCTTCAACCTGAGTCTGCGTGAAGTTGAGGAAATGCTGCTCGAGCATGGAAGTGGCGTGTCATATGAAACGATCCGCCGTTGGACGGCCAACTTCGGACCCAGATCGATGCAACCTGCGGCGACCGCAAGCGCGCCCCGGCGATGATTGGTCTCTGGACGAAGTCGTTGTGAAATGCGCTGGCCGGCAGTTCTGGCTCCGGCGCGCGGTGGATCGGCAGGGCACCGTTCTCGAGGAAATCTTGCAGAAGCGACGCGACAGGCGGCGGCAGAGCGCCTGCTGGTCACGTTTATGAAGCGCTATGGTTTTGTTCCGAAGCAGATCGTCACCGACAAGCGTCCCTCCTGCGGTACGGCAAAGACTGAAGTGGCGCCCGGTCTCGACCATTGCTCGCACAAGGGGCTCAACAAACGCGCCGAGAGCAGCCATCTGCCGTTTTCGAAAACGGGAACGAACCATGCAAGGCCACCGATCGCCGGCGCGTTGCAAC
Organism: Mesorhizobium sp. M0496; assembly: GCF_040321205.1. Classification (NCBI taxonomy): domain Bacteria; kingdom Pseudomonadati; phylum Pseudomonadota; class Alphaproteobacteria; order Hyphomicrobiales; family Phyllobacteriaceae; genus Mesorhizobium; species Mesorhizobium sp. M0496. The sequence continues at coordinate 13,467 of NZ_JAMYRC010000060.1, read as the reverse complement.
GTTTCGGCTCCATGCACTAGCTGTTTCTAGCTGTTTCCGTCCATAAACGGCAAATATTTGAATTCGTTGTATTAATCGCGGCTTTGTGCAGGCGAGGCCCGGCGGTTTCAGGTATGTTTGGATCATGCTACTGATTCCAAAGTCCTGCCACCGCCGGAGCCGATAATGCGCCAAGAACGGTCCCGGTAGGGACGATGGTTGCCCATCGCCCACCGGGTCACCGGAGGCGGTCGAAAGCCGAATGGCTGAACTACTCGACCACGACCTTAGCAGTTCGTAGTCTCGATGCTCGACCAGTAGTTTTCGAATCCTCCTTGGGTTCAATCGTCCGCCGCAACAGAAGCTTCAAACAAATTTACAGAACCTTTGCGCCTGCAGATCACTGACTCTGTTACATTCACTCCAATCTGAGGTCCGGCACGGACAAGGCCGATGCTGATATTGCTACGGCCCCGGTGCAGCACGAAATGGAGGTCAACGCAGATGACAAGAAGGGCGCTTATCCTACTTGAAGGCCATCCAAGGGGCAACGGTCTTCTATACGTCCAAGCGGCCCAGCGCCTTGGCCTTCATCCAATTACCATGTCGACTGATCCAGCTCAGTACGATTATCTTGCGGCGGAAAGAAGTGAGGCTATCCGCGTTGATACAGACAATCTCGATGCGCTGATCCGCGAGTGTTCCCGGGTAGGAATGACCTATGACATTGCTGGCATCAGCGGTTTTTCGGGCGACGATGAGTCGGTCTATGCAACAGTTGGCAAGCTCTGCCGGCATTTCGATCTACCGGGACCGAACCCTGACTCTATCGAACAATGTTACGATAAATTCACTCAACGTCAGCTCCTCGCGGAGGCTGGCGTTCCAATTCCCGCATATCGCCTGGCCGCGAATAGGAAGGACGTACAAAGGTCTGCCGCGGAGATTGGGCTGCCAGTGATTGTTAAGCCAACCGTGGGCAGCGGCAGCATGGGTGTTCGATTGTGCCGCGACGTCGATGAGTTAGCGGAACAGACGACCTATCTGTTGAGCGGGCAGCACATATGGCGGTCCCCGCCGAGGATGCTGGTCGAAGAATTCGCACAAGGCCCTTCTTATTGGGCCGATATAATGGGGGACCAGATCATTGGGATTGGCACCGTTGAGAGGAGCCCTCCACCGCATTTCGTCAGCCGTGCGTGGACCATTCCGGCCCCGCTGAGTGATGGTGAGCATGAGCGTATCGTCGATGTTGCGCTGAGCTGTTTGCGAACTCTCGGGCTTGGCTGGGGGCCATGGGGCATTGAATTCCGGTGGACGAAGCGTGGCCCGGTCGTCATTGAAGTCAATCCGCGGCTACATGGTGCGCCGGTCCCCCAACTGCTTCAACTGGCTTACGGTATCGATGTCGTCACGGCGCACATCAAACTTGCTATTGGCGAAGAATGGGATTTGCACAAAAAGCATTCGCACATTGCGGCCGCGCGGTTCCTAGTTGCTGATCGCGATGGCATCCTCGAGTGGACCGCCGACGACACTCGGGAAGCTGCTGTACCAGGTGTTGCCGAGATCAAATTTTATCTTGAACCCAAGGCGCGGATCATTAGGAAAGGCGATTACCGAGACAGCCTCGGACATGTCGTTGCCAGTTCACCCAGCCTTGCTTGCACTGAAGCGATCCTTCAGCGTGCCGTCGATTTGCTCCATTGGTCGATCACGCCATTTCCGACCGTTGGCGACTAGGCACGATCTACTATCCCTCGCGCCAGCGCAGACGCTAAAATAAAAATAGGGCGTGGTCGATTAGCTCTGCCATTGGGCTTTCGCCCTCACAAATCCGGCATCAAATTTGTTCAAACACATTTGATTTGATGTGGCTTCGGTAGAGATGTGGCGTCGGTCACCGCAGGCCAGAGGCAGCCGGCCGGTGAGGACACCGAGCGCCACATAGCAAAGCGGGTTACAGGGACCGAAGGAAGTCCATCAGCGCCGGTTGATCACGCCCATCGTTTGGGATCTTGCCGAGACTCGGCGCCTCGCATTTTTCGAGCGCCTTAGCCTTGGTCTCGAAGTCGACCTCTCTGCATCGACGTTCATGGCAGCGAAACGTGCCCGAGCCATCCGCGGACTGTGTTGATGTCGACGCCGGCACGCAGGAGCTGGCTCGCCGTGGTGTCGCGGATAGAGTAACCGATCAGCCGTGACGGCACGGTGTAGGGCGGATTCAAATGGTCATCGCAACACCCATTGTGTTCACTCAGGGCAGCAGCGTGCGCGTCAAGTGCCTCTGCTGGCGTTTTTCCAACCCAGCGTCTTTCTCGGTCAGGCATTGAGGGCCAGTTAGCGAAACCCTTGTCCCGCTTTTGCGAAATCCGCAGGCAAGCTCCACCCGGCTTCTGCTGCCCAATGATTCGCCAAGAAGCTTGGTTTGCGGCCGGTTTCACCGCTTTCGCCGCGAGAGCTTGTCGAGACGCTCAACCATCATCTGGTCATGAAAGACCGCGATTGGGGTCGGCCGAGGCCAGTCCTTCGGCGGTGATCGACAGCGGTCGAGCGCTTCTTCGATTCGATCAACCGGATCCGCTACCTTGCCAAGAACTTCGAGGCCACCATCGCCTTGCCGGGACCTTCCTCTACGCCGCATCAGTCATACTACGCTCGCGTCCGCTTGGCGCGCCCAGTTTGAGTTTCTAGTCGGACTGCAAGGAATTTCACCAAAGCGGTTGAACAGGCTCGGCACCGAACGAAGCTGCTTTGCGGCTTCTCCCCCGGCTCGATTGAGTCGCAGAATCAATTGGGCACGCTCTTCGAGCCCAGTGGGATGGTTACTACGCTATTTTTCTTCTGGTTTCCGTTGAAGTCACGGGAGAAAAACTTGAACTGTATCCCAAAGCGTTTCGGCATCGGAATCAGCTAAATTCACCTCGAGGTCCGGACGGGCCGCTCATTAATGTGACAACAACAATGAAAAATAATAGCAAAATTTAACAAGAAATCAGGTGAAAACCGAACGAGGATAATATATTTTGATCAAATGAGGTAACCTTTCTTGAGAGATGCTGGAATCCGTGGCAGATCCTGCTTGATCTGCGACGGTCCGGGCGAACTTCTCGGCAGACAAGTCGTAGCGGAAACTGGCTAGCTTACACATTAGCGGAGAATACATGAAAGCCGTTGATAAACACATCGCACTCCGACAAGCTGCGCAAATGCGGATTAAGGCGTCACATGCGCTTAAGGGTGACGCCAATCTATTGGCGCAGCACTATTTTGAATGGGCAGCCTCCTACGAGTTGGATATGGACCGCGAACGCTACTGCGGCCCCTCGATCGTGGCAGAAATGGCGGGCACCTTACAGGCTGCGTATATTGGCGGTGATAGAGCAGCCACCGCAGTTCTAGACGCGGGGTGCGGTACAGGCTTGGTTGGTGTGCAACTGGACCATATCGGCTTCCGCTTCATCGTCGGCTTCGATCTCTCGGAAACAATGGCCGAAATGGCGCGCCAAACCGGGGTTTATCGCCACGTTGAAGGCGAGGTTGACCTAAACAGGTCCCTCTCAGAATACGCGAGCGCGAGCTATGATATGATTGTCTGCTGCGGCGTCTTCACACTTGGACATGTCCACCCGGATGGGCTGCGCGAGCTTGCGCGCCTCACGCGTCCGAACGGATTCGTAATTGCTAGCACCTGCAAGAGCTATACGCAGGCAATGTCGTTTGAAGACGAGGTGCTGCGTCTGCAGGAGGCGAGCGTCCTTACGCCGGCACAGTGTTTGAACGACGGCAGATTCCTCGATGGCGAGGATGCTCATTACTGGGCCTTGCGAGTGCTCGAGAAGTCAACAAAGCAGCGACGATGACCTGCCGATCTGCCCGAGTGACGCCGATGCCAACACAAGGACAGCGAGGAGGACGGAGCAATGGATCTCCAGGACGGAAACGAAACGAGCGAGTCGCGTTTTGCGGCTTATGTCGAGACGCTCGTCTCGGCACTGGGTCACACTGACCGGGTGGCGCGCCTGGAAGGCGTATTGCACGGGGCTGCTTTTTGCTGGGCGAGCGGAGGAGCGTTGAGCCGATGGCGGCACGGTGGAGCTTGGTAGCGTCCAGGCTACGCACCAGTCTCCGGGTCCCAGTAGGGACGATGGTTGCCCATCGCCACCGGGTCACCGGAGGCGGTCGCCCACCCCCGGTGAGCAAAGGCTGAGAGAACCATCAAGGCTTTGTGGGACGCCGTCGGTCCGCTTCTCGACCTCTTCACGCCAGCCGAATGCGCAAACTACTTTAAGGCCGCAGGATATGAACCGGATTAAACAGGACGTGCTCTAGTCTATATCTGGCGTCCCTCGAACCTCGAACACCACCGAAATTTGCTGAGACGCTCCATGCGCCGCCGCCGGTAATCAACGGGGCAACAGATCCTTCAAGTAATTTTACAGAACCTTTGCGATCTAAAATCGCTGTCAATGGTACGTTCACCTCAAAAGTCTGAGGTCAGGCACCTAGAGCCCTAGGTACCTGAAGGTATCCAAGCTACCCGAGCCCTGTTGCGATGGTCCCGTAGCTACAAATCACACTTCAATCTACCTGACGGGGGAAGTGATATGGAGGTCCAAAATTCTACGCATCCTATCGGCCCCCCAGGCTGCGGGGCGAGCATGTTGACTAGAGAACTTCTCGAAGCGTCCGCCGATGAAGTTTGGAGGCCATACATGTCTCACCAAACGTTCGAGGACGCAGATGCGGCCCAGATTATCGCCGAGGATGCTCAGCAGCCAAGGGTTCATTCTGGCGAGGCTCTTTGCTGCGGCACATTCGGCGAGTTGCTGCAAGGCCAATTGCCGATCGGCTCCGTTCCCCGGGACCCTCACTTCTTGGTCACGATGCCCATCGCGCTCTTTGCGCGAGCTCACTTCATGCCGATTGCAGGCACACGAACCGTAACCGTTTATCCGTCACATAAAGTCAAAGCAAAACGACTGGCTGAGAAGCTCGTAATTGCTCTCGGCGTCTCGGGAGGAGTCCTCCTTTTGCAATCTGAGCTCCCCGAAGGCAAAGGGCTGGCGAGTTCGTCTGCGGATCTTGTTGCCGCTGCTCGGTCAATCGCCTGTTGCTTCAAGCGTAGAGTCCGGACGTCGTTGATCGAGAAGCTGATGGCGGAGATAGAACCATCCGACGGGGTGATGTACCCAGGAGTGGTCGCATATCAGCAGCGAGCATGTAACCTTCTCTCATTCCTTGGGCAAATGCCGCCGCTTGCAATCGTCGGAATCGATGAAGGAGGGATGGTCGAAACCGTCGACTATGATCAACGGCGAGGTGAAATCTCCGCCAGTCACAGAGCCGAGTATCAGGAACTACTCCACCGGACCTGCATAGCAATTCCGCGCGGTGACACGGCCACGATAGGCAGAATAGCTACAGCCAGCGCGCTCCTGCATCAGGAGTGGACTCCAAAGGAGCATCTGAACTCGATGCTAGCGGCATCCGAGGCCACTGACGCTCTCGGGGTCATCGTCGCGCACAGCGGCACAATGATTGGCATCCTGCTTGACCGAATGGCGGCTGACTTTCCACAGAAGCTTCGGTCGGTGCTCGCTCGTGTATCGCCGTTCGACAACTCGCCGCAAATATATCTGACCATGACTGGCAGCCGGTGAGGTAAGCAATATGGACGCTGTCCGCAAACACCTGCCATTCTCCGACTATTCTGATGCCTATGCTCTTCCCAGCATTATTAGGTGTGAGACAAACCTCTATCTAGCGCAGTTCGCGTTCATGAAGCTTCTCCCCGCCAAATACATCATTGAGCAGGCGCTGGCTCGAGGGACTTTGACGCACGGCATGAAAGTTCTCGAGACCTCGAGCGGAACCTTCGCACTGGGTTTGGCCGTAGTTTGCCTTGAACGTGGATTCCAGCTTGAAATCGTCACAGATCCAGTGATGGACAAAGGCTTGGAAAACAGGTTGACCTCCTTGGGGGCCAAAGTCTTCATAATAACTGAAAAGGCGAAGCAGGGTGGGTATCAAAGAAGCCGCCTCGATGCATTACACGCCAGGATGAGACAGTTAGGTCACTCCTGTTTCTGGCCTCGGCAATACGAAACACCGGACAACCCCGCAGCCTATAAGCTCTTCGCCGATCAGATATCGAAGATGTTGGACGCCGACGTAACTTTAGTCGGTTCTGTGGGGTCGGGCGGCTCTACTTGCGGAACGATCGAGCGCCTGCGCCAAAAAGCCCCTGGCGCGCGCCTGATTGGAGTGGACACCTTCAACAGCGTCATTTTTGGCCAACAGGATGGCGAACGGAAACTACGGGGGCTGGGGAATAGTCTTGTCCCCAAGAATGTGAGGCATGAACTGTATGACGAGGTGCATCTCGTCTCGGCTCCGCTCGCATTTGCTGCAACGCGAACCCTCCACGAGCGGCACGCCGTTTTCGCCGGTCCGACCTCGGGAGCGAGCTACATCGTTGGGCGCTGGCGCGCTCGGCAGTACCCCGATGAGGCCGTAGTCGTCATATGTCCTGATGAAGGCCACCGCTACGTCGAAAGCGTTTACGACCACGACTGGCTGAAGCAGCACGGATGTCTACATGAAGGTGTTCTGCTGGACGCGCCGGCAACCGAAAATCATCCCTCGACGGCTCTCCCGCCATGGAATCGATATCATTGGAAGCGGAGAAGCCGGGAAGCTGTCCTAAACGTTCTGGAGGATGCGTCATGATGAACCGAGGTAGCTTCCTTTTCGTGGAAAGCAACACAACGGGCACTGGCGAACTATTGATGAAGCGGGCCCGAGTCCTAGGCTTTGAGCCCTATCTCGTTACGCGCGATCCTGCGCGCTATCCGTTTCTTAAGGGCTCTGTCGCCCAAGTGATCGAAGCTGAGACCCGCAGCCCGGATGAACTCATTGGGGTCGCCGTCAAATTAGGCAGGCTGGCAGGTATATACTCGTCGTCGGATTATTTTGTGGAAGCAGCGTCAAGTGTCGCGACGGCGATAGGGCGACCAGCAGCGAATTCGGAGGCTATAGCCACATGCCGCAACAAATGGAAGCAGGCGGCCGAATTGCGGCGACAATCAATCAGGGTCCCTGAAACACGGCTGGTCACTTCCGTCAGAGATGTCGAGAATATACTTGCCCAAGCCACTCTGCCGGTGGTCGTCAAGCCAGTGTCCGGCAGTGGTAGTAGCGGCGTGAGGTTGTGCGACAGCGCCGCATCCGCCATCAAGGCGTTTGAGAGTGCAAGGGGCGCACTGCTCGATCAAGTGGATCTGCCCAGCCCAGGCATCCTGATCCAGCAATATGTGGAGGGTAAGGAATACTCTGCAGAAATAATTGCGTTCGATGGGACGCTGCATTGTCTTGGAATTCTTGCCAAGCACAAAGGCCCGCCTCCCTGCTTCGTCGAGGTGGGGCACGACTTCCCGGCCCAGCTTCCGGAGCCATCCCTCAAGCAATTGGCTTCTTATGCCGCAAGCGCGGTGTCGGCTCTGGGCCTCAATTTCGGACCGGCTCATGTGGAGTTCGTGATAACGGAGTCGGGCCCCGTCATCATCGAGGTCAACCCCAGGCTGGCTGGAGGAATGATTCCAGTCATGCTCTCGCACGCCTTGGGCACGTCAATCCTTGACATGGTGATTAGACTTTACGCGGGAGAAGGGTTTACGCCCCCACGGGCAAGCGCAAGGGCGGGAGCCATCCGTTTCCAACTCGCTCACAAATCCGGCAAGCTCAAACGCTTGGACTTCTCTCGAAAACCAGACCCGACAACGCCCGAGGCCGGGCTACTGAAATCTGAGGGGATGGAAGTTAAAATAAATGGCGACTTCAGAGACCGGGTAGCCTACGCCGTGGGCGTTGCTGATGAACTGAATGTCGCCGTCGCGGCAGCGCAACGGATGATCGACTCCACTGTAATCGAAATCGAGACGGCTGCTGACGAAACGGCCAACACGCAAATCGCTGGGTCAAGCGAGGGCGGGTGGAACCTACATCCCGAAGCGATGAAGTTGCTCGCTCCGTCTATCGAAATCTCCCGTGACGGTCGCCTTCTGCAGTACCAAGCCGCCATAGACGAAGTACATTTGCTGATGCTTGCGGATCAAGGCCTAATCAGCCAAGGAGCCGCTGCCGATCTGCTCAAGCACATCTTGGACCTCCAGGACGAGGGCTTTCAGTCTTTGGAGGGCCGCGATGCGCCGCGTGGCCTCTACCTTGCCTATGAGGCCGAACTTGCCACCAGGGCTGGCACGGAAAAGGCCGGCTGGCTGCACCTTGCGAGGTCCCGCAACGACTTGAACGCGACCATTTCTCTCCTGGCTCTTCGGGAGGCCGCGTGTTCCATCTCGCAACAGATTGGAATTGCACAAGATGCCCTGCTTCAGCGAGCGGAAGAGGCATCGAGACTAGTGGCTCCGCTGTACAGTCAATACCAAATCGCACTCCCTGGGTCGCCAGGGCACTACTTGCTTGGCGTCTTCTTCGCTCTGGGGCGCGAGCGCCAGCGCCTCCATTCCCTGCTGGAAGACATCAGGAATTGCCCTATGGGGGCGGGGGCCGGCGGAGGCACCAGCATTCCTATAGATCCCCTGCAGGCCGCAAGTCTTCTGGGATTCGAACTGCCGTCGTTCAACTCACTTGATGCGGTCGCGAGCCGCGATCATCACCTGCAGGGGCTTTCAGTCTTCGCTGGCGTTTCAATCTTGCTCAGTCGTGTGGCCCAGGACCTGCAGGTTTGGACGACGCGGGAGTTCGCCCTCGTTGACATCCCTCACAATCTTGCCGGCGGCTCTTCGATGCTCCCCCAAAAGAAGAACCCTTTTCTGCTTGAACACATCAAGGGGTCGGCAAGCACCGTAATAGGCGCATACGTTTCTGCGGCAACGGCCACCTGCAAATCGCCTTTCAGCAACTCGATCGAGGCAAGCAACTACGGCTGCTCTTCGCTGGGCCAGGCGGAAGATGCCCTTAAGCGGGCCATAACCCTCACATCGCTCATCGTAAAGTTCATGTCTTTCAACGTGCAGTCGATGCGCGAACATCTGGAAGACGGGTCAGCGATGACGACCGTCGCCGCAGAACGGATGGCGTCGCGAGGCGTCCCTTTTAGGGAGGCCCACACACTAATTGGCCAGATCACCAGGCGCTTGTCTCTGGATAGCAGCGTCGCGGAGCGCCGAAGTGAATTGGCCAGCCAACTCCCTGGCGTGTTACCGGCCAGTCTTGAAGAATGTAGGGACGCTCTACGGTTTGGAGGAGGACCCGGAAAACGATCAACCGATGCCCAGCTTTCCGTTGCAAACACGCTTTTTCGGGGCATGGAGCTGAAATGCGCCGAGATATCGGCACGCTGGGCGCACGCCGAGGTGCACCGCAAAGGGAGGGTAAATAGGCTTATTGATAGGCACCAAGCCACCTGAATGGCGAATATAAGGACGACGTCCAACGGTCCTGTCGCCCTGACTTGGCAATGAACGCGTTGCTGATTATGTAAGGCTCGCTTTATCTGTTTCTATTAGCCCGGCGATTAGCGGTAAACGCCATGCTTCGATAGCCGTCCCAAAAGGGTTGGAGAGGTGCTCGTAGCTCAATTGGATAGAGCGCCAGACTTCGAATCTGGCGGTTGCAGGTTCAAGCCCTGTCGAGCGCACCATTAAATGGAAAACACGCTACCGACAGCGTGCATGTTGCAAAGTGCACGGCGGACCGACCGGGCCGCCTGATCGCCGCCGCCTGGCTCGGCGGGACGCGGCTTATCGACAACGACGAAGTTGTGCCTGCGCAGCGCGAGGCGATGTGGTCGCGGCAGCCAATGCCGCATGATTGAGCAGTCGCAAAGGCTTGGACAGACGTTCGTCGCGAAAATGATCCAGACAAATAGCAGTAGCAGGGAGTGGATATGGTCTTTCGATTGAAGGAGCGCCTCGGCAGAAAGTTCGAAGAAGAAGTGCAGTTCTTCAAGGGCTGGCTGGCAGAAGGACAAGAAGCGGGTCGGGGCGCTTATGCCAACGTCCATTCATGCCGCGCGTCGTATGGCAAGCGTCATCAACCCGGCATCCGGGTTGCCGGTCCTTGAACTTGGCGCGGGAACTGGCGTCATCACCAAGGCAATCCTGGAAAGAGGCATCAATGTAGCGCGACGATTAGGGAGACCGGTCGGCGGCGATTATGATGGCCGGTGGAGGGCAGCGCCGAGTGGTGTGATTTGGATATCACCGGATGGGTTGTCTGGCAACTGGCCAGCGACAATTATCGGAGTTGTAGTTGTCGCTGGGGCATTGTGACGGGCGGGCGTCGGCCGCGGATCTGCGGCGAGTAATTGTCGTCAGCGTCTATTACGATGACCGGTCGGGCGGGTTCTCTGGTTCGTCATTGGCGTTTTGCGTGCCGGCGCCGCGGGCGACGGCAGCACGCTTACGATAGCTCTCACCGTTCATCTCGATGATAGTGGAGTGGTGCACGAGGCGGTCTATGGCCGCGACTGTCATGGCGGGACCTGGAAAAACGTCCGACCATCCGGAGAAAGGCTCGTTGGCGGTGATGGCGATGGAGTGTCGTTCGTATCGGTGAGCGATGAGCTCGAACAGGGCACTGGTCTCCGCCTGGTCCTTTCGCACATAGGACAGCTCATCGAGTACAATGAGGTCGTACTTGTCGAGTTTGTCGAGCATCGCGGGGAGACTGAGCTCGCGACGAGCGGCCTGAAGCTTCTGCACCATATCGGTGGTTGTGGAAAACAGGACGCGGCGACCGGCATCGATGAGGGCGTGGCCGATGGCGGCAATCAGGTGCGTCTTGCCGGTGCCGCTCTGACCAAAAATGAGGATGTTGCCGCCGCTTTCGATCCAGCCTTCCCCGGTAGCCAGGGAAAGCAAATGGGGCTTTCGGATACCGGAAGGGAAGTCGAAATCGAAAGTGGCGAAGGTCTTGCCGGCAGGCAACCCGGACTGTTCGCGATGGCGCTGGATGCGTCGAGAGGCGCGCTCGGCCATCTCGATCTCGAGCAGGCAGGCGAGAAGGTTGGCCGCGGGCCAGCCATCTCGATCGGCGGTGTCGGTGAGATGCTTCCAGTTGCGGCTGATGCTGGGCAGGCGCAGTGCCGACAGCAGGGTGGGCAACACGGCGGCGGCCTGATCCTTGGTCCGGCTCATCACAGCACCTGTGCGTTGGCGAGCAAATGGTTGTACCCGGCGAAATCGGGCGGTGGAATAGTGACGTCTGCACGGCTTCTGACCGTGGGCAGGAACTCGCTCCTCAGCTTGGCGACATCGGGGAGTTTGCCTCTATCGAGCGCAGCCTCGATACGCAGGGCCAGAGCATCGACGCAGTTGCCGTTGGCGGCGATATCGAGGAGGGCGACCATGTCGCGGCAGGCCTGCCGGGCGTCGAGAGCGGCATCGAGCGCCTGCCATGCCCGGGCATAGGCATGGGTGGGGAACAAGGCGTTGCGGTAGACAGATAGCGCAGGGCCTGGGGCTTGCGCTTCAGGTTGCCGATGAAGTGCCGGAAATCGATATTGTGTCCTCGCTGCGAATGTTTGACGCGGACCCGGTCGACGGTCATCACCCGGTCCGGCCCGAGGAAGAACTCAACCCGGTCATCGTAGAGATGGGCACGGAGCCGGTAGCCGATGAGGCGCGAGGGTACCGAATAGGTGATACGGTCGACGCTGATGGTGCTGTTGCGCGTGACGTCTGCGCTGACCAGGGTAAAATCCGTGGTTCGCTTCGGCGGCAGCGGTTTGAGTGCGCGGCGCTCCTCATCCACAAGCCTGGCCCGGCGTCGGTTCTGCTTGGCCACCTCCTGATCGACGAAGCGGCGGTAGTCCTCGATGCTGGTGAAATCGCGGCTGCTCCGGCGGCGAAGGGCCTGATCGAGCCGTCGCTTCAGGTGGCCATTGGGAGCTTCGATTGAACCGTTCTCATGGACGACACCTTTGTTGTTGCGCGTCGGCGTCATGCCATAATGTCGGCACAGCGCTTCATAGTTGCGGGTGAAATCGCGCTGGGCGTCGGCGTCGAGGTTCTTGTAGGCGCCGATAACGAGTCGCTGCGAAGCTCGGCGGGGGCGCCTCCCAGCTTCCACAGCGCATCTTGCAGGTGCTCGGACAGAGCGGTGAAGCTCTCTCCACCCAGCACGACCGCTGAATCGTCCCAGCCGCTACTGGCGAGGCGAAAATGAAAGAGGCGATGGTCGAACCGCTGGCCGGCGATGGTGACGTGCAAATCGTCAGCGACGGTGAAATCCAAGAGGCCTTGCCGGCCCATCACGTGATGCTGTGGGAAGAAGATCTCCTTCTCGCCCCCATTCAGTGCCCGCCACCGGGCAATCCGGCGCTCGAGGGTCCGCCTGACGCCATCGGGAACGGCGGCCTCCCCGAACTCGTCCTGCACAGTCTCGAAAATGGTGACGGAGAGGATGCCGCTGATCTTCAGCAGCTCCTCCACGCGTGGCCATATCTGTTCCAGGGGGTCGGCCCGGGTACGCCAGTGCCGCTCGCGCTTCTTCTGTGATGGCAGGTGCGGATTCTTGTCGATCCGGCGTGCGCTACGTTCGCTGATACCGGCCTTGGCGGCCGCAACGGCCTGGGTGTGGTGACGACGCTGAGACATGTAACGATGTACCTGTTGATCGGTGATGTGGAGGCCAGGCATCGGTACCTATCGCTGCTATGTTCGATAGGTGCTCCGATACCACCACTCCACGCGCCCGATCAGAGCCCCCTCGCAGGGACTTCTGTCGCGCCCGCCCGTCAGACCCGCTCTCCCGTCGGGCCTGACGGGCGATCCCCCACCGGCCATCATAGTCGTCGCTGAACCGGCCACCGTAGTTGTCGCCGCGCACATCAAGCCGCATCAGCTGGTTTCGGTCGAATATTCTGTGTAGTAGGCGGGGCCATTGCCAAGGGAATGCCCTCGATCGTTCCCCGCGGTCTGGATTGTTGCCGCAACCCCTTACCGTCGATTTCGATTTGGACCTGACGTGATCCGTCTCCATGATGCCCGCCGAGGCCGCTATTTTTGTAAACGACGGGAAAGGAGAGCCTATCGGACGCGATGCGGCAGATGTTCCGTTCCTGCCCCATTCCGGGTCGATCGGAGTAGTCGCCGCCAGCCGCTTGCCAGCCAGACTGTGCGTCAGAAAAATAATGTCACATTGACGACGCTGCAGATCATGGCAAAAGGCTTGCAAGTGTCTTTTGCAGGATTGCTCGCCGGCGGTAAGAAAGTTCCGGAATGGGCGCATCGGTTGGACGACAGGCGGAGGCGACATTCATGAAACTGGAATGCGTTGCCCAATCTGAAGTCCACGCCCGAGAAGCGTTGCACCAGGCCGTTGTAGAAATTACTGGCCTCACCGTCAACTGAATTCCCGGGCTTACTCCAAGCCCTTGCCAGGAGCTAAAAATGGCTGCCAAAGACGTAAAATTCTCCCGTGATGCCCGCGAGCGCATGCTGCGCGGCGTCAACATCCTCG
>NZ_JAMYRC010000059.1:0-35995 GCF_040321205.1 Mesorhizobium sp. M0496 | reverse complement strand
CATCACGGTGGCGACCGCCGACGGCACCACGCAGGTGATCACCGTCAGCATCCTGGGCACCAACGACGCGGCGGTGATCACCGGCACGTCGACGGCGAACCTGACCGAGACCAATGCGGCGCAGAACACCGGCGGCACCTTGAGCGCCACCGACGTGGACAGCTCGAACGCCTTCGTGATGCAGAGCGGCGCGGCCGGCAACAACGGCTACGGCACGTTCTCGATCGACGCGGCCGGGGTGTGGACCTACACCATGAACGACGCCCACGACGAATTCGTGGGCGGCACGACCTACACCGACAGCATCACGGTGGCGACCGCCGACGGCACCACGCAGGTGATCACCGTCAGCATCCTGGGCACCAACGACGCGGCGGTGATCACCGGCGACATCAGCCAGTCGGTGACCGAGGCCTCGGGCGTCGCCAACGGCACGCCCGGCACCTCGCCGGTGACCGGCGATCTCGCCGCCGTCGATGTCGACAGCGCCACCGACTTCTCGGTGGTGACCGACGGCGCCCACGGCACGCTGACCATCAATGCCGCCGGCCACTGGAGCTACGCGCTCAACGAGAACGACGCCGCCGTCCAGGCGCTCAACACCGGCGATCCCGGGCTGACCGACACCATCACCGTGCAGACCGCCGACGGCACCCAGCAGAACATCGTCATCACCATCAACGGCGCCAACGACGCGGCGGTGATCATGGGGACGGCGGCCGGAACCGTCGTCGAAGCAGGTACGTCCAACGGCGGTGGCACGCCGACCGCGACCGGCGACCTTCTGTCAACCGACGTCGACAACACCACGGATTCGTTCCAGGCCATCAATTCCGCGACAGCCAGCGCGTTCGGTTACGGAACCTACACCGTGTCAGCCGCGGGCGTCTGGACCTACGCGCTCGACAATTCGAACCCGACGGTCAACGCGCTCAATGACGGCCAGCCGTTGAGTGATAGCTTTACCGTCTTCTCCGAGGACGGCACTGCAAAGCTGGTGTCGATTGCCATCAACGGCGCTGACGATGCGGCGCCACGCTTTGCGCCGACGGACATCCAGCTCACGCCGAGCACCACGACGGACAATGTCAGTTTCGGCTCGTTCCAATTCGCGGGAACGCTGACCGCGACCGACCCGGACCCCGGCAGTTTCGTCTACAGCATCACCTCGCAATCGGACTCGGGGCTGTTTTCGATCACCGGCAGCACGCTGAGCTCGGGAGATCTCTCGCCGAGTAAAACTTTCTCCGTGACCGTGCAGGCCACCCAGGTCGGCGACCCAGCCGGGCCCGCTTACCAGTACAGCGAGACGTTCCACGTCATAACGGGCAGCAACGGCGCCGGCGCGGGAGAAACCTTCAACGACCCCAGCAACAACAACGGCGACGACATCATCTACGGCAATGGCGGGGCGGACCAGATCTTCGGGCTGGCCGGCAACGACACGCTGTTCGGCCAGGCTGGCAACGACACGCTGAACGGTGGCGACGGCAACGACACGCTTGTCGGCGGCGTCGGCGCCGATACCCTCACCGGTGGTACCGGATCCGACACATTCTACTATGGACCAACCGTCACGGATTCCGCGCCAGGCGTGGGCAATTTCGATACCATCACCGACTTCGTGCACAACGTCGACAAGATCGACCTGTCTTCGATCGACGCCAATACGGTCAGCGGCGGCGATCAGGCCTTCCTGTTCGGCGGGTCCAATGCGAACACCGTGGCCAATAGCATCACCTGGTCGGAAAGCGGCGGCAATACCATCGTGCATGTCGACATCAACGGCAACACAACCGCCGACTTCCAGATCACGCTGACCGGCACCGGGCTTGGACTGACGGCGAGCGATTTCATTCTGTGAACCAGGAGGTGGGCCTGCGGACAGGCGTGGGCCCGCCTCTTTTCCCGCCAGCCGAGGATTCAGCTTACGAATTAAGGTTTACGGCAGGAATAGGAAGGGACCACGTGGCCGGTTGGACGATCAGGAGTAGTATCGGTTCCGGGCGTGGACAGGGGGGCGGTTGTCCGCTGGGTTTTTGAGTAGCAATAAATCCCAAATTGTGAAGGATGCGCTTCGGGCATGCCGCCGCTATTTCCTGGTTGCGGCGGCGTTCAGCCTGGCGATCAACCTGCTGTACCTCGCCTCCCCGCTTTACATGCTGCAGATCTACGACCGGGTCGTCACCAGCGGCAGCGAAACCACGCTGGTGATGCTGACCCTGGTGTTGCTGGCGGCCTTCCTGTCGCTGGCAGGCCTCGACCTGGTGCGCGCCGCCATCCTGACGCGCGCCAGCGCGCGGCTCGACCGGTTGCTCTCGGCGAAAATCCTTGCCGCGTCGGTCGAAACCCCATCGCCCGGTTCCTCGCAAAGCCAGCCTATCCGCGACTTCGACACGTTCCGGCAGGTTATCACCGGCAGCGGAGTCCATGCTCTTTTCGACCTGCCATGGTCGCCAATCTACATCGGCATCATCTTCCTGCTGCATCCATGGCTCGGCTTCTTCGCACTGGGTTGCTCGCTGCTCCTGATAGCCATGGCCGTACTCAACGAGTATCTCGTACGCTCGCCGCTGAAGCAGGCCAACGACCTGGCGACGACCAACTATAATTTTACGGAGATGAGCCTCCGAAACGCGGAAGTCGTTCGCGCCATGGGCATGATTGACGGGCTCATCCGCCGCTGGGGGCGCGACCGCAATTTGGCGCTGCGGTGTCAGGCGGAGGCGAGCGACCGTGCCGCCTTGATGTCGGGCCTTATCCGGTTCCTGCGGCTCACCATGCAGTCGCTGATCCTCGGCCTCGGCGCCTATTTGGTCATCGAACGGCAGATCACCGGCGGCACCATGTTCGCCGCGAGTCTCCTGCTGGGCAGGGGATTGCAGCCTGTCGAGCAGATCGTCGGCCTCTGGCGCAGCCTGATCCTGGCGCGGGCGGCGTTGGCAAGGGTCGAGAAGCTGGTCGACGGGGGCGCGCGGAACGAGAGATCGTTCAACCTGCCCAAGCCCAGCGGCAAGATCTCCGTCGAGCAGATCAGTTATGCAATTGCCAGCCAGCAAAAGGTGCTTCTGCGGGACGTATCGTTTCGACTGGAAGCAGGCGAGGCGCTCGGAATCGTCGGCCCTTCCGGCGCCGGCAAGTCGACGCTGGCACGCAACCTCGCCGGGGTCATGCAGCCCAGTCGCGGCACCGTCAGGCTGGATGGTGCCGACCTGTCGCAATGGGGGCACGACGCGCTAGGCGACCACATCGGCTACCTGCCGCAGGATATCGAACTGTTCTCCGATACGGTCGCCGCCAATATCGGGCGCTTCAAGACCAATGTCGACCAGGAGGTGATCGAGGCCGCGCGGCTCGCCGGCGTACACGAGATGATCATCCGCCTGCCGCAGGGCTATGAGACCCAGATCGGCGAAGGCGGCGCCGTGCTGTCGGGAGGATATCGGCAACGGATCGCTCTTGCCCGGGCGGTGTTCGGAACGCCGAAACTGATCATTCTCGACGAGCCGAGCTCCAATCTCGACGCCGATGGCGACCGCGCGCTGACCGACTGCGCGATCGAGCTCAAGCGCCGTGGCAGCACGGTGATCATCGTCTCGCACCGGCCCTCGACCCTGGCGAATGTCGACAAGATCCTTCTGCTGCGCGATGGCGCGGTCGAGGCCTTCGGCATGAGAAACGAGATCGTCGCGCTGCTCAACCAGCGCGCGGCGCCAATGGCGGTGGCAACCCAATGAGCTGTGGCCGGAGAGATCGATGAGCGAGGGCGCCCTTACCTACCGGAGCCTGCCCGGCGAGGCTGGCATCCTCGCACCGGATTCGATCCGGGTGCCAGCCTATATCGGCCTGCTGATCATCGTTGCCTTCTTCGGCGTCTTAGGCGGCTGGGCAGCCTTTGCCCCGCTTAACGGCGCGGTGCTCGCCGACGCTGTCGTCAAGGTGGAAGGCAATCGCAAGAGCGTCCAGCACTTCGACGGCGGAACGGTGAAGGAGATTCACGTCAAGGATGGCGACGTCGTCAGGAAGGGCGACATCATGCTGAAGCTGGACGACACCAGGATTCGGTCCGAGTTCAATCTCTATGCCCAGCAATACGCGCTGCTGCGAGCAACCGATGCCAGGATCCGGGCCGAACTGGACGGCAGCGAGGCTGTTGCCTTCCCGAAGGACATCCTCAAGGAGCACGAGACCTACCTTAGGGACGCGATGGCAAACCAGATCGCCGACCTGGAAAGCCAGCGCGCCTCGATGGCCGGCGCCAGACAAATCCTCGAGCGGCGAATTGCCGAACTCGAGGAGCAGATCCAGGGCAAACAGTCTCGGGTCGAATCCTACCAGGCCCAACTGCGATCGACGATCGACGAGAAGGCCAGCCTGTCAAAGCTGCTCAAGGCGGGATTGACGACCCGCCCGCGCATTCTGGAGCTGGAAAGATCTGCCTCGGATCTGCAGGGCCTGATCGACGAGAACCTCGGCGCAATCGCCGGCAGCCAACAGAGCAAGGCCGAGCTCGATAGCCAGATCGCGCAACTGACCAATGAGCGCCGAGCCAAGCTGTCGGCCATGTTGATCGATACGCAATCGAGCCTTTCCGACCTTGTGCCAAAGATGTTTGCCGCCCAGGCTGCCATGGACCGAGCCGAAGTGCGCGCGCCCTATGACGGCCAGGTAATGGATCTCAGCGTCTTCTCGATCGGAGCGATCGTTTCGCCGGGCCAGACGATCCTCGACATCGTGCCGACTGAGAATTCGCTGATCGTCCAGGCGCAGGTTCGCGTCGAGGACATATCGAACCTGCGGCCCGACATGGCAGCCGAAGTTCGTTTCACATCCTACAAGCAGCGCTCGATTCCCATAATTCATGGCCGCGTCAGCCGCATTTCGGCAGATCGGATTACCGATAGCAAGACAGGGTTTCCCTACTATCTCGCCGACGTAGCGGTCGACCCAGTGGAATTGGCAGCGGCCCCACAGATTGCGCTCTATCCAGGCATGCCGGCATCAGTCATGATCGTAACCGAGGAACGTACCGCACTCGACTACATACTGGGCCCGTTGGTTGTGTCGTTCCACTCCGCCTTTCGCCAGAAATGACGGAGTTCGCAAGTCTCCCCGCGATTCTGTTTCGACTGATGGTCAGGCCTGCAAAAGATAAAGCCGAGGGAGAAACTTCTGGGAACTTTTCGCCGGCATTCCGCCTAAGACAAACCGATACAGATCTGAGCCCTGGTGGCGACGCTGCCCAATCCGTACATGTCGGCCATGTCCGAAAGCGGGCAAACGCTGGAACAGCGCGTCACCTCGCTCAGGCTGCGGAAGGCCTTCGACATGCTGACCTCTCCGCAGTTCGATAAATTGAAGATTTCGGAAATCGCGCTGGCCGCCGGCTTCAACGATATTTCCTACTTCAACCGCGCCTTCCGGCGCACCTTCGGACTTTCGCCCACTCAAAGCCGGGGGGAATGATACTTCCGTTTTTTGCCGTTGGTGGCTCCGGCAGAGACCGCCGTTGTTAACATCCTGTTTTCAGCCAGTGCTGGCCTGGCCGACCTGAGCCGTCGGCTCAAACGCGTCGCGGCGGCCGGCGGCGAAGGCGCCCAGGTGGTCGCGGCATTGCATGCATATCTCGCGCGCGGCAACGCCGACGCACCTCAAACTGCAGGGAGACCATGATGGATGAATGCAGACATACGCGGCACATCAGGAAGGTGACGCCGAGCGCGCTCGGCTGCGAGGAATGCCTGAAGAGCGGCTCGGAATGGGTGCATCTGCGGCTCTGCCGCACCTGCGGCCATGTCGGCTGCTGCGACGAATCGCCCAACCGCCACGCCACCAAGCATTTTCACGCCACCAAGCATCCGATCATCGAAGGCTACGATCCACCGGAAGGTTGGGCATGGTGCTATGTAGACGAGGTGTTCGTCGACCTCGGCGACGAGGTGACCCCGCAGAACGGCCCGATCCCGCGCTTTGTTTAAGCGCTCGGTGCCGCTTATCGCACGGAGCCGGTGACGGTCGGGTCGATCGTGCTGGGAACGGATTTGCGTTCGTTGCCGGCGAGTGCCGCTATGATCAGCAGGCTGGCGACCACCGGGACAAACACGATGGCAACGCGGGCTTGCACGTAGAAGATGGCGCGCCATTCGTTGCGCTTGTCGGGGCTGTTGCTCATCATACTCACTTAGTCAGCCCCCCTGAGGGGACATAGCCGCGAACGGTTAAGCAACTCCATACGACTTTGTTAATGGGCGGAATTGAGGCGAAATTCTCAAGCGATCCACGTCTTCCTAGTTCGGAGCAGGCATGCGATTCTGCCGGGATGATTCGGGAGATAGAGACCGTGACGCTGTTTCGCATGGCAGTACTTGCGGCCTTGCTCTTCACCACATCGGCGCAGGCTGCCGAGATGGCCTTCTTCGTCAAGAACCTGCGCAGGCAAGCGGTTGCGGTCGAGCTGTTCAGCCGCGACCGCGAGACGGTCTGGCCGGGCAACGACAAGGTATTCCTGATCGACCCCGGCTCGCAGAAATCCGTGCCGCTGTCGTGCAATCAGGGTGAACACATCTGCTACGGCGCCTGGGTCGATGGCAACGACAGCATCTCGGCCGGCGTCGGGCCGGACAATGACCAGCCCTGCGACAACTGCTGCTTCATTTGCGTGGAACACTCGACCGAGATGATCGATCTGGTGCCCTAGTTTAGGGGAAAGGGGCGTTGGACCCAAATTAAGTCAGGGATCGGCTCACCCCGGCCACTTCCGCGATTCAATGCAGCATGCAATGGTCGCCCCGCGGCCGGATGGGCCGCTACTTCAGGGGGTTACCATGTTTTACGCCTATGCGCGCCGCACGCTGGCCGCGCTTTCTCTCGTCATGCTGGTCGCGCCGGCGGCACATGCCGACGATGTCACCTTTGCCATCAAGAACGGCCATCCCAACGCCATGCGCGTCGAACTCTACAGCCAGGACCGCGACTATGTCTGGCCGGGTGAAGACAAGGACTACTATCTCGACGATGGCGAGACCAAGCAGCTGCCGATATCGTGCAACGCCGGCGAATCGATCTGCTACGGCGCCTGGGTCGACGGCGACGAGGGCACCTATTGGGGCGTCGGCCCCGGCAACAAGGAAAAATGCGAGGATTGCTGCTACACCTGCAGCGGCGGCGAGACCGAGGAGATCAATCTGGTTCCCTGACCGGTTTGCCAGCTTGACGCTTTTCCCACAGGAGTCATAGCCTGCGCAAATACCCAGAGCACGTCGCGTCTGTTGACCCGGCGTGCTTCAGGCAACAGGAGTCCAGCTATGGCCGGTACGGTCGAAAGCGACAAGATCGACATCGGGTTCTCCGGCAAGCGCTGCATTCATTCGCGCAACTGCGTGCTGGGCGATCCACATGTCTTCGTGCCCAACGCGCCGGGCCAGTGGATTCATCCCGAGGCGGCAAGCGTCGAAAAGATCGTCGCCATCGCCGAAAGCTGCCCCTCCGGCGCCATCACCTACATCAGGAAGGATGGCGGGCCGCAGGAGCAGCCGCCGGTGGTCAACACAGTACGGCTTCGGGAAAACGGCCCGCTGGCGGTGCATGCCGAGATCGTGCTCGACGGCGAAACGATTTACCGGGCCACGCTGTGCCGCTGCGGCGCGTCCGAAAACAAGCCGTTCTGCGACGGCAGCCACACCAAATCAGGTTTTGCCGCCACCGGCGAGCCGCCGCTGAAGGACACGCCGGCGCTGGAGGCGAGGAATGGCCCGCTGACGGTGACGCCGACCACCAACGGCCCGCTCAAGCTCGAAGGCAATGTCGAGATCGTCACCGGCACCGGCCACACGGTCGACCGCACGCAACGCACCTTCCTCTGCCGCTGCGGCCATTCCGCCAACAAGCCGTTTTGCGATGGCACGCACAAGAAGGTCGGGTTTGTCGGGTAGCTGAGCGGCGGAAGCTGCCAATCTCCCCACCTGTGGGGGAGATGCCCGGCAGGGCAGAGGGGGGCGCCGTAGGGTGCTACCCTGCTGCATTTTGCGACCACCCGACTGAAGACCAAAGGGAACAATTGCCATCAAATGAAACGCCAGCGGGACAGCGCCCCCCTCTGGCCTGCCGGCCATCTCCCCCACGAGGGGGGAGATCGAACTCCTCCCTTGGCCCAGCGCTCGCGGCTTTATCGACCGGCCCGTATCGGCTAAGGGGCAGGGAGCAAATCTCTCCTCACCTGGACCACCATCAGAAATGACCGCCAAGACCAAGCCAAAGCCGCTGTTCCTCGGGATCGATACCGGTGGCACCTATACCGATGCCGTGCTGTGGTCCGAGACGGAAGGCAAGCAAGAGGGGCCGAACAAGGGTAAGGTGCTGGCCAAGGCCAAGGCGCTGACCACCAGGCATGATCTGGCCGTCGGTATTTCCGGCGCAGTCGACGCGGTGCTGCAGAAGGCCGGCACCGATCCCGCCGCCATCAAACTGGTTTCGATGTCGACGACGCTTGCCACCAACGCGCTGGTTGAGGGCCAGGGCGGCCGCGTCGCGCTGGTGATGATCGGCTTTTCCGAGGGCGACCTCGCTCGCGACGGGCTGAAGGCCGCCCTCGGCACCGATCCGGTGGTTTTTTGTCCGGGCGGCCACGATGTGCACGGCAATGCCGCCAAGCTCGACCTGTCCGGACTGGAAGCGGCTTTGCCGGAACTCGGTGCCTCGGTGTCCGGCTTTGCCGTCTGCGCCTATTTCGCCACCCGCAATCCGGCGCACGAGATCACCGCGCGCGAGCTGATCCGCGAAAAGACTGGCCTGCCGGTCACATCAAGCCACGAACTGTCGGCCAAGCTCGGCGGCCCGCGCCGGGCGCTGACGACGCTGCTCAACGCCAGGCTGATCTCGATGATCGACCGGCTGGTGGCGGCGACCGAAGGTTTTCTCGAGCAGCGCAACATTGCGGCACCCCTGATGGTGGTGCGCGGCGATGGCGCGCTGGTTTCGGCGGCGTTTGCCCGCCAGCGGCCGATCGAGACCATCCTGTCCGGTCCGGCCGCCAGCCTGGTCGGCGCCCGCCACATGACCGGGCTCGACGACGCCATGGTGTCTGACATTGGTGGCACTACCACCGACGTCGCCGTGCTCGATGGCGGCCGGCCACGACTCGATCCGGAAGGTGCTACTGTCGGCGGCTTCCGCACCATGGTCGAGGCTGTTGCCATGCGCACCTTCGGCCTCGGCGGCGATTCCGAAGTGACGCTGGAGGAAGGCGCGCTCAACCCGAAAATCCTGCTCGGACCGCGCCGCCTGGTGCCGCTGGCGCTGGCAGGCATGGCGCATGGCGTGGCGGTCACGTCCGAGTTGGAGCGCCAGCTGCGCGCACCCAATCCCGGTCGCATGGACGGCCGCTTCGCGGTCCGCACCGGCGTGCCGGACCGGCTCGCCGCCGGTCTCACCGGCGCCGAAGCTCGGCTCTACGAGATGATCGGTGCCGTGCCGCTCGCCATTGACAGGCTTTTGACCTCGAACGCGCAGAACGCAACGCTCAACCGGCTGGTATCGCGCGGGCTGGTGCACGTCGCCGGCTTCACGCCGTCGGACGCCGCCCATGTGCTGGGCAAGCAGGCGAACTGGGATCCGAATGCTGCCCGCCTCGGCGCCGAACTGTTCGCGCGCAAGCGCGACGGCCGTGGCCAGTTCATCGCCGCGTCGCCGGAAGCGATCTCGGAGCGCGTGCTGGTGACGCTGACGCGCTGGTCGGCCGAATATATCCTCGAAACCGCCTTTGCCGAGGACGGCCTCGACGGCGCGTCGACGGTGGCGCACGCTCTGGTGCAGCGCGCCGTCGATGCGCATCCCGGCATCGCTCGCCTAACCGTTGCGCTCGATCGGCCGGTCATCGGCCTCGGCGCCTCGGCGCCGCTGCACTATGCCGGCCTGCCGCCATTGATCGGCAATGATTGCGTGGTGCCGGAGGATACCGATGTCGCCAACGCGCTCGGCGCCGTCGTCGGCCAGGTCAGGGTATCGGCCGAGGCGCGGGTCAGCCAGCCCAAGGAAGGGCTGTTTCGCCTTGCCTCGGGCGAAACCGTACGCGACTTCCTCGACGAGGCGGCGGCGATCGCAGCGGCCGAAGCTGATGTCCGTGCCATTGTCGCGGAGCGCGCGAAAGAGGCCGGCACCGACAGCGCCGAGATCGACGTTTTGACCGAATTTCGCGTCTCGACCGTCGAAGCCCAGCGCATGTTCATCGAGGCGCATGTGATGGCGGTGGCGTCAGGGCGGCCAAGGATTGCGGTGTGAGCGCGGCGGTGACGCTGCCAATCTCCCCCACGAGGGGGGAGATTGGCAGCGTCACCGGCCGCTAAATACGCCACCTTCACCCTAAGCTGAATTGACCCGGCAAACCTGACATGCCAAAGGCCCGCAAAGCCTTTCATCTGGAGTAGCCTGATGACCGATCGCATCGAGATCGCCGGATTGCGGATTGCCCGAGAGCTTCACGAGTTCGTGGCCAAGGAAGCGCTGCCGGGCACGGGCGTCGACGCGGACGCGTTCTGGAACGGCTTTTCAGCCATCGTCCATGATTTGGCACCGAAGAACCGGGCGCTGCTGGCAAAACGCGACGCCATGCAGGAGAAGCTCGACGGGTGGTATCGCGAGAATGGCGCACCCGTCGACATGGAGGCCTACAAGGGCTTTCTGAAAGAGATCGGCTATCTCGTTCCGGAAGGGCCGGCCTTCAGCGTGTCGACCGACAATGTCGATCCCGAAATTGCTGTCGTCGCCGGCCCGCAGCTGGTGGTGCCGGTGATGAATGCGCGCTATGCGCTGAACGCCGCCAATGCACGCTGGGGTTCGCTCTACGACGCGCTCTACGGCACCGACGCCATTCCCGAAACCGACGGCGCCGAGAAGGGCAAGGGATTCAACCCCGCGCGCGGCGCCAAGGTCGTCGTCTGGACGAAGAGCTTTCTCGATGAGGCTGCCCCGCTCACCTCTGGCAAATGGGCCGGGGTCAACGGCCTGTCGCTGGCGCAAGGTGCATTGCGGCTGAGCGCCGGTGCCGGCTCGACCACGCTGGCCAACCCGAAACAGTTCGCCGGCTATCGCGGCGATGCCGCCAATCCCGATGCCGTGCTGCTGGTCAGGAACGGCCTGCACATCGAGATCGTGATCGACCGCAACAACCAGATCGGCCGCACCGATCCGGCGGGGATCGCCGATGTCATCCTGGAATCGGCGCTGACCACCATCCAGGACTGCGAGGATTCGGTCGCGGCGGTGGATGCTCAGGACAAGGTTGTCGTCTACCGCAACTGGCTCGGCCTGATGAAGGGTGATCTGGCGGAAGAGATCACCAAGGGCGGCAAGAGTTTTGTCCGCAGGCTCAATCCCGACCGCGCCTACACCGCGCCCGCCGGCGGCACGCTGACCGTGCCCGGCCGCTCGCTGATGCTGGTCAGGAATGTCGGCCACCTGATGACCAACCCGGCGATAACAGACCGCGACGGCAACGAGGTTCCGGAAGGCATCCTGGATGCGGCGCTGACGGCGCTGATCGCGCTGCACGATGTCGGGCCTAAGGGGCGGCGGATGAATTCCCGCGCCGGCTCGATGTATGTCGTGAAGCCCAAGATGCACGGGCCGGAGGAAGTCGCCTTCGCCGTCGAGATTTTCGACCGTGTCGAGGCCCTGCTCGGCATGGCCAGAAACACCATCAAGATGGGCATCATGGACGAGGAGCGGCGCACCACCGTCAACCTCAAGGAGGCAATCCGCGCCGCACGAGAGCGCGTCGTGTTCATCAACACCGGCTTCCTCGACCGAACCGGCGACGAGATCCACACCTCGATGGAAGCCGGTCCGATGATCCGCAAGGGCGACATGAAGCAGGCTGCCTGGATTTCCGCCTATGAGGCCTGGAATGTCGACACGGGGCTGGAATGCGGCCTGGCCGGCCATGCCCAGATCGGCAAGGGCATGTGGGCGATGCCGGATTTGATGGCCGCGATGCTGGTCGAGAAGATCGCCCACCCCAAGGCGGGCGCCAACACCGCCTGGGTGCCGTCGCCGACGGCGGCGACCCTGCATGCCACGCACTACCACAAGGTCGATGTCCATGCCGTGCAGGCCGCACTCAAGAACCGGCCCAAGGCCAGGCTCGACGACATCCTATCGGTGCCGGTCGCGGTGCGGCCGAACTGGTCGCCCGAGGATATCCAGAAGGAACTCGACAACAACGCCCAGGGCATTCTCGGTTATGTCGTGCGCTGGATCGACCAGGGCGTCGGCTGTTCGAAAGTGCCAGACATCAACGATGTCGGCCTGATGGAAGACCGCGCCACGCTGCGCATCTCCTCGCAGCACATCGCAAACTGGCTGCGCCACGACGTCTGCTCGCGCATTCAGGTGATGGATGCCTTGCAGCGCATGGCGACCATCGTCGACCGGCAGAATGTCGGCGATCCGCTCTACCGCCCGATGGCGCCCGACTTCGACAACTCGATCGCCTTCCAGGCGGCCTGCGACCTGGTGTTCAAGGGCGGCAACCAGCCCAACGGCTACACCGAGCCGGTGCTGCACGCGCGGCGGCTGGAACTGAAGGCGCAAGAAAAGGCCTAAGCGCCGGCGTTCCCTTCCCCCTTGAGGGAGGATGGCCCGAAGGGCCGTGAAGGGTCGGGCGTGAAGCGCGCCGACGCCCTTCAGACCACATGCCCTCGAGGGGCATGCCTGCGCCCTTTTTGATCACACTCGGTTTCAACAAAGGCCGAGCATTCTTCGGCGACCTCACCCGACTGCTCCGCGGCCACCCTCCCCTCAAGGGGGTCTAAGCCGCCTGCGCCATCCGTTCCGAACTCATGCGATAGGAAATCGCTTCGGCCAGATGGATGCGGCCGACGGTTTCGCTGGCGTCGAGATCGGCCAGTGTTCTCGCGACCTTCAGCACCCGGTGGTAGGCGCGGGCCGAAAAGGCGAGCTTTTCGCTGGCGTCCTTGAGCAGCGACAGGCCGGCGGCGTCGGGCATGGCGATCTCCTCGATGACCGAGGGCGAGCAATGCGCGTTGGTGGTGGCGCGGGTGGCGCCGAGACGTTCGAAGCGCTCGCGCTGGATGGCGCGGGCGCGCGCCACGCGCAGCGCCACATCGGCACTTTTCTCCGCCCGGTCGGGCCGGATCAGATCGCTTGCCGAGACCGCCGGCACTTCGATCCTGAGATCGATGCGGTCGAGCAGCGGACCTGAGATACGCGCCTGGTAGTCGGTGCGGCAACGCTCGCCGCGCAGGCAGCGATAGCCGGGCTCACCGGCCATGCCGCAGCGACACGGGTTCATCGCCGCCACCAGCTGGATGCGCGCCGGATAGGTGACGCGATGGTTGGCGCGCGCGATCATGCAGTCGCCGGTCTCCAGCGGCTGGCGCAGCGCATCGAGCGTCTGCGGCGTGAATTCGGGAAACTCGTCGAGAAACAGCACGCCATGATGGGCCAACGACACTTCGCCCGGCCGTGCGCGTATGCCACCGCCGACCATCGCCGCCATCGAAGCCGAATGGTGCGGCGCGCGGAACGGCCGCCGGTCGGTCAGCTTGCCTTCGCCGAGCTCTCCCGCCACCGAGGCGATCATCGAGACCTCCAGCAATTCCTTCGGCGCCAGCGGCGGCAGGATCGACGGCAGCCGCTGCGCCAGCATCGATTTGCCCGAGCCGGGTGGCCCGATCATCAGCAGATTATGGCCACCGGCCGCCGCAACCTCCAGCGCCCGCTTGGCGGTCTCCTGGCCCTTGATGTCGGCGAGATCGGGCAGGTCGCGCGCCGCGGCGTGGATGCCGGCTTCCGGCCGTGACAGCACCTGCGTGCCGCGAAAATGATTGGCGATGGCGATCAGGCTGCGCGGCGCCAGAATGTCGATATCCTTGCCGGCCCAGGCCGCTTCCGGCCCGCAGGCGAACGGGCAGATCAGGCCCTTGCCTTCGGCATTGGCCCCGATCGCTGCCGGCAGGGCGCCGGCGACCGCGGCGATCGTGCCGTCGAGCGACAATTCGCCGAGCACGACATAGCCGGCCAGCATGTCGCCCGGAATGGCGCCCAATGCCGCCATCAGGCCAAGCGCGATCGGCAGATCGTAGTGGCTGCCTTCCTTGGGCAGGTCGGCGGGTGCCAGATTGACCGTGACCTTCTTCGACGGCATCGACAGGCCCGACGCATGCAGCGCCGCCTGCACCCGCTCGCGGCTTTCCGCCACTGCCTTGTCGGCCAGGCCGACGATGTGCATGTTGACCTTGCCGGGCGCGATCATCACCTGCACGTCGACCGGCACGGCCTCGATGCCCTGGAAAGCGACCGTGCGAACCCGCGCCACCATTTTTATGCCCCCGGATAGGTGTTCGCCCATGCCCTGGCGACCAGGGTGTGAGCGAAGTCAAGGGAGACAACCACAGATTTCAGAGTTAGGCAAGAACATTACGAGAACATATGGCCGCCTCACAACGGTGAAGAATGCTGCCGGCAAGGACGCACGTTCATAAGTTGGGCTCGATCGGAAGCTCGAGCGCCCGCTTTGTCAAAGGCTCGCTCGCATCAAGGATGAGATACCCGGGCATGGATGGCTAGAATTTGTCAAACAGGCGCTCCGCCTTGCGGGCGAACATTTCCCTTTTGTCATAAGAAATGCTCTCGACAGAATATTTCGTCAGATAAAGGTGCGTCACGTTGCGGCCGCACATAGTCTTGAGGCCTCGCAGCAGAACTTTCCTCCCCGGGTTTTGCATGTAGAGTTCGGTATACCACCATGGCGAGCCGCATGTGGTAACAACGCCGATCCGCCGGATGTTCAATAGCGCCGGCTTGATCGTGCCACCGTCTGCCGGCAATTCGTAAGCCACCCCTGGTCGCCAAACTCGATCGAAATAGCCCTTCAGGATTGCAGGCATGCCCGACCACCATGTGGGAAAGCAGAAAACGCAAGCTTCCGCCCATCTCAACGCATCGATGTAAATCTGCAAATCGCCGGGTGCTTGAGCAGGATCGAAGTGGCCGCGTCTTTCTTCGGCATGCATCACAGGATCGAACTTCATTTGATGGAGATCGAAATCAACGACCTCGTCACCCCTGGCCTTGAGGGTCTGAACGACCCGTTTGTGGAGCGATGCCTGGTAGCTGTCGGCTAATGGATGCGCGTAGACGACATTAATTTTCATGGCGTGGGCCTTCAGGCTTCGGACTACACACACATATTAGCGGTCACGCAACCAACAAGGAACAGCAGGTCAGCGGCGGGGAAAGGAAAAGCCTTTTGCCAATCGCCTGGTCAAAACAAGAACACTGCAGGAACATGCAACCGCCCCGGTCGCGGTCAGGTTGCTCCCGGTTGCAAAAGCGGAACATGGTTAAGACAAAATGAAACCGGCTTACTTCCGCTTCCCCTCGACCGCTTCCCAGAACAGGCTGGCGATGTCGGCGCCGCCGAAGCGCTGGACTTCGCGCACGCCGGTCGGCGAGGTCACGTTGATCTCGGTCATGTAGTCGCCGATCACGTCGATACCGACCAGGATGAAGCCGCGCTCTTTCAGCGAGGGCCCGATGCGGGCGCAGATCTCGCGTTCGCGTTCCGTCAGCTCGGTTTTTTCGGCGCGGCCGCCGACATGCATGTTGGAGCGGGAATCGTGTTCGGCCGGCACCCGGTTGATGGCGCCGACCGGCTCGCCGTCGATCAGGATGATGCGCTTGTCGCCCTTGCGCACGTCCTTGAGATAGCGCTGCACGATATAGGGTTCACGGAACATCTGGCCGAACATTTCGAGCAGCGAGGCAAGGTTGCGGTCGCCCTCCAGCAGATGGAAGATGCCGGCGCCGCCGTTGCCGTACAGCGGCTTGATGATGATGTCGCCGAACTCCTTGCGGAAGGCGGCAACTTCCAGCGGATCCTTGGTGATCAGCGTGTCCGGCATCAGGTCGGGAAACTCGGTGACGAAGATCTTTTCCGGGCTGTTGCGCACCCAGGCCGGGTCGTTGACCACCAACGTCCCGGGATGGATGCGCTCGAGGATGTGCGTGGTGGTGATGTAGTTCATGTCGAAGGGCGGATCCTGGCGCAGCAGGACGACGTCCATCTCCGACAAATCGGTGCGCACCTTCTCGCCCAGCGAATAGTGGCTGCCCTTCTCGTCGCGCACCTGCATTTCCTCGATGCGGGCAAACACCTTGCCGTCGAGCAGCGACAGCCGCTCGGGCGTGTAATGGAACAGTTGATGGCCGCGCCGCTGCGCTTCCAGCGACAGCGCGAACGAGGTGTCGCCGACGATCGACACGGTGGAGATATGGTCCATCTGGACGGCGATTTTCAGCTTCATGGCGGGTCTCCGGCGGACTCGGATGGGGCGACTGTCTTGCCTGTACAGGCTCACTATGCGTCTGCCAATCGCGACCTTTTGAAGATTGGCATAAGCAAGCCGCAAAGCCAGGCCGGCCCCCGATCTCGCCAGCCATCTGGAGACAAGGCGAGGCGCCGCTTCATCCAACGGCGGGAAACGACTGAAGATGTGCGTGAAAACAAAGGTTTGACGCACCCGTCTCGACCTTCCCGAAGGTCATGCGCTTTACCCGTGAAAAATCTATTTCGCGATACGTTTCCTAAAGGGTTTGCTGCCAGTCTCGAAATAAATTCCGACGTCACAAAACAGGGACACCGATGCAAACTTCGTTTGGCACCGGTCAGGCAAACAGGGAGAGCACGGATCTGGCATTCACAGATCCGTTGACCGGGCTTGGCAACCATCGCCGGTTCTTCGACAAGGTCGATCGCCTGATAAGCGACCGTGCCGACGATCCCGCACCCTTTACCGTCGGCATCCTCGACCTCGACGGCTTCAAGCCGATCAACGACCTGTTCGGACACAAGGCCGGTGACGATATCTTGATCCAGGTCGCGATGCGGCTGCGCGCCTCGATGGATGGCTACTCCACGGTCTGCCGCATCGGCGCCGACGAATTCGCCTTTCTCTATCCGATGGTGTTCAGCGAGGAAGCGGCGGCCGAAAAGTCGCGCATGCTGATCGAGATACTGTCGGCGCCCTACGATGTCGGCGAACGCACTGCCAGGCTTTCGGCTTCGGTCGGCTGCTCGCTGTTTTCTTCGGGCGACGAAACCACCGAGATCCTCATCAACAAGGCAGAGACGGCACTCTACCACGCCAAGCGTTCCGGCCGTGGCCGCGTCGTCGTCTACACCCGCGAGATGGAAGAGGCGGCCAAGCGCGTCACCCGCATCGAACAGGCACTGCGCCGGGCGGTCTCGGCCGGCGAGGTGGAGCCGCATTTCCAGCCCATCGTCGACCTCAACACGCGCCGCACCGTCGGCTTCGAGACGCTGGCGCGGTGGACCGATCGCGATCTCGGGTCGGTGCCGCCAACCGTCTTCATTCCCATCGCCGAGGAGCGCGGCATCATTGGCCCGCTGTCGCAGTTGGTGCTGCGCAAGGCGACAGAGGCGGCCCGGAGCTGGCCGAAGGACCTGTTCCTGTCGTTCAACCTGTCACCCTCGCAGCTCGTCGACCAGAACACCGGCCTGCACATACTGGCGATCCTCGATCGTACCGGCTTCGATCCGCGCCGGCTGGAGATCGAGATCACCGAGACTGGCCTGATGAACGACCCGGCCTCGGCCGCGCAGATCGTCGAAGACCTGCGCCGCGTCGGCATCCGCGTTTCGCTCGACGATTTCGGCACCGGCCAGTCCTCGCTCGGCCGCTTGCGCGAATTCCATTTCGACAAGCTCAAGATAGACCGCGCCTTCGTCTCCTCGATTCTCGATGATAGGCCGTCCGAACACATCATCCGCGCCATTCTCGCCATGTGCGAGGGGCTCGGCATGGATGTGGTCGCCGAGGGCATCGAGCAGGAAGCGCAGGCCGATCGTCTGGTCCAGTTCGGCTGCGCCGGCGGGCAAGGCTATCTGTTCGGCAAGCCGGCCGATGCCGCCGCCACACTCGGCTACCTCCGCGATTCCTTCCGCGGGGCCCTGCGCGCCAAGGCAATCTGATCACTTGTCTCGAAGTCGCCGCCAATCTCGATGTGCGCAATCCGATGCGGCGCATTGTCGTTTTGTCTGACATAAGGCCAGAAATCCGAAGGTTCGCCCTTGCCCGCGCGCCTTGCGTGGCTAGGATGCGCGCCGGTCTGGCTACAGCGCCGCGCGTCCTTCAGGACGCGCAAAGGACGTTATAGCATTTTATATTTGCGCATGATCCCTTTCCAAAAATCGATCCGATTTTCGGGGTCATGCGCTCGGAGAGAAAAGATATGATGCCATCGGCGAATTTTGCCGACCTCGAAGGCGCTTCGGTGCTGATCACCGGCGGCGGCTCGGGAATTGGCGCGGCACTGACCGAGGGGTTTGTGCGCCAGGGCGCCAATGTCGCCTTCATCGATATCGCCGATGGTCCAAGCATGATACTTGCCGACCGCATCGAGAAGGAGTTCGGACGGCGGCCGCTGTACCTCAAGACCGATTTGCGCGACGTCGAGGCCTTGCGGGCGTCGGCAGCCAGGGCGGCCGAGGCGCATGGCGATGTCACCGTGCTGGTTAACAATGCCGCATGGGACGAACGCCACGCCGTCGAGGATGTGACGGTTGAGTTCTGGGACAACAATCAGGCCATCAATCTACGGCCGCATTTCTTCACCGCGCAAGCGGTGGCGCCGGGCATGAAGCGTGCCGGCGGCGGCTCGATCATCAACTTCACCTCGACATCCTATCTGATCAACCATCCCGACATGCCGTCCTACACGGCCGCCAAGGCCGGCATTCTCGGCCTCACCAAGGGGCTGGCCGGCAAGCTCGGCGTCGACGGCATCCGCGTCAACGCCATTGCGCCGGGCTGGGTGATCACCGAGCGGCAGAAGGAGCTCTGGGTGACCGAACAGGGGCTTGCTGCCCATGTTGCCAAGCAGTGCATCAAGCAGGTGATGCAACCGGACGACATCGTCGGCACGGTGCTGTTCCTGGCCTCGGACGCGTCGCGCATGCTGACCGCGCAGATGCTGATCGTCGATGGAGGTTTCCTGTGAGCCCAGGGTTTGCCGGCAACGCACCGGCGGTAGCCGCCGTCGACTGGGGCACGACCCGCATGCGGGTCTGGCTGATCGACGGGCAAGGCAAGGTGCTTGCCGAACGCCGCGGCGATGATGGCCTGATCACCGCCCAGCAAAAGGGCTTTTCGACCATCCTTGAAGGGCATCTGGCGGCGATGGGAGCATCGGAAGCCCTGCCCGTGATCATCTGCGGCATGGCCGGCTCCCGCCAGGGCTGGCTGGAAGCATCGTATGTGCCGGTGCCGGCGCCGCTCAGTGCCATTCTCGGCGGCGCTGCCAAGGTGCCCGGCCAGAGCCGCGACATCCGCATCGTTCCGGGCCTTGCCCTGCGTCTGGCCGATGCGCCAGACGTCATGCGCGGCGAGGAAACGCAGCTTGCCGGTGCCGGCCTGCCGGCCAAGGGGTGCCAACTGGTCTGTATGCCCGGCACCCATTCGAAATGGGTGCTGGTCGAGGACGGCGCTGTCACCGGTTTTGGCACCTGGCCGACCGGCGAACTGTTTTCCGTGCTTGCCGCGCACTCGATCCTGCGCCATTCGCTTGGCGAACATCCGAAGCCCGTCACGGCAGACAATCCGTTCTTCCGCCGCTGGTGCGAAACCGCATTGGCCGAAGGCGGCGATGTCACCTCGCGGCTGTTTTCCATTCGCGCCGCCGGCCTGCTTCAGGATCTGAAAGCCGACGATGCCGCAGCCTGCCTGTCCGGCCTCCTGATCGGCGGCGAGATCGCCTCGGCCAGCCGCCGCCATGGCGCCGGCGCGGAGCCCGTCGTGCTGGTGGCATCCGGCGCGCTCGCCACGCTTTACAGTGAGGCGCTCGGCCTCGCCGGGCTCGCAGTGCGGGCTGTCGATGCCGACGAGGCGGTGCGTGCCGGTCTCGTCGAGGCTGCGCGCGAAAACGGCATGATCGCCAAAACCGGAGCAGCCCCATGAGCCAGACCGCACCTTTTCCCAAGCTTAAGCGCGGCTTGGTCGCCATCCTACGTGGGCTGAAACCGACTGAGGCAGTCGCCATCGGCCAAGCATTGTTCGACGCCGGCATCGAGGCGATCGAAGTACCGCTCAATTCACCGGAGCCATTTTCCTCGATCGCCGGGATCGTCGAAGCGCTTCCGAAAACGGCTCTGGTGGGCGCCGGCACGGTGCTGACGCCGGCCAATGTCGATGGCCTGCACAAGGCCGGCGGGCGGCTGCTGGTCAGCCCCAACATCGATGCCGAGGTGATGGCGCGCGCCATGCACTATGGCATGGTCACCATGCCCGGCGTGTTCACGCCGACCGAGGCTTTCCTGGCGATCAAGCTAGGCGCTTCGGCGCTGAAGTTCTTCCCGGCGAGCGTGCTGGGTGCTGCCGGTATTTCCGCGATGCGCGCGGTGTTGCCGGCGCAAACACTGGTCGGTGCCGTCGGCGGCGTCTCCGAAAAAGATTTTGCCGGCTACAAGGCGGCGGGCGTGACCGCCTTTGGTCTGGGCTCCAGCCTATTCAAGCCGGGCATGAGCGTCGACGAGGTGGCCGGGCGGGCCCAGGCGGCGGTGACAGCCTGGGATGCAACGTTCGGCGGAGAGGCATGATGAGCGAAGCCATCGTTTCGGTTTTTTCCGATCATGTCTGCCAACTCGGCGAGGGGCCGAGCTACGATCCCGCCACCGATACGCTCTACTGGTTCGACATCGTCAACAGCCAGCTTCTGGAAAAGCGGCTGTCCGGCGGCTCGACCACCGTCCATGAGCTTGGCCAAATGGCGAGCGCCATCGCCGTCATCGACGACAAGCGCCAGCTGATCGCCGCCGAGACCGGCCTTTATGTCCGCGATGTCGCGACCGGCAAGCTGACGCTGCACACGCCTGTCGAGGCCGACAATGCGGTCACGCGCTCCAACGATTCCCGGGTCCATCCCTGCGGCGCCTTGTGGGTCGGCACGATGGCCAAGGACGAGAGCAAGGGCGCTGGCTCGATCTACTGGTTTTTCAAGGGTGAGCTGCGCAAGCTGTTTTCCGACATCACCGTCTCCAATTCGATCTGCTTTTCGGAAGATGGCGCGCTCGCCTACTACACCGACACTTCGACCGGGTTGCTGATGCGCGTCGCTTGCGACCCGACCACCGGCCTGCCCATCGGCGAACCGAAAATCTTCGTCGATCACCGCTCGTCCAAGGGTTTTGTCGACGGCTCGGTGGTCGACCGCGACGGCGTGCTGTGGAATGCCGTCTGGGGCGGCAAGGTGGTCAAGGCCTATTCGCCTGAAGGCACGCTACTGCGCGAAATCCCGATGCCGGTGACGCAGCCATCCTGTCCGGCCTTCGTCGGCAAGAACGCCGACCGGCTGGCGGTGACTTCCGCCTGGAAGGGCAAGGACGAGAAGCAGCGCCAGCTCGATCCGCAGGCGGGCATGACCTTCCTGCTCGACATCCCCGTCAACGGCCGCTTCGAGCCGCGCGTGCTGATCGCCTGAACTGCATTCTGCGGTCGGCCCGTGTGCTGTCGTGCAGGCGCCTGTGCCGTGTCGGTTTCGCGAGAGCCTGACGCCTTGACCGTGCGATGGTAGGCGATCGCACCGCCGGGAAGCGTTCATTTCATGCCGAGCCGCAAGCCAAGACTGATCCTCGTCCATGAGCCGGAAAAGGCCTGCTTCGATCGTCTGGTCGCCGATGGTCACGCACCGGAGCGCGCCGCTGAGATCGCCTCCTATCTGGCGCAGTCGACCGATCTCGCCACTGAATTCGAAGCACTCGGCCGCGCCTGCCAAGCACGCGGCCTGTCTTTCGCGCCGGTAGCGCTCGACGAGGCCGCAGGCGTGCTAGCCGGCGAGGATCCCGGCACGACGCTGGTCTGGACGCTGACCGACGGCATCGCCTATTTCCGGGGCGGCGCCGCACCCGCTTTGGCGAGATTGGGCGGCTTCAAGACGATCGGCGCCGACGATGCGCTGTTTGCGCTCTGCCAGGACAAGTTCCGCTCTGGCGCCGTGCTTGGCGCGCTCGGCCTGCCGGTGCCGCAAGCCGGGCTTGCGCGCGACGGCAAATGGCTGGTCGAGCCGCCGGCGTCTCCCACCGGCTGGTTCGTCAAGCCCAACCGGCTCGGCGCCAAGATCGGCATCTGGCCGGATTCACGCTGCCACGATCTCGGCCACGCACTGGAGCTCAGCCGGCGTGTGTTCGCTGCCTATCGCGATGACGTCGTGGTCCAGCCCTATGTCGCCGGCCGCAACGTGCGCGCCAGTTTCCTCGGCCTGGTGCCGGGCGCCGGGGCCGAAGCGCTTGGCGTGGCCTTTGTCGATTCGAGCGCCGATTTCCAGACCATGGCCGACAGCCTGGCGCTTTACGGCGACACCGGCGAGGCGGCGAAAGCGGCGGGACATTATGCCGAACCGGAACTCGTTGCGGTTGCCGACACCCAGTCGGTCGCCGACGCGAGGATTCGCGCGATCGCCGAGCGGCTGATGAGCGGGCTCGGCCTGCGCGACGTATTCTCCATCGATGTCAGGGTCGAGGCCGACGACACCGTCCATCTCATCGAATTCGAGGTCTGCCCCGGCCTGCCTTGCTTCGATTTCCGCGCCTATTGCCGCCAGCAATGGGGCCTCGAACTCGTTGACGCCATGGCCGAAACCGCGGCAAGCCGGCTGATCGGCCAGCAGCGCTGCGTTTAGACGGCCCAACCGAACGCCACCAAGCGGAAGCGCTCGCCAGTGACGAGCACTCGCCACGCCACGAGAGCTATTAACTCACGGAATAGCGTAGGCGGCCCGATCGGCGGAACCTATCCCTACGGCATTCGCTCGAACGCCTGCAAAGACGGATCCATCCTGTCCCAGTCATGGCTGCGGATCGTGTAGGTGACCACCTGCGGTTCGAAAACACTGGGGTCGTCGAGGCTGGTCGCATTGATCGCTATGAACTCCGGCATAGCGACAAATGTCAGGTAGACCGGTGTCCCGCATGTTGGGCAGAAGGCGTGGATCTTTTCATTGCCGCTGGCGCCCGCCACCCGCCAGGTGCTCGCTTCGCCGGTGATTGCCATATCGGCGCGCCGGCCGAAGGTCATGTAGGATCCGTGGCCCGTGCCTGAGCGCTTTTGGCAATCTATGCATTGGCAGTGATTCTGGAAGATCGGCTCGCCGCTGGTCTCATAGCGGATCGCGCCGCATGCACAGCCGCCGATATAGCGCTTGGTCATTGTCATTCTCCACTGGCTTTGGTTCTGCTGTCGAGCGGCATCAGGCCGATTTCGGCTTGGCGGAAATATCGATGCCGCTGCCGGTTTCGAGGAAAGATTTCAGGCTGGACAGCACCGCTGGCCATCCCTGGCTGATGCCTTTCGCCATGCCGCTGCCGGCTTCGAGTTCGTCATGGGTGACGGTCAGCCGCACCATGGTGTCGTATTCCTCGATGCCGAACGTTACCCGGCTGTACTTCGACGGATCGTCGGCCTGCGAAGCGTTCGCCCAGGTGATGACGAGACGGGTCGGCGGCGAGATCTCGACGACCTTGCCGACGAGTTCGAGGGTCCGTTCGTCATTGGCGCGGATGTGTTCCCATTTCGAACCCGCCTTCCAGTCGGAGACGTTCTCATGGCCCCAGTAGCGCCTTGCGACATCAGGCTTGATTATGGCCTCGAACACCTTTTGCGGCGTCGAGCGGATATAGGTCACGTAGACAAAACTGGTCGTCTCGTTGGTGGTCATTGGTCGTCTCCTTCGAGTTCTTGTTTCAGGTCGTGCAGCAGGCTGAGCCGCTGGCGTTCGAATTTCCGCACCCAGCGCTCGTAGACTTCGTGCAGCGGCACGGGGTTGATGAAATGCAGCTTCTCGCGGCCACGCTTGACCGTGCTCACCAGATTGGCCGCCTCCAGCAGGTCGAGGTGCTGGGTGGCGGATTGCCTGGCCATGTCCAGGTGTTCGCAAAGCTGACCGAGTGTCTGCCCGTTCTGCTCACACAGAAGGTCAAGCAGCCTCCTGCGTGTCGGGTCGCCTAGCGCTTTGAAAACCTTGTCGGCGTCCATCGTCCTCACTCTGTTGTGGGGTTATAATATGCAGGTAAATACCTGCATGTCAACCTGCAGTTCGCTCCGCATCGCAATTGCTCAAGCGAAGGCTATTGGGACAGTCGGTCGTTCGACAAGCCGCGCGTCGGCAAGGCTCCGCAGCTGGCAACTGCTGCCTGGCAGGCCACCATGGAGGATACGGGAAGTGAGCCTGCGCGGCTTCGCTTGAAGCGCGGTCAGGCTCTATCCGGTCTTGAGCATGATCTCCGGTGAAAACCGGATACCACTTTCCGGAATTATGGTTCGGTGGACCTCAGGCGCCCTCGACCAGCACGATTTCGCCGTCGGCGACCTTTTGGCGGATGGCGACGGCGCGCTGGTATTCCGGCGAGTGGTAGCAATCATGCGCGGCGGCGAGCGATTCGAACTCGATGATGACATTGCGTGCGCGGCCCGGGCCTTCAGCCTTTTCATGCTGGCCGCCGCGCGCCAGGAATTTCGCGCCGAAGCGCTCGAAGGCAGGCTTGGCGGCGGCGACATAGTCCTTGTAGCCTTCGACGTCGCGCACATCGACACGGGCGATCCAGTATCCCTTGGGCATGTCTTGTCTCCGAACTTTTTCTTGGGAAATTATGCCGAGCGCATTTCGTCAAGGATGGCTTCGGCCGCTTCTCGTTTGTTGGCCGCCGCGACGATAGGCCGGCCGACGACGAGGTGGCTGGAGCCGTTGCGGATTGCCTGGCCCGGCGTCACCACGCGCTTCTGGTCGCCATGGTCGCTGCCGGCCGGCCGGATGCCGGGCGTCACCACTGCCATGTCGGGTCCGACGATGCGGCGCACCGCTTCGGCCTCCGCCGCCGAGCAGACGATGCCGCCCATGCCCGCATGCAGCGCCTGTTCCGAGCGCCGCAGCACCAGCGTATGCGGGTCGTACTCGTAGCCCACGTCGATCATGTCCTGCTCGTCCATCGAGGTCAGCACGCTGACCGCAAGCAGGCAAAGGTCGCTGCCGCGCGCTGCTTCCACCGCCGCAGCCATCGCCTTGGGATAGGCGTGGATGGTCAGCATGGTCATGCCCATCTTGACGATGTTCTCGACGCCCTTGGCCACCGTGTGGTCGATGTCGAGCAGCTTCATGTCGAGAAAGATTTTTGTCCCGCCGCTGGCCAGTTCCCTGGCGAAGTCGAGCCCGCCGGCGAAGGCCAGCTGATAGCCGATCTTGTAGAAGGAGACGACGCCGTCGAGTTCCCGCACCGCCTGCTCGGCTTGCTTAATGGTCGGCAGGTCGAGGCCGACGATGAGCCTTTCCTGCATGGATTGGGCGCGTATGGTGCCGGCAATCATGTCTCGATCCGGGTGGACAGCATGCGCGAGGTCTCGATCAGCGTGCGGCATAGGTGCTCCATCGATTTGTACAGTCTGTCGTCACGGAAATGGCCATCCTCATCGAAGGCGTCGCCGCCCTCCGGCACCGAGCATTCCGGCGTCACCACCTCCATCTGGCAGCGCACCAGAACGGCGCGCAGATGGTTGATGCAGCGGATGCCGGCAAAGTGGCCGCTGGAGGACGAGCAGAGGCCGGCGACCTTGCCGGCCAGCGGCCGGACTGATCGGCCACCATCCCTGCGCACCCGGCTCACCCAGTCGATCGTGTTCTTGAGCAGCGGTGGGATGGAGCCGTTATATTCGGGCGTGGCGATCAGCAGCCCGTCATGGGCGATCACCAGTCGGCCGAGTTTCAGGGCGTTTTCGGGAACGCCCTTTTCCTTTTCCAGATCCTCGTCGAGGATCGGCAAGGAATAGTCTGCGAGCGAGATGCGGGTCACCTCGGCGCCTTGCATGGCGAGTTCCTTTTGCGCCACGTCGGCTGTCCTGCCGCTGTAGGCGCCGCTGCGCACCGAGCCGGCGAAGACGAGGATTTTCGGGATTACTGCCATTGGCCACCCTTGTTCCCGGACAGGTACAGCCAAGGACGGCTCAAATCAACGCATCGGCCCCAAAATCGAAACTGGCGGCTCAATCGGCCCTTCATTCGACTTTGCGTTTGGGGGGCGTGCTGAGCGGGCCTCATCTATCGGGTAGTAGCCTCCGCAAAGAGACGGATCATCAACAAGCAGAACCGGACGCATGTCTTCTTCACTGAAGTCGTTCAGGAAGATGCGGCCTGCCAGCTTTTCATCTTTCTTGTCGAACCACTCCAGCTCCCATGTCACCGTTGCGCCATTCCAGATCACCCACATCTTGTTCTCTCTCAGCGGCGGACGAACTAGGTCACCCAGAGCGACAAGGATTTGAACCCTAATGGGCTCCGCGCCGGTAAATCCACAGCTGCGTCGGTGGGATGTTGCGGATGACGAAATGGAAATGCTCGACGCTGTAGTCGCCGCGGCCGGCCGGGATCGGCGACATCGGGCCATAGGTCAACTGCACGATCGGCCGTCCGGCCGGGATGCGGTCGAGCAGGCTCTCGATATAGGCGATGCGCTGGGCGACCGGAAAGTTGAGCAGCGGCACGCCGGAAACGACGGAATCGAAGATCATCCCGCTCTTCTCGCCAAGCGTGACGTTGAGGTTGAAGGCATCGCCCTCGA
This sequence comes from Mesorhizobium sp. M0496, assembly GCF_040321205.1. NCBI lineage: Bacteria > Pseudomonadati > Pseudomonadota > Alphaproteobacteria > Hyphomicrobiales > Phyllobacteriaceae > Mesorhizobium > Mesorhizobium sp. M0496. The sequence continues at coordinate 9,360 of NZ_JAMYRC010000059.1, read as the reverse complement.
TGACGTTGACGCCGGGATAGAGGCGCCGCAGGTGGTGCACGAAATCCGTGGAATATTCGACCGCGTAGAGATTTTCGGGCGGCACGCCCTGGGCCAGGATGGCGCGGGTGATGACGCCGGTGCCGGGACCGACCTCAAGCACCGGCAGGCCGGATTTCGGGTTGACGATCGAGGCCATCTTGCGCGCGGTGATCGAACTGGTCGGCACGATCGAGCCCACCGTCTTCGGCTTGTCGATCCAGCCCTTGAAGAATTTGAGCTCGTCGTCGAACTTTTCGGCAAGCGCCTTGCGCAGTCCGGGACGTGTCATGCAAGTTCTCCTCAGCGCTCCCCTTCAAGTTACTTAACACTTGAGCGGCGCAAGGCAAGGCGCGGCCAGGCGCATGTCGTGGATAAGATAATTTTCGTCGCGTCTCAAGCCATGGTGTGGGTCACGGTTTTCGCGGCCCAAACCGGTTTCCGCTGCTGGCCAACGTGCATCAACGCTCGCCGAAGGACTCGAAAAAATCCTTCATGCGGGTGAAAAAGCCGCTCGATTGGGGCGAATTGTCCTGCGAGGAGAGCTGTTCGAACTCCTCCAGCAGCTCGCGCTGGCGGCGGGTCAGGTTCTGCGGCGTCTCGACCGCGGTCTGGATATAGAGGTCGCCGATATTGGGCTGACGCAGCACCGGCATGCCCTTGCCCTTGAGGCGGAACTGACGCCCGTTCTGGGTGCCTTCCGGCACTTTCACCTTGGTCTGCGTGCCATCCAGCGTCGTCACCTCGAAGGAACCGCCAAGGGCGGCCGTCGTCATCGAGATAGGCACCTTGCAATAGAGATCGGCGCCGTCGCGCTGGAAGAACTCGTGCGGCTTGACCGCCAGGAAAATATAGAGGTCGCCCGACGGCCCGCCACGCAGGCCGGCCTCGCCTTCATTGGCAAGGCGGATGCGGGTGCCGTCCTCGATGCCGGCCGGGATGTTGACCGACAGCGAACGCTCCTCGGTGACGCGGCCCTGACCGGCGCATTTCGGACATGGGTCCTTGATCGTCTGGCCGCGCCCCTGGCATTGCGGGCAGGTGCGTTCGATCGAGAAGAAGCCTTGCGTGGCGCGCACCTTGCCGTGGCCGTTGCACATCGAGCAGGTGACGGGCTGGGTGCCGGGCTTGGCGCCGCTGCCCGAGCATTCCGAGCAGGAGATCGACGCTGGCACGCGGATCTGCGCGGTCTTGCCGGCAAAAGCCTCTTCCAGCGAGATTTCCATATTATAGCGCAGGTCGGCGCCGCGTTCGCGGCCGCCCGACGAGCGGCGCTGGCGCCCGCCCATCATGTCGCCGAAAATATCCTCGAAGATATCGGCGAAGCCGCCGGCGCCAAAGCCTTGCGCGCCGCCATTCATGCCGCCCTGTTCGAAGGCGGCGTGGCCGAAGCGGTCATAGGCCGCACGCTTCTGCGGGTCCTTCAGCGTCTCGTAGGCTTCGTTGATTTCCTTGAACTTGTGCTCGCAGGAATGATCGCCGGGGTTGCGGTCGGGATGGAACTGCATGGCGAGCTTGCGGAAAGCGCTCTTGAGCTCCTTCTCATCGGCACCTTTTTGGACGCCCAGCGTCTCGTAGAAATCAGCTTTCATTTTTTCCCGCTGTCCGGATGCTCAACGTCTTCAAGCATTGTTGCGTCTCTTGCCGGCACTGACGCTTCGATTTAGGTGCGATGGAACCGCGATGCCAGTGTCGACGCGGCTTTGCCCGCATTTTTTCGGCGTGGTCCGCTGTTTTTCCGCAAAGGGTTGCAAAAAAGCCCGGCTCTGCGCCGGGCTTTTCGCACTATCTTGCCGTCAAACGGTTCAGGCCGACTTCTTCTTGTCGTCATCCTCGTCGATTTCCTCGAAATCGGCGTCGACGACGTCACTGTCCTTGGCGGCGTCCGCCTTGGCGTCGGCTTCCGCCGCTTCCTTCTGCGAAGCCTCGTACATGGCCTGGCCAAGCTTCATCGAAGCCTCGGCAAGCGCCTGCGACTTGGCCTCGATGTCGGCCGCGTCATCGCCCTCGGTTGCGGTCTTCAGCGCCGCGATCGCATCGGAGATCGCCGTGCGCTCGGTTTCCGAAACCTTGTCGCCATATTCCTTCAGCGACTTCTCCGAGGAATGCAGCAGCGCTTCGGCCTGGTTGCGGGCCTCGACCAGCGCACGCCGCTTCTTGTCGGTCTCGGCATTGGCTTCGGCGTCCTTGACCATCTTCTCGATGTCGGCGTCCGAAAGGCCACCCGATGCCTGGATGCGGATCTGGTGCTCCTTGCCCGTGCCCTTGTCCTTGGCCGAAACGTTGACGATGCCGTTGGCGTCGATGTCGAAGGTGACCTCGATCTGCGGCACACCCCGCGGCGCCGGCGGGATGCCGACCAGGTCGAACTGGCCGAGCGCCTTGTTGTCGGCGGCCATTTCGCGCTCACCCTGGAAGACGCGGATGGTCACGGCCGACTGACTGTCCTCGGCCGTCGAGAACACCTGGCTCTTCTTGGTCGGGATGGTCGTGTTGCGCTCGATCAGGCGGGTAAACACGCCACCTAGCGTCTCGATGCCGAGCGACAGTGGCGTCACGTCGAGCAAAAGCACGTCCTTGACGTCGCCCTGCAGCACACCGGCCTGGATGGCGGCGCCGAGAGCGACGACCTCATCCGGATTGACGCCCTTGTGCGGCTCCTTGCCGAAGAACTGCTTCACGATCTCCTGGATCTTGGGCATGCGGGTCATGCCGCCGACCAGAACGACCTCGTCGATCTCGCCGGCTTTCAGGCCGGCATCCTTGAGCGCCGCCTTGCAAGGGGCAATCGTGCGCTGGACCAGGTCATCGACCAGCTGCTCGAACTTGGCGCGCGTCAGCTTCAGCGTCAGGTGCTTCGGGCCGGTCGCGTCGGCGGTGATGAAGGGCAGGTTGATTTCGGTCTGCGTGGTCGACGACAGCTCGATCTTGGCCTTTTCAGCCGCCTCCTTGAGGCGCTGCAGGGCGAGCTTGTCGTTCTTCAGGTCGATGCCTTGTTCCTTCTTGAACTCGGCCGCTAGGTACTCGACCAGGCGCATGTCGAAATCCTCGCCGCCGAGGAAGGTGTCGCCATTGGTCGACTTGACCTCGAACACGCCGTCGCCGATTTCGAGCACCGAAATATCGAACGTGCCGCCGCCAAGGTCATAGACGGCAATGGTCTTGCCTTCCTTCTTGTCGAGGCCATAGGCAAGCGCCGCAGCCGTCGGCTCATTGATGATGCGCAGCACTTCGAGGCCGGCAATCTTGCCGGCATCCTTGGTTGCCTGGCGCTGGGCGTCGTTGAAATAGGCCGGAACGGTGATAACTGCCTTCTCGACCTTCTCGCCGAGATAGGCTTCCGCCGTTTCCTTCATCTTCTGCAGGATCATGGCCGAAATCTGCGAGGGCGACTGCTTCCTGCCGCCGGCCTCGACCCAGGCATCGCCATTGTCGCCCTTGACGATCTTGTAGGGGACAAGCTTCTTGTCCTTCTCCGTCACCGGATCGTCATAGCGGCGGCCGATCAGGCGCTTGACCGCGAAGATGGTGTTTTCAGGATTGGTGACCGCCTGGCGCTTGGCCGGCTGGCCGACGAGACGTTCGTCGTCACCGCTGATGGCGACGATGGAAGGCGTCGTGCGCGCGCCTTCCGCATTCTCGATTACCTTCGGCTCCTTGCCATCCATGATGGCGATACAGGAGTTGGTGGTGCCGAGATCGATACCGATTACTTTTGCCATTTTTCTAGTCTCTCCGCTAAGCAGGCTCTCAGGACCCGTACAGGCATTCCTACGAAAGCCCCTGTTCACAAGAAATCCCGTTCCGGCAACCGGCATTCCGGCGCCGAACGGCTTGGCGCGTATATAAGAACAGGCTGCATCGCGCGCAAGCATTCTGCGCAAGGCTTCCATGAACCTTTCCACTTCCGCCTGCGACTGATCTCCAGGTGCCGCATGGTGCGGCCCGGAAAGGAAGCCCCCCATGACCAATAACCCAGAGGCTCTGCGGTCTCCGGGAACAACAGGAGCTCGGCGCGACCACCGCCTTCGGGACGGAGTCGATGCGCTGGGCTTTCCATTGATTCCGTTGACCCTGCGTAAGAGCAGGCGTATCGTGACAATGAGGAAAGCAGACAATTCGATCGGGGAAGAACGAGCCGGACCGCCGCGCCTTGCCCTGATTTGCGCGGCCAGACCGGCCATTTCTCCCGTCGACTTCGGGGGGAATGTCATGTCTCGCATCCGCGGCTCGTTCGTGTCGTCTCTTGATGGACATTTGCATCGTGCCGCACATGTCGGCGGCGCATTGCTGGCGCTGGCGCTCAGCGCCAGCCTGTGGCTGGGCAGCGCCGCGCAGGCGCAGGAAACCCAGATCATCTATCCCGGTTCCATGGCGGTGACCGGATTTTCCGGCACCAACATTCCCAATTTCGACGAGGGCCTGCCGCCCGGCGTCGATCCGGTCGACGAAACCTTCATCGACGCCACGCATGCCACCTTGCGTGTGTTCGACGTCTCGCATTTGGGCGGGCCAGCCTCCGGCCAGCTCGTCAACACGCCGCCGCCTTTCGAGGTGACGGCAGAGCAGATCGGCCAGGTCTTCGGCGTCACCTATGACGACGGCGTGCGCGATGGCGTTCCATCAGGCATTCCAAATCTCTATGCCGGGGCCACCTCGCTGCACGGCATCCGCATCGTCACGCCTGATACGGACGATGATGGCAGGCCGGAGCGGCAGCGCCGTGGCGCGGCCGGCGCCACCTTCATGGATGGCCAGTTCGGCACCGAAAACGGTGGCGGGCCGGGCACCATCTGGAAGATCGACGGCATTACCGGCCAGGTCTCCAAGTTTGCAGACATCGACACCAACAGCGGTCCCGGCATCGGCAACCTCACCTTCGACGCCGCTCACCGCCAGTTCTTTGCTTCCGACCTCGACACCGGCCTGATCCATCGCATCGACGCCACCGGCGCGCTGATAGACAGCTTCGACCATGGCGTTGCCGGGCGCCCGGCGCATGGGCTGGCTCCCGTCGCCGACGATGGTTCGGTGATGGACATACAGGGCGCGGCTTTCGATAGCGAAGACCCCGACAGCTGGGGCTATACGCAGGACGAGCGCCGCATCTGGGCTGTGTCCTATCATGGCGGCCGGCTTTACTATTCGGTCGGCGAACAGTCGGAAATCTGGTCGGTGGGCATTGCCCGCGACGGCACCTTTGCCGGCGATCCGCGCTGGGAGCTGACGGTCAAGGCCGACAAGGACTACGCCGTCACCGATATCGCCTTCGACAACAGCGGCTTCATGTACCTGGCCCAGCGCGGCCCGGTCGAAAACCGCTACGACTACAGCCAGTTCGCCGATTCCGGCAAGGGCGAGGTCATCCGCTATTTCAGAGAGAACCCGGACGATCCGGAAACGGAATCGGTCTGGGTCGAAGTGCCGCAGGAATATGCCGTCGGCTTCCCGCAGGGCAACAGGCAGTCGGCCGGCGGTCTCGACCTGCAATATGGTTATGATGCCGACGGCAATCTCGACACCTCGGTCTGCACGCAGACGCTGGTCAACACCGGCGACAAATTGCGCGACAATCCGGCTCTCGCCGAACAGCTCGCCGTTGGCGGGCCACTCGCCGTGCATGGCGTGCAGATCACGCCGAAAGAGCTGGTCAAGCCGGCCAACGTGCCGCCCTTCGGCTCCTGGTTCGTAGACTTCGACAGCTATTTCGAAGACCCGGAGGTCGAGGGCCATGTCGGCGACGTCGCCGTCTGGCATCCTTGTGAAGGCCGCGCCGGCTATTATGAAGAAATCCCGGGCGGCTATCTGCCCCCCTTCTACCCGCCGGACTTCCCACCACCCGGCAATCTGCCTCCCTGTCTCGATGTCGACGACGTCCAGTACTACTGCACGCCCTCCGGCCTCGAGGCCGATCTCTATCTCCATGACCATGCCGGCTTCGGCGGCGATTCGATCAAGGCCCAATCCAGGACACCAGGTGTCGGGGTAACTACCCGGCAGTCGCATGCGCCCGGCAAGCCCTACACGATCGACATCACCGGCCACTATCCGGGCGACACAGTCGATGTCGGGCTCTGTTTCTACAGGAAGTCCGACAAGGACAAGGGTGGCTACTACCCTTGCTGCAAGATGACTTTGCCGCTCAGAACCCCAGCCGTCAGCTGCGAACGTTGAGGAGGGGAAGATGAAAAATCTCGCACTCTCCCCGTTCGAAACGAACACTCAAACAACCGTCATGGAGACGATCATGAAACCCCTGTCATACGCCAGGCGCGGCGCGCGCTGGCTGATGGCGGCCGGTGTCGCGGTCGCCATGCTAACCCCGGTGCAAGGCTTTGCGGAGGACGCTGCCCCGATCACCCCGGAGCTGAAGCTCGATCTCGACAGTTCGCGCGTCATCACCCCGAGGCCCGACCGGGTCGTGCCGTTCTTCACCAAGAAAGGCACGCAACGAGGCTGCGACTACGTCGTCTATTCACTAAGCTTCGGCCTGCGCGGCGATCCGCAGGGTCTTGCCGACCCGAGCCTCGAGGCCAGGCTGAAGAAGGTCAGGGTCGACTTCAGAGACCAGCTTCCGCACGGCCTTGAGATCGTCAACGTCAATGTGTCCGGCGACGGCACGGATTCGTCCGGCGGACCGCTGCCGGGAGCGACGATCAGCACGTCGGCAAATCCGAACGACACGGCTGTCGTTTCAGACTTCCGCATCTCCACGTCCGATCTCGACGGCGTCGGCGCTCCCAACGAGCGCGTCATCAACTTCAAGATCACGGCCAAGATCGATCATGCGGCATTTCCGGCGCCGGCGATCGTCGACAACCAAGGCATGATCAAGGTGACCGCCGGACCGGGCACCGGGACCATCATCCCGTCGCAGGATCCGGGCAAGCCCGACGACGGCGACTTCAAGACCGGCGTGAAGACCTCGATCAAGATCGACGTCACCAAGTGCAACCCGCCACCGCCACCTCCAGGCAAGGAATGCTTCAAGGTAGAGCGCGGCACGGTCGATTGCGTGCCCGGCGGCGGCGCCTTCATCTACCACATGCCGGTCGGCGCGGAGATGAGCGGCAAGTGGGTGCAGGTGTCGACAACCACACCCGGCATCACCATCATCCCCGACACCCAACTGGTGCCGGCGGGCGGCGGTGTGCTCAATTGGAAGATCGTCGGCGCCTCGCCCGGCGACGTCATCCACCTTACGGTCACCGGCATCGAGACCTATGCCGGTCCGAAGGAAGGCTGGGGCCTGTGCTGCACGCAGACGATCGACATCGTCATCCCGCGTGACCAGAGGTGCACGCCCAAGGACAAGGAGCCGGACCTCAAGGTCGAGAAACGCGCCGACGTGACGCGTTGCACGATGGGTGGCGGCTGCGACTTCACCATCAGGGTCACCAATGTCGGCACCGGTGCCTATCACGGCAAGATCGTGCTCGACGAGGTGACGCTGCCGGCCGGCTCGACGCTCGATTCAGGGCCCAATCCGCCCTGGGCCTGCGTGCCCGGCATCACCCCGATGACGTGCACCTATCCGGTGACCACGCTCAATCCGGGGGCCTCCGTCGACCTCAAGCTCGGCTTCAAGCCGGCCGGGGGCTGGCAAGGCAGCGTCTTGCGCAACTGCGCCACCTACAACTATGGGGCCAGCGGCAAGCCGCTTTTCGGCAGCCAGTCGAACGATCGCGGCTGTGCCTCGATCCCGATCTGCCGGCGTGGTGACCGTGACCGCGACTGCCAGCCGCCGGTCGAAAAGAAGGTCGACCTGATCCTGAAGAAGCGTGCCCGCATCCCGGTCTGCACGGTCGACGGCATCTGCTACTTCGTGATCGACATCATCAACAACGGCACATCAACCTATAACGGGCCGTTGACGGTGATCGACAGCTATCCGGGCGGCGCGCCGTCCTCCTCGACCTTCGGCCCGAGCCCGCCCTGGACATGCGGACCGAATGGCCCCGGCCAGTTCCGCTGCGACAATGCGGGCATCTCGCTGCCTCCGGGCGCCTCGACACCGATCGTCGTCAAGGCGGTCATGCCGGCCGGCTACCAGTCGGACTCGGTGGAGAATTGCGCGTTGGTGAAGGCCATCCCCGGTGAGGTCGACCTCACCAACAACAAGGCCTGCGCCAAGGAACGTTTCCGTCATCCCAATGGCGGCAAGCCGACCCTGCGCATCACCAAGGTGTGCAACGGCTCGCTCGCCGGTGCCGCGGTCATCTCTTGCCGCATCACCGTCATCAGCCTTGGCACCGCTGCCCCCACCGGTCCGGTGCGGGTCAACGATGCCGCCACGCTGCTGGCTGGCGGCGCGCCCGTCCAGATCCAGTCCGTCACTCCTGACGGCGCGGAATGGGCATGCGGACCGGTTCCGGCCAATGCGCTGTCGTGCCAAATTCCCGGTGCTGTGATGACGCCTGGAACCAGCCGCCACTTCGACGTGACGGTTTCGGCAAACGGCGAGTTCGAGAACTGCGCGCGCGGTTCGTATGGTCCGGCCCCCGGCGACGACATCGTCTATCCGATCGGCCAGGCCTGCGCCAAGGGCGGCGGCACCTCGACCATCCGTGTCGAGAAGACCGGCGACCGCGAATGCAAGCTCGGCCAACCCTGCTCGTTCGAGATCACCATCACGAACGACGGCACAAGCCCCTTCTCCGGGTCGGTCCGCATCGGTGATGCGATCGGTGTGGAGGGTCTCGGCAGGCTGGAAGGCGTTGAGATCACCTCGATCGATCCGCCCTTCGGCTGCTCGCCGGAGCCGGCAACCTTGCCGCTGTCCTGCATTGCCAGCCTGACGCTCGGCGCAGGCGAAAGCCAGGTGCACCATGTCACCGTGGTCATTCCCGACGACGGCCGCCTGGCCAATCTGCAAGGCAACGTCAGCGGCCAGAACTGCGTCGGCGTCCTGTCTCCCGACACACGGGTGCAAGGCGGCGACGTGCTCTCCGGCGATCAGGCCAACACCCAGGGCGATCGCGGCAAAGCCTATGCCTGCCATCCCTTCACCATCAGTCAGGAGACGAAGAAGGAATGCTCGGCAGGCTTCGTCCTGAACGACGCCGGCCGCTGCGTCTGCCCGCCCGGCACAACCTTCCGCAACGGCCAGTGCTCGCCGGGCGGTGGTATCGTGCCGAAACCGGAAGAGCCGAAGCGCTGCGTGCTGCTCGAAGGCCAGATACGCACCGAGGACGGACGCTGCGTCTGCCCACGCGGAACCGGGCTTGAGAACGGCAAATGCGTCAGGACCGACAGGCCCGAGCAGTGCACCATCCGGGGCCAGGTCCACAATTCGGACGGCGATTGTGTCTGCCCGAGAGGGACCGAGGTGCGCAATGGCGC